>JAQCJP010000016.1 GCA_027592945.1 Planctomycetota bacterium
TGCGGATCCGGCCGCCAGCGGGGCGGTGAAGCAGGTCATCGCAGTGCCTCCGCCGGCTTCTCGAGTCGGTAGAAGGCCTCTTCGGTCCGCAGGAAGATCGCCCGGCCGACCGCGGCAGGTGTCGCGAAGATCCCGCCCTCGAGCTGGTTGGTGGCCAGCAACTCGAACTCGCGGCCAGGTTTGATCACGAAGGTCTCACCGTCGCGGTTGCCGACATAGATCCGGCCATCGGCCAACAGCGGTGAGGAGGAGAAATTGCCCCCCAGTCGTTCGGTCCAGACCCGCTCGCCGGTCACCGCATCAAGACAGGTGGCGACACCTTTGTCGTTGACCATATAGAGGAGGCCGTCTGCCACCAACGGCGACGACATTGTCGGCGCGCCCTTCTTCTCACGCCAGGCGATCTCGGGTGGTGTGGCGGGGCCCCCGAGGCGGACGGCCAGCAGTTCCGGCTGCATGAAGCTGGTGCTCATGAAGAGCAGTCCGTCGGCCATTACCGGCCGGGGCACGACCGAAAAGCCGAGCACGCCATAACCGAGCTTCCAGAGCTCCTCGCCCGTGGCCGGATCATAAGCGTAGAGCCAGTCAGCGGCCGGTGAAAGGACCACATCGCGGCCCTCGACCGGGATAATCAGCGGCGTGCCGTAGGCTTTTTTGAGCTGAGGATCATCCCGCATGGAGCCCGAGCGGGTTGTCCGCCAGGCGATTCTCCCGCTGGCCGTCTCATAGGCGGCGATCGACTGTACGTCACTTCCGTCGAGGTGCACGATCAGCCTGTCTCGCCAGATCACCGGCGTGCTCCCCGGGCCGTTCTCGTGATTGAGCCGGAGTTCCCGGTTTCGCCAGATGATCTCACCGGTGGCGGCATCAAGGCAGGCGGCCCCGAAGTCGCCGCAGTGGCAATAGAGGCGGCCGTCCGCGAGTACGGGTGACGGCGAGGCGAACGAGTTGAGCTTGTGAATCGGTTGCGGGTCGGCAATCGTGAACAACTCGACGTCGTGGAGGATCGCCCCGCTGGCCTGGGCGAGACAGACCGCCCGGATCGTCACCGAACCAGAAACCTCCAGCTGCCCGGCCATCCGATTGCCCGCGAGGGCCCGGGCCTCTTCAGCTGGGCTCGCCTTCCGTTCGATCGCCGTCGTCAGCCAGATCCGGCCGTCTCCGATCACGGGGCTCGACCAGCCGCGTCCGGCGAGCGGGGTCTTCCAGGCCACGTTTTCCGTCTCGCTCCAGGTCACCGGCAGGTCGCGGGCGGCCGGCGCGTGGCCCTGGCCCTCCGGCCCCCGCCACTGCGGCCAGTCGGGGTCGGCAGCGGGAGCGACGCCCCAGGCAAGCAGCCCGGTAACGACGGCGAGCAGGAGCGATTGCAGGGCAGCCTTCACGCGCTGGTTCCCGGAGGGACGGCCGACGAAGCCGCCGAGAATATCAGACCGGTTGCCGAGGGCAGCCTGCAAAGCGTCTTTGATCCCTTGAAACCGATCTTTCGACCGCTGGACGACCGTGCTAGCCTCCCCGCCCCACTTTCCCCGGAGGCCCGATCGTGCGGAACGCTCTGAGGCTGCTGTTCGCGGCGGTCGCCCTCATCGCCGGACACGCCGATCACCTCCTGGCTGCCGGCGGCCCGGACGAGCCGGCGGCGTTTCCCGAGACCGTGACACTCCGGGTCGAGACCGAGCTGTTCGTCGGCGACGAAACCGAACCGGTCGCCTCCAGCCTGACTCTTTTTGACGCCGGGGTCGCCTGGGACTTTCTCGAGGTGCGCGGAGGCTGTGATCCCGAGGCGACTGACGACGGACTCGAACTTGTCGAAATCGTGCTTCAGGATCCGGCTCGCGAACGGGTTGTCGTGATCGATCCCCGTCGTGATCTGAAAACTGAGATTCCGTTGATTCGCCTCGAGCGGCTGAGCGTCTCGCTGGCGAACTGGGCCCGGTCGAGCGACGATCGGCTGGTCCGCTGGGCTGGCGGCCCCGATTTCAGCGGCGGCTTCACCGAGGAGGAAGATCGGATCGAACTGGCTGGTCCACGGGTGCGATATGCCGTGGCCCATGCCGAGGCCGATTCTCCCGCCGTGGCGCGTACCTATCGCCGCTTTGCCGACACCGCCATCTTGCTCAAGGCCTTGCTCCAGCCCGGCGGCATCCCGCCGTTTCCGCGGCTGGCGGTCAACCGAAGGCTCGAGGCGGCCGGCACCATTCCCTCGGAGGTGACGCTCGATATCGATCCCCGAACCCCGCTGCTGCCAGGATCAGAGCGGCTCCGGAGCGTCCACAAGACGCACCCGCAGCTCATCATTTCGGATCGGCACCGTATCGAGAAGGCGCGGGCTACGATGGCCGCGGCAGAGACGGTTGATCTTGCCGGCTACATGGCCCCCTTTTCCGAGACAGCGGGCGGGCAATCCACCGGCGACTCGTCCGACTGACTGCCAGACCATGATCCGGGCCGACCTTCTTCGGCACGTTGGTCGCAGGTGGCGCCGCCGGTACAGGCGGTCCGGCCGGCGTTCTTTCACGCCGAGGCAAGAATCTTTGCCTGGTCCGCCGATATTTCCCTCGGCTCACATCTTCCCCAACCCGCCGCGTCGCGACCCTGTCGCCCCGCTGCCGGCGGTCGGAAGAGGCGGTCGCCCGGGGGACGGCCAGGCTGCACGGCACCACTGGCGGAAGGCCACCAGCAGGCTCGTGTTGACATTTGTACATATCTCCCGCACTATTGATTTCATTCATTCCAGAACGTGAGAACGGAGGCCCGCATGCTCGTACTTTCCCGGAAGCAGAACGAACGGATTCGCGTGGGAGACTCGGTGGTTGTGACGGTAGTGCGTGTCAGTGGCGACAAGGTGAGGATCGGAATCGAAGCCCCAGCCAATGTCAGGGTTCTTCGGGAAGAGCTTGATGACGAGCTCCTCGGCGACGTGGAACTTGACGTGCATGCGGAGTTGCCCATCCCCCAGCTCCTCCGCTGCGTCGGGTAGCGACTGCGATTTGCCGGGCCAGCCCTGTCAGAGACACAATCGGAACGTGGAGACCGACAGCCTCATTCCGCCGCCCGACGATTTCGAGCCGTCGCAGCCCGCCCCAACCAGGCGGCTGCGGCGGCTTTTTTTGTGGCCGGTGATCCTGCTGGCTGCGGCGGTTGCTGCGGCAGCAGTGATGGTTATGCCGCCCCCGGCGTTCCATGCCGCCAGGCTTCCGGCGGGCGGGCCGCTCGACGGCCGCACGCTCCAGGCGGCGACCGCAGCCGCCCAGCAAGATGCCCGGCGGCTGGTCACTGCCTGCTCGGGGCTGCACGCCGCGATCATGCGAGTCGGCCACTGGGACGCGGTGTTCACCGAGCGGCAGATCAATGCCTGGCTGGCGATCGACCTGCCCCGCAATCATCCCGACGTGCTCCCGGCCGGGGCATCTGGGCTGCGGGTGGAGTTGCTCCCCGGCAGGGTGCGGGCAGCGATGCGGATCGGCCGCGGGCCGGTGGCGGCAAGCCTCTGGATCGACGCGGCGGTGAGTCTCCGTGAGGTCAACCAGTTGGGGATCGGCCTGCGAGCCGCGGGCCTGGGTCGGCTGCCCCTGCCCTGCGGCCCGCTTCTTCAGGAACTCGCCCGCCGCCTTGAGCGACTCGGGCTGGTCACCGAGATCCGACGTCTCGATAACCAGCGTCTGCTGGTGGTGTACATTCCGTCGACCCACGAAGCGGGCGGGCTGAGCCACTGGCTCAGTCGCCTCGGGATCAGGAGCGGGGAACTGGTCCTGGCGGGAGAGACCCGGCGGGGCAGGGAGCGGCCGGCGGAGTGACGATCGGAGATTCCCGCAGGATGCGACACGGCAGATGGTGCGACTGACATTTCTTGGAGCGGCCGGCGTGGTGTCGGGCTCGCGGCATCTGCTGGAGGCGGCCAACGGCAGCCGGATGCTCGTCGACTGCGGCCTGTTTCAGGGCGAGAAGCGGCTTCGGCAGCGGAACTGGGATCCGCTCGGCGTGCCTCCCGCCTCGCTCGCTGCGGTCGTGCTCACCCACGCCCACATCGACCACTCCGGCTGGCTGCCCAGGCTGGCCCGCGAGGGCTTCGACGGCCTGATTCATGCGACGCCTGCCACCGTCGACCTGCTCGATCTGCTGCTCTACGACTCGGCGAAGTGCCAGGCCGAGGACGCCGCCTATGCCAACCGCAAGGGCTACTCCAAGCATCACCCCGCCCTTCCGCTCTATGAAGAGCAGGATGTGACGGCGGCCCTCCGGCTGGTCCACCCGATTGACCGGGGATTGTGGTTCGAACCGGCCGCCGGGATCCGCTGTCGCTACCACGACGCCGGGCACATGCTCGGCAGCGGCTTTCTCGAGGTCGAGGCGGACACCGGTGGCGGTAGTCCGCCGGTGCGGATCGTCTTCTCGGGTGACGTCGGCCGCTATGACGCACCCCTCTACCACGATCCCGCTCCGCCCCCGGCCTGCGACTACCTGGTCTGCGAGAGCACCTACGGCGATCGCGACCACTCCCCAGACCGGCCGCTTGACGAACTTGAGGCGGTAACCAATGAGGCGATCGAGCGGGGGGGAATGATGCTGGTGGCCTCCTTTGCTGTCGGCCGGGCCCAGCAACTCGTCTATCTCCTCCGAACCCTGATGGCAGCCGGCAGAATCCCCGAGATCCCGATCTGGGTCGACTCACCGATGGCGGTTGCGGCCACCGCCGTCTTTCGCCGGCATGCCGCCGAGCACGACTTCAGTGAAGCCCGCATGGCCGGAGTTGCCGAGTCGCTGCGGAGCCGCATCGTTCACATGGCCAAGACGCCCGCCGAATCGAAGGCCATTAACGCCCAGCGCGGCCCGGGGATCGTGATCGCCTCGAGCGGAATGATGAATGGCGGGCGAATCCTCCATCATCTCGCCCGGCGGCTGCCCCGCGAGGATACGACCGTCCTGGTGGCCGGCTTCCAGGCCAAGGGTACCCGGGGCCGCAAACTCCTCGATGGTGCCGACACGCTTCGCATTCATGGCCGTGACGTGCCCGTCAAGGCGGTCATCCGTCAAATCGATGTGTTTTCCGGCCATGCCGATCGCACTGAACTCGGCCGCTGGCTGGCTGACATGCCGACGCCGCGGCAGACCTTTCTCGTCCATGGCGAGCCCCACTCCGCCCGCGGACTTGCCGAGTATCTTGCCGCCACCCGTGGCTGGCAGTGTCACCTCCCTACGATCGGAGAGTCGGTCGAACTCTCGCCGCCGTCCTGAATCATCGCTGCCCCCCGAACGCCTGTCCCCCGCCCACCAGAAAGACCGCCCCATGGCCAAGAAGACCGAATCAAAGCCGCTGCCGCCTGCCGCCGGGAAAGCCTGCGAAATCCTCCCCGACACCGTGCTTGGCGACGACGTGGCCCTGGTGGCCGAGAATATGGAGCAGATCCTCGCATCGCCGAGTTACCTGCTGGCCCAGGAAGACCCGGGCCTGCTCTCGCTCGAGGAGATGCGCGGGGTGCGGATGCTCCTGGAACTCGAGAAGCCTGAATTGGCACTCCAGGCCGACCGGATCCACTCCACGGTGATCGTCTTCGGGGGCACCCAGATCGTCGAGCGGGGGGCCGCGGAACGCCGGCTCTCCGAGGCCCGCCGGGCCGCCGCGGCCGCGGGCGATGACCGCGACGTGGCCCGTGAAGTGGCCCGGGCCGAGCGACTGCTCGAGCACGCCCACTACTACGATTCGGCCCGGCAGTTCGCCAAACTGGTCTCGATCGACAACCAGTGCGACAGTCAGCGGGACTACGTCGTCATCACCGGGGGCGGCCCCGGCATCATGGAGGCGGCCAATCGGGGTGCCTTCGACGTGGGCTGCAAGTCGATCGGCCTCAACATCAAGCTGCCTGCCGAGCAGCAGCCCAATCCCTTTATCACTCCCGAGTTGTGCTTCCAGTTCAAGTATTTCGCGCTGAGAAAGTTCCACTTCATCCTCCGGGCGGCGGCGGTGGTGCTCTTTCCGGGCGGTTTTGGCACCCTCGACGAGATGTTCGAGACGCTGACCCTGCGGCAGACGCACCGGATGCAGCCGGTGCCGATCATCCTCTTCGGCCGCGACTACTGGTCGCGGGTGATCGACTTTCAGTTCCTGGCCGACTCGGGGGTGATTTCCGATCGCCATCTCGATCTGTTCACCTACGCCGAGACTCCCGAGGAGGCCTGGCAGCAGATCGTCGATTTCCATGCCGCGACGCAAGCGGGCGACTGATCGTCGTAGAAACGGTGCGGTCAGCCCTCGACCGGCAGTCGGATGGTGAAGGTGCTGCCGACACCCGGCGTGCTCTCGACGGTGATCCCGCCGCCGTGGGCCTGGACGATGTGCTTGACGATCGAGAGGCCCAGGCCGGTGCCGCCGAGCGTCCGGCTGCGGGCCTTGTCGACCCGGTAGAATCGCTCGAAGAGCCGCGGCAGGTGGGCCGCCTCGATACCGGTGCCCTCGTCGGCAACCGAGAGCACCAGGTCCCCGCCGTCCCGGGCGGCTGCCAGGCGAACATGGCCGCCGGGATCGCTGTATTTGATGGCGTTATCCACCAGATTGATGACCGCCTGTTCCAAGAGCGGCGGATTGACGGCGGCCGTCAGCGACTCGGGGCAGTCGGTCTCAAGGCTGATTGACCGCTCCGCCGCCCGCGGGCTGCAGTCGGCCTCGACCGCGGCGAAGACATCGATGATCGGGGTCATTTCCAACGGCAGATTGCCGATCCCCTCACTCTGCTCGATTCGCGACAGGGCCAGAAGATCCTCGATGATCGAGGCCAGACGGTCGGCCTGCCGGTTGACGATCTCGAGGAATCGCCGGCTGTTGCCGGGATCGTCAACGGCGCCGTCGAGGAGGGTCTCGACGAAGCCCTTGATCGACGCGACCGGTGTCTTGAGTTCGTGGGAGACGTTGGCCACAAAGTCACGCCGCACATTCTCCAGCCGCTGCATGTCGGTGACATCGTTGAGCACGATCACGGCGCCACCCTCACCCGACAGATCGCGGAGGGCCGTGCCCCGCAGCCGGATCGTGCGGTCGCGGGCGGCCCGCAGGACGAGATCGTCCTCGACGGGCTCACGACAGTCGATCGCCAGGAGGGCGAAGCGACGCAGGTCCGGGTTGCGGATTACCTCCTGCAGCGGCCGGCGGATCACATCGTCGAGGTCGATGCCCAGCAGGTCGGCCGCTGCTCGGTTCATTCCGACAATCCGCTGCCGGGCGTCGATAGCCAGCACGCCTTCGATCATGCTCCCCAGGACAGCTTCCTGCTGCGTTCCCTGCCGGCCGATCAACAGGCCTCGCTCCACGAGTTGTTCACGGAGCGTGCGGTAGGCTTCAGCCAGCCCCGCCACCTCGGCCAGTTCGGTCGATGGCAGCGGGGCATCGACATCGCCCGCGGCCAATCGTTCGGCGGCAATGCGAAGTTCTTCGACCGGCCGGGCAGCCCGGCGAGCCAGCAGCCAGCCGGCCACCACGGCGGCCAGCCCGCACGCAGCGGTGCCGGCCAGCATCCATCCGAGCGACCGGGCGAGGGCCTGATCCGAGGCGGCGGTATCGGCGGTTACCGTGACGATCGCCCGCGGCTGGGCGGCGGGCCCCAGCGGGATCGCCACCGCCAGCGATCGCCGGCCGGTTGCCACGTCGTAGCGGCTGCCGCTGGCGGTCTGGCCCCGGCGGGCCTCCTGGATGAGTGGCGAGTCGAGTTCGCGGACCGCGGTGGATTCCGCGGCGGCACGATCGCCCCCCCGGCCCTCGCTCGCGGGGTTTCCCGGAATCGCCCCGGCTCGGCGTGTCTCGATCGATTCCAGCTCGATCAGGTCGGTCTCCAGCCCGGCAGCGCGGAAGGCTTCGGCCCGCGACTGGAAGGCCGCCGTATCAAGGGGGCCGCGGGCGTCGATCGTGATCGTGTCGGCCAGTCCGCGGGCGACGTCAGTGAGCCGCTGCCGCTCGGCCTCGTTCGCCAGGGCTGCCATCTGGACGCTGGCCACCCAGAAACAGCCGGCCAGGACGCCCCCCACGAGGACACACCAGCCGGCGAAGAGATGCCAGACAAGCCGGGTGCGGGGCATGGGGTGTCTGCCGAGTGGGACGCTGCCTACGCCCGGAACCGATACCCCACGCCGCGAACGGTCTCGATGTAGGAACCGTGAGTGCCGAGCTTTTTGCGAAGGCCGGCGACCTGAACGTCGACCGACCGCTCGGTGACAGGATAATCCTCGCCCTTGACCGCGTCGACGATCTGCGTCCTGGTGTAAGCCCAGCCGGGCCGCCGGGCCAGAAACTGCAGCAGGGCGAACTCCGTGTAGGTGAGCTCCAGGTGCTTCCCGGCCAGGGTCGCCTCGTGGCGGCCCGGGTTGATCGAGAGTTCGTGGACGTCGATCGTGAGCTCGGCCTCAGCCTGCCGCCGCGAGTCGTGCCGACGCAGGAGGGCCTTGATGCGGGCGTTGAGCACCCGGGGGCTAAAGGGCTTGGCGATGTAGTCATCGGCACCGCGGTCGAGGCCAGCCACCATGTCCGACTCTTCGCTCTTGGCGGTCAGCATGATGATCGGAATCTCACGGGTGCGGGCATCGGCCTTGAGCCGCCGGCAGACCTCGAGGCCGTCGACGGCCGGCAGCATCAGGTCGAGCACGATCAGGTCAGGTGGCTGCCGGCGGGCGGTCTTGAGAGCCTCCTCACCGCTGCCGACGCAGGCGACCTCATGGCCCTCCTTGGAGAGGTTGTAGCGGACGAGTTCCAGAAGATCGTCTTCGTCGTCGACGACCAGAATGCGATACGCGGCCGGCGGCGGCGAACCGCCCCGCGGCTTCGATGTCGGGTGCTTCACGGCGGCTTCCTGCGGCACAAGGATGTCAGCTGGCATCGGCGGGCGGGTGGTGAGAGGAAGGAATCACTCGCGGAAGTATGCCCGCTCACGGCAGGCCCCGGAAAATGAGAATTCGATGAAGGGCCGCGGGCCGAGTTCCGATGGGTCGGTTCAGGGCACGCCCTCGAGCCGGGTTCCCAGGGAATCTTTCAGGAGAGCAGCAGCTCGACGTCTTCAGCGGTCAGGTTGGCGATCACGCTGCCGTCGGCCCGCACGATCGACTCGGCCAGTTCCCGCTTCTTGTCCTGAAGCGCGAGGATCTTCTCCTCGACGGTGTCGCGAGCAATCAGCCGATAGGCGAAGACCGGCCGGGTCTGACCGATCCGATGGGCCCGGTCGACCGCCTGGGCCTCGACAGCCGGGTTCCACCAAGGATCGAGGATGTAGATGTAGTCGGCTGCGGTGAGGTTGAGGCCCTGGCCGCCAGCCTTGAGGCTCACCAAGAAGAGCCGGCAGTCGGGATCTTCCTGGAAGCGGACGACGCGGGCCTGCCGGTCGGTCGTGCGGCCGTCGAGGTATTCGTAGGGGAGTGGCCGGGCGTCGAGCTTCCGCCGGAGGATCGCCAGGAAACTGGTGAACTGGCTGAAGACGAGCACCTTGTGGCCCTCGTCGATCACCTCGTCGAGCTGCTCCAAGAGCGCGTCAAGCTTGGCCGATGGGTCGTCGATGCGGGCCTGATCGACGAGGCCGGGATGGCAGGCGGTCTGGCGAAGTCTCAGAAGCGCCTCGAGGACGGCAATCCGCGAGCGGCCGATGCCGAGCCGGCCGATCCGGCCGGAAAGCTCGGCCCGGAAGTGGTGCCGCAGTTCGTCGTAAGCCTTGCGTTGGGCGGTCCCGAGTTCGACGAACAACGTCTGCTCCGTTTTCTCGGGGAGATCGGAGAGCACCTCGGACTTGGTTCGGCGGAGAAGATAGGGCCGCACGGCACGGGCGACGACCTCGGCGCTGCTGCGACCGTCGGCCAGAAACCGACGCAGGCGGGCGGCGCTGCCGAGCTGGCCGGGATTCAAGAACTCGAAGATGCTCCAGAGCTCACCGATGTGGTTTTCAACCGGCGTGCCGGTGAGGGCCAGCCGGTGCCGGGCCTTGAGCAGCCGGCAGGCCTTGGCCGCCTGGCTGGCCGCGTTCTTGATTGACTGGGCCTCATCGAGGATCACATAGTCAAACTCCGTCTCGCGGTGCCGGACGATGTCGCGACGGAGGGTGCCATAGGTGGTGATCACGATGTCGTGATTGGCCAGGTCGTCGGCGGCTTCGGCCCGGGTGTTACCCGTGTGATTGGCCACCCGCAACTCCGGAGCGAACTTGGTCGCCTCGTCGATCCAGTTGAAGACGAGGCTCTTGGGAACCACCACCAGGCTGGGACGGTGCGGGATGGCTCCGTCGGTCAGCAGGTTCTTGCGGCGCATCAGCAACGCCAACACCTGGATCGTCTTGCCGAGGCCCATGTCATCGGCCAGACAGCCGCCCAGGCCGAGATCCTCGAGGAAGGCGAGCCAGCCGAGGCCCTCCCGCTGGTAGTGACGGAGCGTTCCCTTGAAGCCAGTCGGCTCATTTTCCGCCTCGGGCTGCTCGCCCTTGGCCAGCTGATCCCGCAGGCGTTCAAAGGCCTCGTCGAACCGCGCCTGCGGCTGGCCGGCCAGCAGGGCATCGAGCAGGGCGACCTGGATGCGGCCGTATCGCAGCCGCCCATCATGCTTCTGGGCCAGGGCTGCGAAGGGCGCGAATTGGGCGGCGAACGATTCGGGGAGGATACCGACCGAGCCGTCGGCCAGTTCGACTGCCCGCCGCCCAGCAGCCAGGGCCTCCAGAAGCGCGGGGAAGTCGGCAGACATGCCGCCGAAATCCATGTTGGCCGACAGCTCGAACCAGTCGATGCCGCTGGTGACGTTCCAGGCCACGCTGCCCGCCGGCCGGTAGCGGCGTCCGGCCACCTCGACCGTCCAGCCGGCGGCAGCCAGTTCCGAGACTGAGCCGTCAAGCCTGCCCCGGGCGACTTCCACATGGTGGGCTGCCGCGTCGTCATCGAGCGACGTGCCCCGAGGAGGCGTGAAGCCGTGCCGCGGCAGGGCCGCGAGGGCCTCCCGCTCACCGCGGCGGTCACGGCGAACGAGCAGCCGGCGTTCGACATCGACCGCTCCGCCGGCATCATCGTCGGCCGCCACGAGGATGCCGGCGTAGTCGAACCAGATTCGCCCCGCCAGCTGAACGCGGGGCGAGTTGCGGCGGCGGCGGCCGTTGGGAGCCGGCTCATCGGCGGAGATCGCCGGCGAGTCGTCCAGCACGAGTTTTGGTCGGGGCGGTCCCGACTCAATCTGCCAGCCGGTCCAGGCCGGTAGCACCACGCGGGGCAGGTCGGCCAGCCCCGCGAGCCGCTCGATCAGGCCGTCGCACTGGGTGGCGGAGAGCTCGATCGGGCCGCGACGGTCGAACTGGTCGATCCAGCCGGTGGCGGCGTCGGCTTCGAGCCGGGCAATCCGGTCGCTGAAGACGACAATGCCCGACTTGAGGATGGCCCGCGGGGTGCGGAGATCTTTTCGCTCGCTGCCGCGAACAAGTGCCGCGGCGAGGGTGGTTTTTGCCGGCCGGGCGGGAGGGGCATCGGGGTCGGCGTTGTGGCGGCGGGGCAGGTCGTCGTCATCGGGGCCCACGACGAAGGCAAACTCCCAGGGACGGCCGCCGTCCCAGGCCAGCGGGATCACCTCCTCGGGCGCCCGGCGTGGCTCCGGCTGGACGACCAAGCGACCGGTCTCGCAGAGCATGGCGAGATGTTTGGCTGCCGAGTGCGGGCTGACGACGATCCGCGAGATCGTCCGCTGCTCGAGCGGCGGCGGCAGGCTACGGTCATCACCGCTGGCGGCACCGAGCAATGCCCCGAGAATCTCCCGCTCCTGGTGATCAAGATCGGTCAGCTCGATCTCACCGGGACCGATCGTGATCGAGCGGGGCCTGCCGGTGGCGTTGCCTGCCACGTCGAGCTGCATGCGGCAGGGAGTGAGCACCGCTGCTCGGGCTTCCGTCGAAGCACCGGTGTCAAGGAGAAACACAAGCGCCCCGCCGGCCCGCCGCTGATCGGGAATCGTCAGCCCCCGGCTTCGGACGGCGGGTTCGACCAGCCGCCGCCGCTCCTCGAGTTCCGCAGCCCAGGGGGGCAGGCGGGGGCTGCCGCGACCCGATGCTGCCCGCCGGCGGACCACCACCCCTCCAGTTCGGGCCGGCTCGGGCTCCGGAACCGGGGTTGGCTCGGCGGCCGCAACAAAGGCCGCCGAATCTTCATCACCGATTACGTCGAGGGTGACCGGTGTCTGGTCGTGAATGCCGGCCAGCAGGCCGCGACGGTCGACCTCCAGCAGCACCGCCGCCAAGACCGCACATGGCTGGCCCGCCCGCCCTTCGTCGGTCGTGCAGCGGCTCTCGAGCGTCATGCCGCCGCGACGATGGGCTGAGAGTTCCAAGAAAACCTCGTGCTCCTCTCCCGCCTCGCTGGTCACAGTCGCCTTGACCTGGCCAACGCGGGGGCTGGAGACGGTGGCCGAGGGGATCGCGCGGGCCTCGGCGATCGCGGCCGGCTGGAAGAGGTGGAAGAGACGTTTTTCGAGAGTCTTCATGGAGCCTGGCGGGGGGCGGGCAGGGCGACGCTGGGCCTGCTGCCGAATGCATCGCGAAGCCTGCCATCGTACAGCCTCGGCCACCTTGAGTGGAACAGGTCAGCCTTCCTTCACGGCCGCGATCAGTTCGAGGACGTTCTCGACCGGCGTCCCGGGGAGGACACCGTGGCCGAGATTGAAGATATGGCCGGGCCGCCCGCCCGCCCGGGCGAGCACCTCGCGGGTCCGCTGCCGGACGGTCTGGCGGTCGGCAAAGAGAACGATCGGGTCGAGGTTGCCCTGCACCGCCCGCTCGAAGCCAACCGCCTCCCAGCCGCGTTCGAGGTCGATTCGCCAGTCGATTCCGATCACGCTTCCTCCGGCCTCGGCAAGGAGGGGCAGGAGGGCCGGGTTGCCGGAAGCGAAGTGGATCACCGGCGCCCGCCGGGCCGCCTCGGCCAGGGCCGCTCGGGAGTGGGGCAGCACGTAGCGGCGGTAGTCGTCGGGGCCGAGGCAGCCAACCCAGCTGTCGAACAGCTGGACGAGTTGGGCGCCGGCATCGAGTTGGGCGACGAGATAGCGGCTCACCGCCCGGGCGATTCGCGCGAGCAGATCATGCCAGGCGGCCTCGTGCCGGTACATGAACTGTTTGGTGAGCGTCCAGGCCTTGCTCGTGCCTGCCTCGATGCAATAGCCGGCGAGGGTGAAGGGCGCTCCGGCGAAGCCGATCACGGGAATCGAGTCCGGCAGGCCGGCCCGGGTAGCGGCGACAGTGTCCATCACGAAGCCGACGCGGTCGACATCAGCCAGTTCCCGCACCCGCTGCACATCGGCCGCCTCGCGGACGGGATTGTGGATCACCGGGCCTTCGCCGGCGGTGAACTCGAGGTCGAGACCCATCGGTTCGAGCAGCGGCAGGAGATCGCTGAAGATGATCGCCGCATCGACCCCAAGTCGCTCGACGGTGGCGATCATCACCTCGGCCGAGAGCCGGGGCGTCTTGCAGAGTTCGAGGAACCCGACCTGCTCGCGGATCGCCCGGTATTCCGGCAGGTAGCGGCCCGCCTGCCGCATCAGCCAGACCGGCGTCCGCTCGACCGGTTCGCGGCGACAGGCTCGCATCATCAGCGACTGCTGGCGAGGATCGGCGGCGACGGGTGGGGTTGTCATCGTGCGGGGCTCGGTTTAGAGACGCCAAATATAGACCGCCTCGGCAGAGACCGCGCCTCAACGCATGAACAGCCTGGGCTCGGGGTGATGGAAACCGGGCCGCAGCGGGGCCTGAGCCGGTCAACGAGAGCCCGGACGCCGGGCGTGCGTCGAAAAGCGGGCTCGTGGCAAGCGACTAGAATAGATATTCCTATGTCCATGTTTCTCTCCGGCATTTCCGTCGTCTGCTTCGCGGCGAGCTACGCGGTCGCCCTTGGCTGCGAGGCCTCGCGGCTGCTGTTTCGCTCGGGCGTGCGGAGCATGGTGATGGTGGGCTTTGCCTCGGCGGGCCTCCTGGCCCACACGCTCTATCTTGGCTGGCGAGCGGCGGCCGAATCGGCCGTGCCCCTCTCGAGTCCGGCCGATCTCTATCTTCTGCTGGCCTGGCTGCTGGCTGCCGGCTATCTCTGGCTCACGCTCGCCAACCCGCGGACGCCAGTGGGTCTTTTTCTCTTGCCGATCGTGCTTGTGCTCGTCGGCGTGGCGACCTTCGCACCCGATGTGCCGTCCCCGCTGTTGCAGGACTCGACCTCGCGGGCCTGGGGCTGGTTTCACGCGGCCCTCCATCTGGTCTGGACGGTGGCGGTCGTCTTGGGGGCGGTGGCGGGAGCGATGTGGCTGATCCAGGCCGGCCGGCTGGCCCGCAAGCGGCCGCCGACGCGGGGCTTTCGGATGCCAAGTCTCGAGCGGCTGGCCCTGGTGATGCACCGGACGCTGGCGATCGCAGCCTGGGCCGCCGCAGCGGCCTTCGTATCGGGGATCATCCTCAACGCCATCCAGTACCGCCGCGGAGCGGCCGAGAGCGTGCCCTGGACCGACTTGGTGATCGTCCGGATGGGGATCATGGTTCTTTGGCTGATCGTGGCCGACGGGGTGGCACTGGCCCTGCGGCGGAGGCCCCGCGGCGATCGGGTCACCGCCTGGCTGGCGGTCGTGAGCTTGCTTGTGTTGGCCGGCTGGATCGCCTGGGGCTTTGCGATTCCATCGCGACATGGCGGCAGCGCTGCCCGTCCGGTGGTCGCTCTTGTGGAGGTGGCCCGATGACCACCGCCCCCGCTTCGACAGCGACAACCCTCACACTCGTGGGAGGCAGCCACCGGACGGTGCCGCTGGAGCTACGGGAGCGGCTCGCCTTCTCGACGGAGCAGGCGGCCGCCGCGCTCGGCCGGTTTCGCGACCGCTTTCCGGGCTGCGAAGCGGTCCTCCTGTCGACCTGCAACCGGGTCGAGTTGTACGCGGCGGGTGAGCCGGAGTCGGCGGCCTTGGAGGCAGCCTCCCTGGTCTCGTTTCTGGCCGACTGCAGGGGGCTCGAAACGGCACGGCTCGAGCCGGTGATCTCGCGGGTGCAGGACGAGGCGGTGGTCCGCCACCTCTTCGGCGTGGCTGCCGGGCTCGACAGCATGGTGCTCGGCGAGCCGCAGATCCTCGGCCAGGTCAAGCAGGCCTGGACACTCGCCCGGGAGGCGGGCACGGTGGGCCCGCTGACGGCCGGGATGTTTCAGGCGGCGCTGCGTGCCGCCAAGCGGGTGACGAACGAGACGGGCGTCGGCCGCGAACGGACGAGCATTCCCAGCGTGGCGGTGGCCGACTTTGCCGCCGCCGTCTTCGAGACCTTCGCCGACAAGCGGGTGCTCTTGATTGGCGCCGGCAAGATGGCGACCGAGACGCTCCGCTATCTCCGGGAGGCCGGAGCCCGTGACGTGACCGTGCTCAACCGTACCGCGAGCCGGGCCGTCGAGCTGGCCGCCCGGCTGGCGGCTCGCCCGGCCGCGTTCACCGACCTGGCCGACGAACTGGCGGCGGCCGACCTAGTCGTCAGCACGACCGGGGCCGAGGAGTCAGTGGTTTCGCTCGAGGCATTCCGGGAGATCGCCTCGCGGCGAGAGGGCCGGCCGCTGGTGGTGCTCGATTTGGCGGTGCCCCGCGACTTCGATCCCCAGATCGGCGACCTCCCGAATGTCTGGCTCTATTCCGTCGACGACCTGGCCGCCGCCTGTGATGCCAACCGCAAGAGTCGCCAGCGGGAGATGCCGGCGGCCTTGGCGATCATCGAAGAAGAGACCCTTCGGTTCATGGCCGACATGCACCACCGGACGACCGCCCCGGTGATCGAGCAACTCAAAGCCGGCTGGAGCGAGACGGGCGAGGCCGAACTCGAGCGGCTCTTTCGCCGCCTCCCCGACCTTGGCGAGACCGAGCAGACCGAGATTCGTCAGGCCTTCGAGCGGTATGCGGCCAAGCTGCTCCATCCGCCGCTGGTGTCGCTGCGGAGCGAGAGCCGCTCCGGGCCGCCGCACGGCCTCGTCGACGCGCTCAAGCGGCTCTTTCAGCTGGGCGAGTGAGGCAGCGGCAGGGGCCGTGGGTGCCGCCGCCTGAGAGCCGGTGGCCAGGCGCGATTGTCGGGGAGGGATGATGCGACGGCCGCGTCGCCCCGCAGCGAGGCCAGTTCCTTTCCGGCAAGAAGTTCCATGACATATGGTCTCGCCGGAGTCACCTCAGGAGTGTCGCATGAACGACGCTTCCCCGCAGCTGATCCGGCTCGTTGTCGCCGACTTGGCTGGCACGACCATTGACTTCGGGTCACGTGCGCCCGCCGGCGTGTTCGTGTCGCTGTTTCAACGGCACGGGGTCGCGATCACCGATGCCGATGCCCGCGGTCCGATGGGAACGGCTAAGCGGGATCACATCGCAGCGTTGGCGGCGTTGCCGAGGACGGCTGAGCCTGGCGGCCATGGCTACCGCCCGTCTCGACGGGCCTGACGCCGCTTGCCGGCCACGAGCGTGTGGCCGCGGCGACGGGTCGAGAGCCCGTCGAACTTGATCCGGGCGGCGGTGGCCGAGGCCTTGGCGGAACGCTGTTTCTTGCGGTCGTAGCCGACCACGCCGGTGGCCGCCGCGGCCGTCTTTCGGGTACCGGCCTGGCGGGCCTTTTTGGATGATGCCGAGGACGCTGCCTTGCCAGAGGCCCTCGTGCCGGCAGTGGCACCGGACGTCGTCTGCTTGGCTGCGGTTCGGTCGGTCGCGGTTGCAGTCTTGGTGGCTGCCGGCTTGGCTTTCTTGGTGGTCGGCTTCTTCGAGGCCGCTTTTTTGACTGAGGCCTTCTTCGATGCTGCCTTCTTCCGGGTGGCTTTTGGCCCAGCTTCGGCCGCTGTGGCAAGCGACTTGCGGACGGCGGCCCGCGTGCCCCGATGGCCCGCCGTCCGAGACGCCTTGGAGGGCTTGGCCGCTGATGCCGTGGTGGCAGGCTTTCGGCCAGGAGCCGGAGCCGCCCCGGCCAGCAGTTCGCCGAGCCGGGCCTCCACGCGACGGACCGCTGCGGCAAACAGCTCGGCCTTGTCGAGCGACCGGGAGTTGACCGTCTCGCCGCGGCTGATGCTGCGTTTGGCCGACTTCATCTGGCGGGCGAAGAGATCCCGCCACTTGTCGCGAAGCATCCGGGCCCGGGCGATCGTGGCCTGCAACTGTTTCTGCGACGCCCGGGCCAGCGTCTGCCCCAGCGTGCCGTCGAGGAGTTTTCGCTCGGCGGCGGTCAGCCACCCCTCCGCCTCGCTGGCTGGCGTTGAGCGAGCGACCGGCTTCTTTGACGACTTTGCCATGGCGATGCGTGGGACTCCGAAGGTGGTCATGGGGGAGCCAGATTCGGGTCTCCCATGGCAAACTATACATCGTCGAGGAAGGGACAACGTCGGAAAGCAACGGTCATCGGACCGGTTCACCGAGCGAACAAGGTCCGGAGGCTCGAGGCGGCCCGAAGGAGGCGGGCTGAAAAGGCCAGGATTCATGCCGGCACGCTTGCCAGTCGCGGCGGCGGTTTTTATCGTAAAAATGAGGTTGGCGAGGCCCACCGCGGCACCCCTGCATGACACGAACTGTGAGCACGAAGATGACACGGTTCCAGCACACTCTCAGCGGCGTTTTTCTCATTGCCGTGGCGGCGGCAGGCTGCTCCCGACTCCCCGATTCCACCTACACGCTGCGGGCTGACGCCGAAAACCTCGAAATTCCGGACAAGCATGCCCGCCAGGTCGCGGCCTATCTGGCGATGTTCCACGGGACACCCGCGAGCCCTCGCCTCGCGGCCCCCGACGAGGATGCCGTTGAAGAGGCCTATGAAGCCCACGAGGCCGCCGAAGAGGCCGCTGAGGCCGAGGACGATGAGGGCCCCGCTGACCCTGCGGCCGCAGGCGATGGGTCCGTCGAGCCTGGGGCCCTGGCGGGCGACGTGCCGGGTGTCTATCGGATCGCCGGCGACGACCGCCCCGGCTACGACCGGCTGACGCTCCAGCTCGGCCGGCAGGTGTACACCGCCCAGTGCGCCGGCTGTCACGGAACCACCGGCGACGGCAACGGGCCGGCTGGGGCCCATCTCAACCCGCCGCCACGGGACTACCGCAACGGCGTGTTCAAGTTCACCTCGACGCCCCGCGGCTCGAAGCCCCGTCGCGAGGACCTCCGCCGGATCCTCAAGTATGGGGCCAAGGGCACGAGCATGCCGGCCTTCCGGTTTCTGCCGGAGCACGAGCGGGAGGCGGTGATCGACTACGTGCAAATGCTTTCCTCACGGGGCGAACTGGAACTCGCTCTCCTTCGGGAGGCCGAGACCGAACTCTTCGAGGAGGACGACTTCGATCCGGAGGTCGTCGCCGAGTATGTCGACGACATCGCCGATTCCTGGCAGCGGGCCGACAGCGAACTGGTCCGGCCGATCACGGTCAATCCGCCGGCGACCGAGGAGACGATTCAGGCCGGGGCGGTCGCCTTTGCCGAGTTTGCCTGCATCAAGTGCCACGGGCCCGATGCCCGCGGCAGCAAGTCGGCCGATGTCGGGAAGGACATCTGGGGCCGCACCGCCTATCCGGCAAACCTCGCCCTTGGAATGCTCCACGGGGGCCGCCGGCCGATCGATATCTATCGCCGCATCTACTCCGGGATCAACGGCACGCCGATGCCCTCCTCGAAGGATCCCAACACCGCCATCGGCGAGACGCCCGAAGAGCGGAGCGACAGGATCTGGCATCTGGTCCATTTCGTGACGGCCGTGATCGAGGGCAGCCGCGTGCCGCCCGACTGCCAGGAAGCGATCTACGACGTGCTCCAGGAGCAGTCGCAGCCCGCCGAGCCAGCGGTCGACGCGGCGGCGGAGGAACGGAAGGCGGCGGCGACGGGACCGCGTGAATCCCGTGCTCTGGCAGCAGCGGAGCCCAGGCGATGACGGCTGACTCACTGGCGGCCCGCGAGGCGCGGCTGGCCCAGCTGCGGGCCGAGGCGGCCGAGCTCGAGGCGGAGATCGACGCCGAAAAGTTCGGGCAGGCTGCCGGGGAGTGGGCCAAGCGGGGCTACTACCTGACGTATTACGCCACGGCCGGATTTTTCCTCGGGATGGTCGGGGCGCTCGTCAGCCTCGTCTTCAACATCGCCGGGGCGACCGTGGCCGGCAAGGATCCGCTCCAGCTGATCCGCGTCTACCTGACCTTTGGGATGGGTGAGAAGGCCCTCGACCCGGCCTTCGACAACGGCCTCGCCCTGGCGATGGGCTGCGTGCTTTACATCGCCACTGGGATGCTGCTGGGAATCATCTTCCAAGTCGTGCTCTCCCGCTACGCCTCGCAGGCCGGGCTGGCCGGCCGGCTGGTCTGGGCCACGGTGCTGGCGGTGGCCGTCTGGCTGGTGAACTTCTACGGCCTGATCGCGTGGCTGCAGCCGCTCCTCTTCGGCGGCAACTGGATCGTCAGCAACTCGGAACTGCCTTGGTGGGTCGCCCTGGCGACCCACCTCGTCTTCGGCTGGACGATGGCCGTGATCTATCCCTGGGGCGAGTTCCGGCCCTATCACCTGCAGACGGAGACCGCATGAGCCACGCTTCCGCCGCCCCGGTCGCGGACGCTGCCGTCCCGGCCCACGAGGATCTTGTTGACGAGAAAATCGTGGGAGCCCACTTCGTGGCGAGCCTCGTCTTCCTGACGATCTCGATGCTTGCCGGCATCCTGATGGCCCTCCAGTTGGTTCACTGGAATCCGCTGGTCGGTGTCGAACTGCTCTCGCCGGGCCGCTGGCGGATGATTCACACCAACGCCGTCGCCTACGGCTTCCTGGCCAACGCCTTTTTGGGGGCGATCAACTGGGCGATCCCCCGAATGACCTTCCAGCCGGTGGCCAGCCGGGCCCTCAACTGGTTCATCTTCTGGGCCTGGCAGGTGATCGTGCTGGCGACGGCCGTAGGGATCGTGGTCGGCCCGTCGTTTCAGGATCAGGCCTGGGTGATGGACCTGTCCAAGCAGTGGCACATCCCCTTCAGCCTCGGAGCCCAGGGGCTTGAGTGGGGTGAGACGCCCTTCTGGATCGACCCGGTGGCCCTCTTCGGCCTGGCCCTGGTGGCGATCAACTTCATGGTCCCGATCGCCCGCAGCAAGGGGCAGCTGTATGTCGCCAACTGGTACTTCATGGCCGCCTTCGTCTGGACCTTTCTCACCTACGCGATGGGCAACCTCCTCCCGGAGTACACCGTCGGCGGGACGAGCGCCGGGGCGATCGGCGGGCTCTTCATCCACGACCTCGTCGGGCTGTTCGTCACCCCGCTCGGCTGGGGGCTGATGTATTACTTCGTGCCAATCCTGCTGAAGAAGCCGATCTGGAGCCACGGCCTCTCGCTGGTCGGCTTCTGGGGGCTGGCCTTCTTCTATCCCCTCCAGGGCATCCACCACTTCCTCTACACGCCGATCCCGATGTTCCTCCAGTACGGGGCGATCATCTCGACGATCGCCGTCGAGCTGGTCGTGGCGACGGTGGTGATCAACTTCTTCGGGACGCTCGCCGGCCGCAGCTCGGCGGTCGTCACCAACCTGCCGATCCGCTACTTCTACACCGGGATGGTCTTCTACTTCATCACCTGCTTCCAGTGCGCCCTCCAGGTGACGCTCACCTTCCAGAAGCTGATTCACTTCACCGACTGGGTCGTCGGCCACGCTCACCTGGTGATGTTCGGCGTCTTCAGCCTCTGGCTGTTCGGGATCATGACCGACCTCTTCCCCCGGCTCTTGGGCCGGCCCTGGTGGAGCCACACGCTCTGTGTCTGGCACTACTGGCTCTCGGCCGGCGGCGTGTTCGTGATGTTTCTCGACCTGGCCCTGGCGGGGATGTTCCAGGGCTACTACTGGGCCTCGCTGCAGCCCTGGGATGTCTCGACCGAGGGGGCCCAGCCGTTCTGGATCACCCGCGTCTTCGCCGGGCTGGCGATGTTCGCCGGCCTGCTCTGCTTCCTCGTCAACCTCTGGATGACCTGGCGGGGAGCGGAGACTGGCGAGCCGGTGACGGCGACAGCGGCGTAGATCAGGTTCGGGCAATCCCTCCGACGGTTGGCTGTTTTTGAGAGCACGCGGACATGTTTGAAAGCAAGGCTGGCGTCTTTTTCATCGCGGGCGTGGGCTTCTTCCTGCTCGCCTTTCTCGGCAACGGCGTGGTGCCGATGCTGATGTACAGAGACCGCCCGGAGGTCACGGCCGAGCAGCTGGTGGCCGGCATCCCCGAGCCCGACGAGCCCGACCCCGAGCAGTGGAAGGTGCCGCCCAACCTGCGGATCATGAACCAGTTCCGCGACCTGGCCGAGCGGTATCCCGAGCAGTTTTCGGTGGCTTTCGGCGAGCCCACGGAGGAGACGTGTGCCGAGGCGTTGCGGCTGGGCCGGCAGATCTACATCGGCGAGGCCTGCTGGCACTGCCACAGCCAGTTCGTCCGGCCGGTGTCCAATGAGTCGCTCCGGTACGGGCCGGTCTCCCAGAGCCACGAATACGACAACGAACTGCAGCGGCCGGTGATGTTCGGCACGCGGCGGGTCGGCCCCGATCTCTCCCGGGAGGGTGGCCGCCGCGGCAACGACTGGCACGCGGTGCACTTCTACAAGCCGTCGGTCGTCTCCTCCAACTCGCCGATGCCAGAATACCCATGGTTCTTCGACGGTTCGCCCGACAAGCCCAACCGCCGGGGCCTGGCCCTGATCACCTATATCCAGTGGCTCGGCTCCTGGCTGCCGGAGTATCCCTACTACGAGGAACTGGTGGAGGTGACCGGTGAGTAGCGCGACGATCGAACGGCCGCGGTCCAGTGACAGGCGTGGCGGTCCCGGGAAGCCGACCGGCCGGGCCGGCGACGGCGACGGGGGCGGGAACGATCCCGATCGCCGGCCGAGCGGCTCGAGCCGCCGCAAGACCTGGATCACGATCATCATGGCCGTGCTGATCTTGATCCCGAGCATGTACGGCTTCACCGGCAAGTTCCTGGAGTTCATCCACATCTACCGGGGAACTGGCGGCGGCGAGTTCGCGGTCGCTCCGATTCTCAACTACCTCCTGGCGAGCGCCGGCTTCTTCTGCATGCTCCTCTGGGCCGCCTGGAACGGGATGTTTCGCGACGTCGAGCGGCCCAAGTACGAATTCCTCGCCAACGAGGCCCGGATCGATGCCGCCAGCCGGGCCCGCCACGGCCGGCCCGCCCACTCGCTCGGAGACCTCTGATGCCCGACGCCTCCCGCCCCACCCTCTCCGAGGGCTCGCCGGCCACCGAGCACCGCTTCCACGACTACGTCGGCAACGACATCCCCTGGTATGTGCGGGCAATCTGGATCGGCTTCTGGGTCTTCGCCGTCGTCTACACGATCCGCTTCCTCTTGCCGGCGATGCAGCTGGAACTCCTCCAACGGCCGTGAACCAAACCGGTCGGAGGATTCCAGCAATCACCGCGGCCACCGACGACGCGATCCAAACCGAGGAGGCCGGCGGAATCGGCGAATGCTCGACGAGCCTTTGGGATTTCGCAGAAAAAGAGCCGAACCACGAAGCCCGCGCAACCGCGAAATCCCCGGCGAGAAGACATTTGCCGTTCCGCCTGTCGGATTGTTCCCGCAGTCCATACTGCCGAGTTCGCCACCCTATCCCAAGGAGGCCGGTGGAATCGGCGAATGCTCGACGAGCGTTGAGGGATTTCGCAGGAGAAGATTCCGAGCACCATGCCCGCGCAGCCGCGAAATCCCTAGCGAGGAGACATTTGCCGTTCCGCCGGCCGGCCACTGCAATCAACGCGGAGCCATTTCCACCGTCCCCGGTGACCACATGAACCTCGCAGCACGCGTGACCTGATGACTGCTGACCCTCAGGAGTGCGACTACTGCGGCCTGCCGGTGGCCGGTTCGTCGGCCGCCGAGGGGCCGCTCTACTGCTGCTCCGGCTGCCGGCTGGCCGCCTCGATCACCGCCGCCGGCGGGGCCGATGCCAGGGCCCGCTGGATGATGACCAGGCTGGGGCTGGCGGTCTTCTTCACGATGAACGTGATGGTGTTCACGTTTCTGCTTTGGTCCCAGGAGGCGGGAGGGGCCGAAGGCGGTGAGGCGGCAGCCGCCCTCTACGGGCTGGCCCGCCATGCGGGACTCTTGTTTGCGGCGCCGGTGCTCTTGCTGCTTGGCGGCCCCCTACTCGACTCGGCGTTTGCCGAACTGCGGCGGGGCCGGCTCTCACTCGATCTTCTGCTGTTGGCCGGCGTGGCGGCTGCCTTCGGCATCTCGGCCTGGAATACCTGGCGGGGGGAGGGGCACGTCTACTACGAGGTCGCCTGCATGGTGCTTGTGGCGGTGACCCTCGGCCGCTGGCTGGAGGCCTCGGGCAAGCTCGAGACGACGGCGGCCCTCCGGAACCTCGAGTCGCTCTTGCCCGACCGGGTGCGGAGGCTGCGGGCCGCCGGCGAGGCGGCGGTCGCAGCCGGGCGGCCCACGGAGCGGACGGTGCCGCTGGCTGACGTCGCGGTGGGTGACCTGCTACGCGTGCTGCCGGGCGAGCAGGTGCCGACCGATGGCGTGATCGAAGCCGGCCGAGCCACGATTGACGAGCAGACGGTCAGCGGCGAGAGCGAACCGGTCGTCCGCGGACCGGGTGAACCGGTCCGGAGCGGCACGACCAATCTCGACGGCGATCTGCAGATCGCGGTCACCGCCGCGCCTGGGTGCGGCACGCTCGAGCAGCTGATCGCGGCGGTGAGCCGGGCGGCCCGGGACAGCCGCAGCCAGCGGCTGGTCGACCGCGTGGCGGGCTGGTTCCTGCCGACGGTGCTGGCGGTGGCGGCGGTCGCTTGCGGGGCGCACTGGTGGCGGGGGAACCCGGCGGCCGGCGTGATGGCGGCCCTAGCTGTGGTGGTGGTCTCGTGCCCCTGTGCCCTCGGGCTGGCAACGCCGCTGGCCCTCTGGGCGGCGCTTGGCCGCTGCATGCGGCGGCATGTGCTCGTCCGGGAGGGCGACGCGCTTGAGCGGCTGGCCGCGGTGAAGACCTTCTGCCTCGACAAGACCGGCACGCTCACGACCGGCTGCCAGGTGGAGCGGCTGGTGGTGGCCAACGGAATGGATCGCGAGATGGCCCTTTCGTTGGCCGCCGGCCTCGCGGCTGGTTCAACGCACACAGCCGCCGCAGCAATCCTCGCGCTATCCCAGCGGGACGAGATTCCCGCTGCCCAAGTCACCGCTGCCAGAACGGTGCCCGGCATGGGTGTCGAAGGCACGCATGCCGCAACCGGCCAGCGCGTACGGCTCGGCAGCCCGTCGTGGATCGTGAACACAAAAGGGGACATCCCCCTTTTTCAGCCCGCCGAAGGTGGTTCGGCGGATGCTGGAAGCGATCGTTTATCGATCCTGGAAAAAAGGGGAATGTCCCCTTTTTTATCGCAGGGTGATGGGCCACCTCGCTGCCTGCTGGCACTCGGCGACAAGGTGTCCGCCGCCTTCTGGACGACCGAAGCGATTCGTCCATCGGTGGCAGCGGCGGTCGCGACGCTCCGTCGGCAGGGCATGGCGGTGACAATCCTCTCGGGCGATCAGGCCCCGCGGGTGGCGGTGGTCGCCGAGAGTCTCGGAGTCTCCTGGCAGGCCCCGCTGCTGCCGGCGGAGAAGCTGACCGCGATCGAGGCCGAGCAGGCTGTCGGCGGGGTGGCGATGGTGGGGGATGGCATCAACGACGCCGCGGCCCTGGCGGCGGCCGACGTGGGGATCGCCCTGGGCTGCGGGGCCGACATTGCCCGCTGGACCGCGCCGCTGTGCGTCCTCGACGACGACCTCGGCTCCCTTCCCTGGCTGGTCGATCTCGCTCGCGAAACCCGCCGGACGATCCGCTGGAATCTGCTCTGGGCCTTCGGCTACAACACGGCATGCATCCCGCTTGCGGCCACGGGACTGGTGCATCCGGCGGTCGCGGCCGTGGCGATGGTCGTCTCGAGCCTGCTGGTGGTCGGCAACTCGCTGCGGCTGGCCCGGGATGCCGGGCCTGAAGGCAAGCCCGGAGCGATCGGGGCCTCGACCGAGCAGCCCACGTTCGAAGCGTCGTCCGAACCGTCCCGGCCGGTATCTCCCGAGGTTGTCCGATGATCGAGTGGCCGCTCTTGTTGGGCTCGGGGCTGTTGGGCTCGGCCCATTGCCTCGGGATGTGCGGCCCCTTCGCGCTGGCCCTCGGCGCCGCCGCGCCGTCGCCGCGGGCCAATCTCTGGCGGCAAGGTTGGTATTCGCTCGGCCGGATCTTCACCTACGCCGTGCTCGGCTCGGGCGCCGCGTTTCTCGGCGGCTGGCTGACCGAGAAGCTGCCGGGCTGGCTGAACGTGCCGGCGGCGCTCGCCTTCGTTGCCGGCGGGTTTCTGGTCGTGCAGGGCCTCTTGGCCACCGGGCTCTTGCCGAAGCGGGGCGTCAGCGGAGCGGCTGTCTGTCCTGGTGCCTCGGTCTTCAAGGCGCTCCTGGGAGGCCGTTCCACAGTCGACGTGTTCCTCGCCGGGCTGTTCACCGGCCTGCTGCCCTGCGGGCTTCTCTACGGCATGCTGGCCTTGGCCGGGAGCACCGGGAGCGTTCCGCTCGGCGCCGCCACGATGGTCGTCTTCGGCCTGGGCACCGTGCCGGCGATGGTGGCGGCCGGTCTCAGCGGCGGACTGCTTGGCGTCGCGACCCGCCGACGGGTGCACGCGGTCGCCGCCTGGTGCCTCGTGTTAACCGGCGTCGTCTCGATCAGCCGCGGAGCCGGCGCGATCTCCTTCGGTGAAGAGCCTCCCGCCGGCTGCCCTTTCTGCGCCGGCGGCGAGTCATCGGGAGCTGCCGATCAGCCTGGCAGCGACACGGTCAGGCCGGCCCTTTGACGGTCAGCATGGCCACCGCGAGAGCGGTACCGACGCTCACCAGCAGCCCGATCAACAGCCCGACTCCGTAGATCGTTTGCAGCCCGTCATCGACACGGCTGCCGCGTCCGGAGATGCGGCTGGCAATCACGTTGCAGACCCACGACCAGTGGAGCATCACGTGGACGAGGATACCCCCGGCGAGAATGCTCATCAGGGCGAACTGGAGGCCACCCCAGGCGTCATAGTCGAGTCCCCAGAGCGTCCAGCCCGCAGCCGCGGGCCCGGGCGGAAAGACGAATCGCACGACAACCGCCGCGAAGCAAAGGCCCATGAACATCACCAGCAGGGCCGCATCGAGCAGAAGGTTGATCCAGCTCCAGGACCAGCCGGTGCGGCGGCCAGCCGGCTTGGCGGGCGGCGTGTCTTTCCGGGACGGGCGGGGCAAGGTCGTGAGATCGCTCATGGTTCGCAGAAAACAGAGGAAGGCAGATTCTCAGCGATCCGAGTTTGCCATGAAACCGTCGGTTCCGCGCGGCAGCGCCTCCCTCCCCGGCGGTAGCGGAGAGCGGGCGGGCGTTCTTGCGAACGTGGCATGATCGGCCACAAAACCAACACTGAGAGATGGCAAGCCTTGCGATCGTAACAACGGTAGTATAGTATTCTTCGTGTTACACGTATGGCATGTGACTGATCTTGTTCAAAAATACTTTTGGAGAACCGTTCTTAATGTCTGTGAAGCCCAGCACCAAGCCCGCCGCGAAAGCCGGAAAGTCGAAGACCGGCAAGGAAGTCAACAAGTCCGAGGAAATCCGGACCGTTGCCAAGCAGATGAAGGACAAGGGTGAAAAGCCCCGTCCGGTGACGATCATTGCAGCGCTCAAGCAGCAGGGAATCGAGGTCTCCTCGCCCCAGGTCAGCATGGTGCTCAAGCGGATGGGCTTCCGCCCCCGCCGCCGGCGGAAGGCTGCCAAGCGGGGCTCGGCCGCGGTCGCCACGACCAACGGCAGTGCGAAGGCCGTGCGGGGCAAGGCGACGAAGATCTCGGTCGAGGATCTCGTCGCCGCGAAGAAGGCCGTCAGCCGCCTGGGCGGCCTGGATCGAGCCTTGGCAGCGATCGAGGCGCTGCGGCAGTTTGATACCTGAGCGTTGCGTCCCCGGGGGGCTGCTGCCCCCCGGGGAGCGCCTGCTGGCGGGGCGTTCAGGGCGAGTCAGGGAAGCCAGAACAGGAGCCGGGTCGCCGCTGGTCCAAGGCCGAGGCGGGCCTATCATTCCGTCGGCGAAGGTCCGGTTTCCTGGTTGCGGAGCGACGGGAGCAGACGCGTGATTCGGCAGCCTGATCCGGATGTGGTCGTAATCGGCGGCGGTCCTGCCGGCTGCACGGCAGCAGCGCTGGTCGCCGAACGGGGCCATCGTGTCACGCTCTTCGAGCGAGAGCGATTTCCGCGGTATCACGTCGGCGAGTCGCTGATCCCTGGTACGTTCTGGGTGCTCGAGCGGCTCGGGATCGTGCCAGCGCTCCAAGCGGGCGGCTTTGTCGAGAAGCACAGCGTCCAGTTTGTGTCGGAAGAAGGAAAGGTTTCGGCGCCGTTTTATTTCGCCGATTACAAGCAGGACGCCAGCTCCCAGACATGGCAGGTGACGCGACGGGAGTTCGACCGCCTGATGCTCGACAACGCTCGCGGCAAGGGCGTTGATGTCCAGGAGGGCGTCCGCGTGCTCGAGGTGCTCTTCGAGGGCGATCGAGCGGTCGGCGTGAAGGTCGCGGGGGAGGACGGCGCCGAGCGGATCGTGCCCTGCCGCGTGGTGGTGGATGCCGCCGGCCAAAGTGGCGTCATCCAAGACCGGCTGGGCCTGCGGGAGTGGGATCCCGATCTCAAAAAGGCTGCGATCTGGACCTACTGGAAGGGTGCGACCCGCGAGACGGGCCGTGATGCAGGGGCCACGCTCGTGCTCCAGACGGAGGGCAAGAAGGGCTGGTTCTGGTACATCCCGCTGGCGGACGACATCACGAGTGTCGGGGTCGTGGCCGACCATGACTTCCTCTTCCGGGGCCGTGCCTCGAAGGATCCGGCTGCCATCTACGACGAGGAGGTGGCTCGCTGCCCGGGCTTGGTGCCTCGCCTGGCCGGGGCGGAACGAGTCGAGCCGTTTCGGGTCGCCAAGGAGTATTCCTATCGCTCGCGGCAGGTGGCCGGCGACGGCTGGGTGCTCGTTGGAGATGCCCTCGGCTTCCTTGACCCGCTCTACTCGTCGGGGATTCTCCTGGCGCTCAAGAGCGGTGCGCTGGCTGCCGATGCGGTACACGCGGGGCTCGAGCGGGGTGACACGTCGGCGGCGGCCCTGGGTGCGTGGGGGCCCGACTATCTCGCCGGCATGGACCGGATGCGGAAGCTCGTGCGGGCCTTCTACGACGGCCTCAACTTCGGCAAGATCGTCCGGCGGCACGAACACGCCAAACCGCTTTTGACCGACATCCTGATTGGCGACTTCTTCAAGGACGAGATCGATGATCTCTGGCCGCTCCTTGAGGAGCTGGAGCCACAGGTCCCCGCGTGAGGCGATCGGCGCAAACGGCCCGCCTTCCCCCCGGCTCGCGCCGGGGGGCTTCTATGAA
>JAQCJP010000247.1 GCA_027592945.1 Planctomycetota bacterium
GTCGCCTGCCAGGCGACGACCTTCGCCGGCGCGGCGCCCGTGCAGGTCGCCAGACAGACGCTTTCCCGGCCATCGGTCTCACACGTCCAGTCGATCTCGGGCAGCGGCTCGATCCCGGCAGTGTGGCGGCCCATCGCGGCGACCAGCCCGCCGACTCGCAAAGGGGGCAGGCCATGACCGGCGTTGGGGGCGTAGGAGACCCAGCGAGGGCCGGCCAGGCGGTCGTAGTAGAGGCTGCAGGCCTCCAGCGGCCAGTAGGGGTCGTTGGTGCCCAGGGCAATGATCTTCGGCTGTACGAGTCGGTCGCGGTAGCCGAGGGGATCGACGATCCCGATTAGCTCGCGGCCGCGGGGACTGCCGAGGAGCTGCTCGATGCCCCGCGAGGTGTAGTCGACGAGCTTCTCCGACATCCTGCCAAACGACTTCACCTGGAGGCCGACGTGCTCGGCCAGCGAGAGCATGTCGATCACCATCGGCACCAGCCCGCTCACGCGATCGTCCATCGCGGCGGTGAGCCAGGTCGTCCAGCCCCGCTTGCTCGCCCCGGCCGGCACGAAGCCCGCGATGTCGAGGCCCCAGCGATCGTCGGCCAGAGCCTGGGCGGCGTTCATCCCCTCGACCGCCGCCTTGACCATCGGCAGCAGGAGGGGCCAGGTGGGGTCGCCGGTCTTGACGAACTCGACGAAGGTGTGGGCGATCAGGTCGTCCTCGACCATCCCGTCGAACATCGGCTGGTAGGGCACCTGCCGGACGACCGCTGCCGGCAGGCCGGCCGCCGTCGCGACCGCGGCGAGGATGCCCATCGCCTCGGTCGGCTCGCCGATCTTCCCCTCGGGCAACTGCCGGCTCGAGCCGCCGTCGATCCAGAGAAGCATCTGATCGGTGTCGGCGAGCGTAGCCGGGCGGAACAATGACAGCTCGTGGGTCCAGTCGACGCCCCGCCAACGCTGGCTGACGAGCCGGCCGGTGAGCCACTCCCCGCCGGCAGTTTCGCCGCGGCCGAGCAGCTCGAAGCGGGTGGCCGGGTCCTTCCGAAACACGAAGTCGGCAAGCGGCCCGGCCGGGGCCTCGGCGGGCGCTTCCACGGCCGCCCCTCGCGACACCCTGCGGGCGGCGAGGATCGCGGCCGCGGCAGCCAAGCCGGCAAACTCACGCCGGGTCGTGCCTGCGGCGGACCGGGGCTGACGGCTGCCTGACTCACTTCGCATGGGCGACGGTCCTCCTGGGACGATTGCGACGGGCCGATCGACCGGTGGATCGGGCTCGGGAGGCGGGCGAATCGTGGCGGGCGGCGATCCGGCGGGCGGTCTCCGCGATCCGCTCGCGGACATCGGCCGGCTCGAGCACCTCGACGTGTTCGCCGAGGCCGAGCAGCTGCGGCAGCATTTCGCCGTCCCAGGCCCGCGGGATCGTGAGCACGACTCCACCGTCCGGCTCGGGCCGCACCTTCTGCCCCGGATGAAACGGCTTCTCACACGCCCAGCGGGCAAGCGTCGAATCGATGCGGATCCGATACCGCCGCGGGGCTTCGGATGGGCGAAACAGTGTGATGCTGTCGCCGAGATGCTCCTCGACCCGGGCGGGCCGGGGCGTGAACCGCCGGGAGGTGACGCGGGTCTCACTGACGCGGTCGAGCTTGTAGAACCGCAGCCCGCCGCCAGCATCGTCGTCGCGGCCCGCCCGCTCGGCGGCGATGTAGATCGCCCCTTCGTAAACGACCAGCGCCTCGGGGCAGATCACGATCCGGCGGGGCTTGTCGTCGGCCAGGCTCGTGTAGGTGAGGGAGAGTTCCAGCGACTGCCGGATCGCCCGATTGACCGCGGTCAGGGTTCCGGAGCGATACTTGCCGCTGGCCGGCCGCGGGTGCACGACCAGCCCGTCGCGATGGGCCGCCACGTAGTCGAGCAGTTCGGGCGTGGCGACGGTCTCGAGCTTGGCCAGCAACTGCCCGATGCCCCGCCAGTAGAAGGTGCCGGCCAGCGGGGCAAGAAACTCCCGGGCCACGGCGAGCGAGAGCAGTTCCGGCAGCGAGACCGCCGGCGGGCTGAGTTCGGCCGCCCCCCGGCCCGGCTCGATCGACCAGGCGTCGCAGGCGGCCCCCCGGGGCGTTCGCTTCCGCGATCGCTTCAGGGCGTAGCCGAACTTCTCGAGAAAGGTGATATCGCGACGAATGTTCTTGTCGGACATCGTGTCGATCACGCCCCGGTCGACCAGCCGCTCCTTGAGTTCGGCAACCGAGAGCGGCTGCCGTGCCCCGAAGAGAATGTCGATCAGGTGAAAGACCCGCAGCAGTTGTTCGTGGCGGCTGATCGAATCCATGCGAAGCCTGAGTGGGGGATCGTCTCGAGCGAGATCATACTCCACCCGAGGTGCAGCGTTGAAACACACGCCAAGCCGTCCCCGGGAAATCCACGCCAGCCGTTCACCACCACGACGCCCAAAACGCTTCCACAACCACGCAAGCTCGGGGCGAGCCCGTGCCATCTCGCCGGACGCTCGCTGCGGGCATCCATGCCCTTGGCTCGCTCGTGGGAAACCGAGCTTCGCCATCCTGGCTGCGCATCGATTTCCCAACGCCGGCTCGTCTGGCACGGGCCCACCCCTCGCGAACCCCGATTCCATTCGCAGCCCGCGTTGACGCAATAAAAGCCCCCCGGCGCGAGCCTGGGGGACGGCGGGCCGTTGGGCGATCCCGGCCCCGATGGCCGCCAGCCGTTCACCACCACGACGCCCAAAACGCTTCCACAACCAAAACTCCGCTGTGATTTCCCTTCGTCGTCGGGCTCGAAAAGGGTACAGGCACCTCGCTTCGCTCGGAGCCAGTCCCCTTTTCCGTAAACTTCCCCCGGGAACACACCCCCACACACCTCACCCCGCCAGCTGCTCCTGCAGTTCGAGCCACCGCTCCTCGGCCGCGGCGAGCTTGCCCTCGACCTCGGTCAGCGCGGTGTGCAACTCGACTGCCGCGGCCGGATCGGTTGTCTCGAGAAGCGCTGCCTGCCGCTCCTTCTTCTCCGCATCGAGGCGGGCAATCGACTTCTCGAGCCGGGCCACCTCCTTGCGGGCGGCCCGATCATCCTCGGCGGAGGGCCTGCTCCCGGCGGCAGCGCTTCCCTCAGCCTGACCGCCCCCCGCGGGCTGCATCCCCCGTTTCCCCGGAGAGGCCCTCTCGCCGGAGCGCCCAGCCGGTCTGCCCCGGCCGGCGGCGGCCTCGGCAGCGTCGATCTCGCCGGTCACTTTCGCCACGTAGGTCTCGTAGTTGCCGAGGTGGTCGACGACGCGGCCGTCCTTGACCTCGATCACGGTCGTCGCCACCGCCTGCATGAAGGCCCGGTCGTGGCTGGTGAAGATCACGGTGCCTGCGTAGTCGGCCAGGGCCGCGGCCAGGGCCTCGACCGTCTCGACGTCGAGGTGGTTGCCCGGCTCGTCGAGCACGAGCACGTTGGCACTGCCGAGCAGCAGCCCCGCCAGGCAGAGCCGGGCCCGCTCGCCGCCGGAGAGGACCCGGATTGGCTTGTCGAGGGCCGATTGCCGGAAGAGCATCGCCGCGGCCAGGTCGATGATCCGCTGCTGCTTGGTGCCGGGGGCGGCGGCGTATTCAAGCTGCTCGAGCACCGTCCGCTTCTCGTCGAGGCTCGTGTAGACGTGCTGGGCGTAGGTGCCGATCTCGCAGCCAAAGCCCCACTTCAGTCGGCCGGCAACTGGATCGAGCGAGCCGACGAGCGTCCGCAGAAAGGTTGTCTTGCCCTGCCCGTTGTCGCCGACGATAGCCAGCCGGCTGCCGTGGTCTATTTCGATGGCCACGTCGTCGGCCACGGTGCGGTCGGAATAGCCAATGGCAAGATCAGCACAACGAACGGCGGGCCCCTGACGGGCGGCGACCTCGGGCGGATGGCTGCAGTGGGGGCGTCGCTGGCAATTTCCTCAAGTTCCAGCCGCTCCAGTTGCTTGGCCTTGGAGCGGGCCTGCGAGGCAGTCGATGCCTTGGCTCGGTTCTTGGCGATGAACTGCTCAAGCTGCCGCTTCTTGGCGAGGGTGGCGGCATTGACCCGCTCAAGGTGCTCACGCTGCTCTTGCTGGTAGCCGAGGAAGGCGTCGATCTTCCCCGGATAGGCCGTCAGCTTGCCGCGAGAGAGGTCAAGCGTGCGGTCGCAGGTGGCAGTGAGGAAGCCCCGATCGTGCGAAACAATCAGGCAGGCTTCTTTGAAGGTCCGCAGAAAATGCTCGAGCAGCATCTGGGTCCGCAGGTCGAGAAAGTTGGTCGGCTCGTCAAGCAGCAGCAGGTTGGGCTCATGCAGCAGTAGGGCTGCGAGTTTGACGCGGGTCTGCCAACCGCCGGAGAGTTCCCGAACCGGGCCGTCCAGATAGTCACCCTTGAGTTCGAACTGGCCGGCGACCTCGCCACACTTCCAGTCGGGCTGGCTGCTGTCCCGCATCAGAAAATCGAGGGCCGACTCGTCAGGCAGGAAGGGATCGTGTTGCCGCAGGTAGCCCAGTCGCAGCCGGGGGTGGTGGACAACCTCGCCGCCGTCGAGCTCCTCTTCACCAAGGATCACCCGCAACAGGGTGCTCTTACCAGCACCGTTCCGACCGACGAAGCCCACCTTGCCGTCATCAGTGATGGTGGCCGAGGCCTCATCGAGCAGAATCTGATCGCCGTACCGCTTGGAAGCGTTTTTGATCTCGAGCAGAACCGCCATGCGGAAAAGAGAACCTGATTGTCCGCTGCAGGCGGTGTTGTCGAAGTTTGCAGTGCCATGAAGCCTTCACGGCGTCTGCCAGCATGCCGGGCGGCACGCTTCTTAAAGCGGAGGGCATGGGATTCGAACCCACAACCCCTTGCGGGGCACCACAATTCCAATGTGGCCGCTGGCCAATTCGCTTACCCTCCAGGTCGAGAGAAACCGTGCTTTTCTGACTTGCCGG
>JAQCJP010000017.1 GCA_027592945.1 Planctomycetota bacterium
GCAGGCCATAAAAGCCCCCCGGCGCGAGCCGGGGGGACGGCGGGCCGTTGGGCGATCCCGGTTTGGATCCCCACCGGGGCCGGCGGAGACATGCTCGAATCCGGGGGATTTTGCTACAGGATGCCTGGTTGGCCGCAAGGGACTCGTCCGTGAGTCGCAAAGATTCCCCGGCTTCTGCGCGTGCCCCCGACCGACCCCTCCATCCGCGTTGCGGAAACCCTCCAGTCGCGGGCAGCGCCGTCGTGCGGGGAAAACGGGGACTGGCTCCGAGCGCAGCGAGGTGCCTGTCCCCGTTTTCCCGTTGCCGGGGTTCACACTGCGGCGGGCCGCTCTCAGGTTGGTCGATGGGGTCAATCATGTCGTGGTCCTCTGTGGTCTGGTGGGTCAGTCCTGCTGGCGGCGGTAGATCGCCACGCTGCGGTTGGTCGGCTTGAAATAGGTGCGGGCGACGCGACGGATGTCGGCCGCCGTGACGGCCTCGTACTTGGCGGGCGACTCGTTGATCTCCCGCCAATCGAGGAGGGCTTCGTTGAAGGCCAGCTGGATGAACAGCGACATGTTGCTTTCCAGCCGCCGGAAGTTGTCGGCGGCGACGCGGTTCTTGACCTTGCGCAGCTCCCGCTCCGGAAGTTCCGTCTCCTGGAGCTTGGCAAGCTCCTCGTACCAGGCCTGTTCAAGATCCTCCGGGCTCGCCTCGCCGCGGGTCTGGGCCGAGACGGCGAATAGCCCCGCGTAGTGGCGGGTGTCGGAGGCGGCCCGGGCGGTGGCCGCGATCCCGCGGCCCTCGACGAGCCCCGCGTAGAGCCGGCCGGTTCGCTCGTTCAAGACCTCGGCGAGCATGTCGAGGGCATAGCTGTCGGCATGGCCGGCCGGCACGGTGTGGTAGCGGATCTCGACCGCCGGCGGGAAGTCGCCCTCCGCGATCATCCGCTGCTCGGCAAGCTGCTCGACCTCGAGCGTCACCACCGGCGGTGGCTGGCGGTCGCCCGGCTCGAGCCGCGAGAAATACCGCTTGATCAGCCGCTTGGCCTCGGCGGGGTCGAAGTCGCCCACCAGGATGCCGAACAGGTTGCCCGGCCGGTAGTAGACGTTCCAGTATTCCTGGGCCTGCTCGAAGGTGTAGCTGTTGAGGTCGCTCGGCCAGCCGATCACCGGCCAGGAGTAGCCGCTCGAGGCCCAGAACATCGCGTCGAACTGCTCGTCGAACTTGCCTGTCGGCGTGCTCTCCGTCCGCAGCCGCCGCTCCTCGTGGACGACGTCCCGCTCGGAGTAGAACTCCCGGAAGACGCTGTCGTGGAGCCGGTCGCTCTCCATCCAGGCCCAGAGCTCGAGCTTGTTGGAAGGGACCGTGATGAAGTAGCAGGTCAGGTCGTAGCTGGTGAAGGCGTTCATGCCGCTGCCGCCGGCTCGGGTGTAGACCTCGTCGAACTCGTCCTTGACGACGGTGCCCGCCTCCGGGCCGCCTGCTCCGCGGCCCTGCTGGGCCTGCATTAGGTCCGTGAGCCGAGTCCGGAGGACACGAAGCTGCTGCGTGTCGTTGGCGGGGTCCCAGGGGTCGTCGATTTCTCCCCTGAAGAAGCGGTCGTACTGTTGCGTCCAGACGAGCCGGTTGATCTCGTCGCGGACCGCCTGCTGCTCGGCCCGGTAGCGGGCATCTTTTTTCGGATCGCGGGTGCCGATCGTGTCGGTGCCCTTGAACATCATGTGCTCGAAGAAGTGGCTGATGCCGGTGATCCCCGGCCGCTCGTTGACGCTCCCCACCCGGGCGACCCAGCCGGCCGAGACGAGGTTGGGCTGGTCGGATCGCGGCACCAGCAGAAACTGCATCCCGTTGTCGAGCGTGAACTCCTCGACGGCGACCTGCTGGGCGGCGGCCGGGGGAGCCAGCAGCAGGCAGGCCGGGAGGACGAGCAGGCAGGAGCGAAGCAGGGCGGGGGCGACGTTCATGGTGCGGCCTTGCAGGTGAATGGAAAGAAACTCGTTGGGAACGTGCGAGCCAGCGGGATCCGCGTTCGTTATAGCGGGGCTTCAGGGAACTGTCCCGGCAGCCGCGACCACCGCTGGCGGGCGGTAGGGCGATGCCGCTGGCCCGTGGAGCATCCCGCCGCGAAGGATTGATCGTTGGCGAGTCGGCGGCTCCTCGCGGCAGACCCTTTGGCGGGCCGCTCTTCAGACAGCACAAAAGGACGAGCACAATGGCATCGATCGATCGAGCCGACCCGGTGATCATGGGGCATGTCCTGGCGCAGCATCGCGAACTCCACGACCGGCTGGTCGAAGCGCGGGCGGAGTTCATCGGCACCGCCGGGGGCCCGACCGCGGCCGCGACCGCCCGGCGGCGAGTGACCGATCTCCGCGAGTACCTGGCCAGGCACTTCGCCCAGGAGGAACGGGGCGGCTTTCTGGAGGAGTCGCTGGCCCGGATGCCCCGGCTCTCGCGGGCCGTGCGGGAGGTCTTGGGGGAGCATCCCGCTCTGCTCGCCGAGATCGACGGCTTGCTCGAACGGCTCGCGGCGCGGGATATTGGGACCGAAGCGTGGCGGCAGGCCGGTCGCGACTTCGAGGCCTTTGCTTCCCGCCTCCTGGCCCACGAAAGGAACGAGAATGCTGTCGTGCAGGAGGGCTACAACGAGGACCTGGGGCTGGCCGACTGAGGGTGGCTGGCGGGGCGGACTGGCGGCGGTCGGGGTGGCGGGCGTGGCCGGGCTGGTGCTGGCCGGGTGGATGCCGCTGGAGGCCGCCGACGGCCCGCAGGCCGATCGGGTGGCGATCTTCATGCGGGCCAAGCTCGCCCATGCCGATCATGTGCTCGAAGGCCTGGCCCTCGAAGACTTCGAGATGATCGAGCGGGCGGCCCAGGAGCTTTCGCTGGCCAGCCTCGACTCCAACTGGCAAGTCCTCCAGACCGAAGACTACGTGCGGCAGAGCGCCGAGTTTCGCCGCTCCTGCGACCTCCTCAAGAAGGCGGCCCAGGAGAAGAACCTCGACGGGGCCACCCTCGCCTGGATGGACGTCACGCTGAAATGCGTGCAGTGCCACAAGTATGTCCGCGATCCGGACTGACGCCGCCTGTCGCAGGACGGGCGGCCACCTCGGCAACCGGCCAGCTAGCCCACATCAAAGTCGGCGCTGTCGAAGGGCTTGGGCTCGAACGTGGTTTCGAGCGGCTTGGCCCGGGCGATTCGCTCGAGGTCGATCAGCATCGGCGGGTCGGCGGCCGGATCCGCCTCCTTGGGGCCGGGATCCCAGGCCGCCAACTGAATCTTCGGCGGGTCGATCACCAGGGCGGCGGGCCGGAGCCGGCGCAGGACCGGTTCGGCGGCGCCGTCGTCCAGTTCCTCAATTTCGATCTCGCGGCACTCGCTGATGGCTGTGCTCAGCGCCGAGAGGAGTCGCGGCCGGTCGGCAGAGCGGGCTGATGCTGGATCAGCCACCCGAAAAATCCGCCTGGCCTCCGCCGCCTGCTCGAGAAACGCCGCTGGCAAGTCTCGCTCGAGTTTCGAACGGAGGCTCTCCATGCCCGTCCAGAGGAGCGTGCCCTCGAAGGACCGAAGGATTTCACGGCTGACGGTGAAGGCCGCCAGTTCGAGGATCGTGAGCGGCTCGGAGGGAATCTTCCGGTTGGCCATCGCGGCAGCGTCGAGCCGCCAGCCGTAGTGGCGGTTGCCCGGAAGCGGGGCATGTTCGATCGGATAGCCGCAGGTGATCAGAAAGTTGCAGTCGCGATGAAGCGTCCTGGACGAGAGCCGGGAGAGGCCCAACCGATCCTTCAGGCTGCTGATCAGCGTCGAGTCGTCGAGTGGCCCGTGGGACGCTGAGAGGATGTCGAGGAGTGTCGTGATCCGAAGAAACTGCTCATAGCGAGCCAGGTGCTTCGTCATGGGCAGAAATGTCCGAGGTTCCGCTGTGCCTGACGACGCGGCACAATCGGGTCCGAAACCAGGGAACAATCCTGCTGGCCACGGCTGTGGAGGAAGGCCGCAGCCTGTCGAACTTCAGATCATCTCCCGAAGGTCGGCACCGTTGGTCCCCTCAAAAAACCCCTTCGTGCGAGTGGCGCTGGTCCCTCTGCCACGTTCCCGCGGTCGGGCTGATCGCCTTGCAGCCTGACGATGCGGTGTCAGCAGCCATACTGCTGACGAGGGCGATCGCAAGTAGCGGGGATTGTGATGACGGCATTCCAGTCTCAGGCCAGCGTGTTGGAGGCATGGATGAAGGATGCATCATCGTCGGAACAAGAGCCGGCGGCCTTCCGCCCGGGTGAGCAGCGGGCATCGTCAGGCGGCGTGGCGGCGCAGATCATCGCCTGGCAGACCAACGGCTCTGAGGCGGTGCTCGAGTCGCTGCGGCAGATCCTCGATTCCTGAACGCGATTTGGCCGGACAATCTCAGATCGGGCTCAGCCCATCACGATCGTCCGCCGGCCGTGGACGAAGACCCGCTCCTCCAGCACCAGCCGCACCGCCCGGGCCAAAACGAGCTTCTCGACGTCGCTGCCGGCCCGGGCCATCCGCTCGGGGGTGAAGGTGTGGTCGACCGGGATCACGTCCTGGGCGATGATCGGCCCGTCGTCGAGCGTGGCCGTCACGAAGTGGGCGGTGGCCCCGATCAGCTTCACGCCCCGCTCGAAGGCCTGGCGATAGGGAGCGGCCCCGGCGAAGGCGGGCAGGAAGGAGTGGTGGATGTTGATCATCCGGCCGGCGTACCGGGCGACGAACCCGGGCGAGAGAATCCGCATGTAGCGGGCCAGCACCACGAACTCGGCCGCGTGGGCATCGATCGCAGCGGCGAGCGCCGCCTCGTGCTCGGCCCGGCCGATGCCCTCGTGGGGCACGTGGGCGAAGGGCACGCCGAACCGCTCGACGAGGCCGCGGAGCAGGTCGTGGTTGCTGACGACGCCGACGATCCGGCCCGGCAGCTCCCCGATCGCATCGAGCAAGAGCAGCTCGCCGAGGCAGTGGGGCTCGCGGGTCGCGCAGACGACGATCGGCCGCCGCGACTCGCGGGTGACCCGGACGCTCGCCGCGGCCGGCAGCACCGCCGCGAGGGCCGCCCGCAGTTCGCCCGCGGGAAGGTTCCCGTCGGCGGCGGTCACCTCGGCCCGGAAGAAGAAATGGCCGCTGGCCGCGTCGACGAACTCCTGATTGGTTTCAATGTTGAGCCGCCGCTCCCCGAGCACGCCGGTAATCGTGTGGACGAGCCCGACGGCGTCGGGGCAATCGACGAGGATGATGTGACGGGACATGGGGGTGGCGGGCAGGGGTCGCGCGGCCTCAAGAGTCAAAGCCGCATCGGAGCTGAGAATACCTCGCCCCCCTTGACCTCGCCTCACGCCGGCTCGGGGTGGCCGGTGCCATCTCGCCGGACGCTCGCTTCGGCCATCCATGGCCTCCGCTTCGCTCGGAGGAAACCTCGCTTCGCCATCCTGGCTGCGCTCGGTTTCCTACGCCGGCTCGATTGGCACCGGCCACCCCTCACGAACCCGTATTCCGCGCGCTGACGCAATAAAAGCCCCCCGGCGCGAGCCGAGGGGACGGCGGGCCGTTGGGCGATTCCCGGCCTCCGCGTCGTCGCCCCTACCACACGCGGCTGGCGGCGGTCGGCGGATCGGCCCGGGGAACCCAGGCGAGCACGACCTCCTCGACCGTCGTGCCCGTCTTGCGGGCCGGGATCTCGATCCGCTCAAGCGCGATCCGCTCGGGCGCTGACTCGAGCCGGATCCGCTCGAGTTCGATCTCGATCTCATCTTCGAGTTGCCGCCGCTTGTCCTCGAGGCTCGCCAGGCTCTCCTCGGCATGGGCCACGTCGGCCTGCTGGCGGGCGGCGCGGCTGGCCGATCGCATCGAGGTGGCCGCCTTGCCGATCGTCGTCGAACTGATCTTCTTGCGGCCGAAGATCGCCCCGAGGACGGCCGAGCCGATCGAGACGTAGGTCTGTAGCGACTGGTTCTGGGCCTCGGCCTTCTCCTTCTCGACCTTCTGGCGGGCCCGCTCGATCCGATCGGCAAGCGTCGCAAGTTTGGACGCCTGCCGCGAACGGATCTTCTCCATCTCGGCGTCTCGCCACTCGTGCACCCGCAGGGCGATCCGGCTGCGGAAGTCCCGCTCCGATTCGCCCGGCCGTGAGACCTCACCGACGACGGTCGCCTTCCAGGCGAACAGGTTCGAGGTGCGGCCGAGCCAGCCCTTGAGCGAGTTGGCGAGCGTCGTATAGCCGCGGGGCCCGGCCAGCGCCGGCGGTAGCGGGGCGAACGAGCCGGGCCGCGGGGCGGGTTCGATCTCCGGGGGGTCCGCCAAGACCTCGGCCGCCTCCCAGGCAGACTCGCCGAGCGATTCACCGGCCGGAGCCAGGCAGATCACCTCGCGGTGCTCCTCGATGCCGGCATGGGAGAGCGAGTAGCGAACGATCGCCCGACCGAGAATGTGGGGCTCGTAGGCGACGGCCGCCTCGGGAGGCAGGGGGCCGGCCGGCGCGAAGACGACCTCCCGGACACCCGGCGGAAGGATCGGCCGCGGGGCACCGGAGCCCCGCCACGGCGAGGCAGCCTCGGCCGCGGCCGCCATCGGCGGACTCTCCGCGGGGCCAGTTGGCGGGCTGCCGGAAGCGGCGGCCGCCTCGTCTGCCGTCAGCCGCCGGATCTCTTCCCGCAAGAGCGGGCCGCGGAGATACGACATCGTCCAGCGGGTCTGAAAGAGCGTCTCCTCGTCCTCGTGGACCGAGTGCATCAGGAATCGCCGCTGCTCGAGGCCGGAGAGGAGCCGGTCGACCCGGGCCCGGTCGAAGCCGCCCCCCGCGCCCGCGGCCGCGCCCTCGAGACCGTCGAGCACGCGGGCCTTGTCGCGGGCGGTCTGCAGCCGGCCGAGGAACCAGAGCCCGGCGTTGGAGAGGCCCTTGTAGTCGAGATCGACCGGGTTCTGCGTGGCCAGCACGACGCCCAGCCCATAGGCCCGGGCCTGCTTCATCAGCGTGAGGATCGGCTTCTTGCTCGGCGGGTTGGCCACCGGCGGGACGTAGCCGAAGACCTCGTCCATCAGAAAGAGCGCCCGCAGTGAGGAGGTGCCCCCCTGGGATCGCATCCAGGAGACCGCCTGACCGGCGAGCAGGGTCACGAAGGCCATCCGCTGGGCTTCGGCCAGGTGGGCGATCGAGACCACGGCCACCCGCGGCTTGCCGGCCGGCGTCCAGAGCAGCTGGCCCACGTCGAGCGGCGCCCCTTCCAGCCAGGCCTCGAAGCCGGGAGCGGCGGCGACGGTGTTGAGCCGCGTGGCCAGTTGGAAGCGATCGCCCGCGGGGTAGAAGTTTTCCAGGTCGAGAAACCCGACCCGGTCGATCGGCGGCGTCGGGATCGTGCGAACGAGCGTGCCGAAGTCGACCTTGCGGCCGCTCTGCCAGAGGTGCTCGACGATCGTCGAGAGCAGGACGTGGTCGCGGCTGGTGCCGGGCTCGGCGTCGATCCCGACCAGCGCCAGGATGCCCGAGACGAGCGACTCAATCCGCTCCCGCCGGGCTTCCGGATCATCGAGGATCGCCGGCGGCGGGGCGTCGAGACTGCCGAGCATTGCCAGGGGCGTGCCGCTGCGGCTGCCCGGCGTGTAGACGGTCATCTCGACGGCGTCGCGGAGCCGGCGGATTCGCTGGGGCGACTGGCCGGAGCCGGCCAGCCCGGCCGACCACTTCTCGGCGGTGCGGGCGGCGAGTTCAGCGACGGTGATCCCCTCGCGGCGGGCCGCCTCGGGATCGATCCAGGGCTGGAAGTCAGCCGGGGCAAGGTCGGGAAAGGAGAGCAGGACGTTGGCCAGATCGCCCTTGGGGTCGATGACGAGCGTCGGGATGCCGTCGAGGGCCGCCTCCTCGATCAGGCCGACGAGCAGTCCGGTCTTGCCGCTCCCGGTCATGCCGACGCAGACGGCGTGGGTGGTGAACCGCCGGGCATCGAGCAGGAGCGGCTCGCCGGTGGGGGCACCGGCGTCGTCGAGCCGCATCCCCATATAGAAGACGCCGAGCCCCTCGATCGACCCGGCCAGGTCGTGTTCGGCCCGGTTTCGAATCCCTCCGCTCCTAGCGGGCGATGTTCCTGCGGTCATACCACCTCTCCCGCGTCAGATGTTAGCCACGTTAGCCGCGTTGCCGGTGATTCGACGCGGTCGAGGCCCGGCTTGCAAGGGAGGCGGAGGACGAAAGCCCCAACGGCCCGCCGTCCCCCCGGCTCGAGCAGATCGTCTGCCGGGCCACGGGTGTCGGGATGGTGAGCGTGCATCACGACATCTCGACGATCACCGGCGAGGAAGTGCTTGTTTTTTCACTCACCCAGCAGCCGGCCTGCCGGGTCAAGAAATCGGCGAAGTGAGGGGCGGGATGGCCGGCCTGCCGCCCGCGGACAGGCGTCTGGTAGCCTGGGGCCATGGCCATCCCCGCCACTCCCGCCGCCCGCGGCACGAGCGTCTTGCTCGTCGACGACCAGCCGATCATCGGCGAGGCCGTCCGCCGGATGCTGGCCGGCGAGGAGGGGATCACGCTCCATTACTGCAAGGATGCGACGGCTGCGGTCGAGAAAGCGGCCGAGGTCGAGCCGACCGTGATCCTCCAGGATCTCGTGATGCCGGAGGTCGACGGCCTTGAGCTGGTCCGGCGGTATCGGGCCGACGAGCGATTCCGCGACGTGCCCGTGATCGTCTTGTCGACCAAGGAAGAGCCGACGGTCAAGGCGGAGGCCTTCGCCCTGGGGGCCAACGACTATATCGTGAAACTCCCCGACCGGCTCGAACTGATCGCCCGGGTTCGCCACCATTCGCGAGGCTACATCGCGCTGGCCGAGCGGAACGAAGCCTTCCGGGCGCTCCAGAAGAGTCAGCAGATCCTGGCCAACGATCTGGCGACGGCCGCGACGTACGTCCGCTCGCTGCTGCCGCCGCCGCAGTCGCTCGGCAGCATCCGGGCCGACTGGCGATTCATTCCGTCGGCGGCCCTCGGGGGCGATGCCTTCGGCTACCACGACCTCGACGCCGACACGCTGGCGGTCTATCTGCTCGATGTCTGCGGGCACGGCGTGGGGGCGGCGCTCTTGTCGGTCTCGGCGTTGAACGCGATTCGCAGCGAGGCCCTGCCCCAGACCGACTTCCACCGGCCAGCCGATGTCTTGGCGGCGCTCAACAAGGCCTTCCCGATGGAGCGGCAGAACGACATGTTCTTCACCGCCTGGTATGGGGTCTTCGATCGGCCCAGCCGCCGGCTGCGGTGGGCGGGCGGCGGCCATCCGCCGGCGCTGCTCCTCCCGGCAGGGGGGGGGCAGCGGCTCCTGGAATCCGAAGGCCCGTTGATCGGAGCGGTCGAAGGGCTGGAGTTCACGGCCGATGAGGTGGAGGTGCCACCGGGATCGAGCCTGTTTGTCTACAGCGACGGGGCCTTCGAGATCAGTCTCCCCGAGGGGGGAATGTGGCCCTTTGACGCGTTTGTGGAGACGCTGGCCGAGGCTTCGGCGGGCCGGCGGGACCAACCGGCCGGGGCAGCGGGGCCCTTGGACGTCCTTTTGGGGCGGGTCCGCGACCTTGCCGGTCGGGCAGACTTTCACGACGACTTCTCGATGCTCGAACTCGTTCTCGGCTGAGACTGGCCCGCCTGGGGGCGGGTGGCGGGATCGGGGCCGGGGCCGGAAAAAGGGGGCCGGCTTGCATGGGGAATGCGAATCCGTACACTTCACCGATTCGCGGTTTCGACCGGCCGCTAGCGTAGCTCAATTGGCAGAGCAGCTGATTTGTAATCAGCAGGTTGCGGGTTCAACTCCCGCCGCTAGCTCAGCGTTGGCGGCCTCGTCCTGCGGGGCGCCGGCCGTCGGGCGGCCGTCCGGACCGGGCATGTCCGACGGTGTCGGGGCTGGAATCGGTCGGGAGATTCGGCCTCGTCGGTCCGCCGGGTTGTCTCGAGCGATCGGCGACCGTCACGACGACCATTTAGGATTCATACTGGAGACGCGACCACACACCGCACACCAACACACCACGCGGGGAGTTACCCAAGCGGTCAACGGGGTCAGACTGTAAATCTGATGGCTTTGCCTTCGCAGGTTCGAATCCTGCACTCCCCACTGCGATTCCCCGGAGCCCTGCACCATCCGGCAGCCGACACATTCCGCTGGCGGTTCGGCTGCTGCGGGGTGTTGCCCTGGCCCCGCGGGTGTAGCTCAATGGTAGAGCAATAGCCTTCCAAGCTAAAGACGAGGGTTCGATTCCCTTCACCCGCTTCACGACTTGTCACACACCTTTCAGGAATGGCCCATCAAGACAGGCCCATGACCCGGTTTTTCGTCCAACCGCTGCTGTAGCTCAGTTGGTAGAGCGCGTCCTTGGTAAGGACGAGGTCATGGGTTCAAGTCCCATCAGCAGCTTTTCAGCACCGTAGATTGAGACAGTCCGTTCAAAATATTCCAACCGACCTGGTTTTCAGAGAAATAGTTCCCGGATCGACTCAGATCGATCGTTCCGTTTTTTCACTCGTGAGGAGTTAGCAGGAGAGAGCATGGCAAAGGACACGTTCACCCGGACCAAGCCGCACGTCAATGTCGGCACCATTGGCCACATTGACCACGGCAAGACCACGCTCACCGGAGCCCTGGTGGCGGTACAGGCCGCCAAGGACCTCGCGGTCGCCAAGAGCTACGCTGACATCGCCAAGGGCGGCACCGTCCGTGACGACACGAAGACCGTCACGATCGCCGTCAGCCACGTGGAATACGAGACCGACAAGCGGCACTATGCCCACATCGACTGCCCGGGCCACGCCGACTTCATCAAGAACATGATCACCGGCGCCGCCCAGATGGACGGGGCGATCCTGGTGGTCAGCGCTGCCGACGGCCCGATGCCGCAGACCCGGGAGCACATCCTCCTGGCCAAGCAGGTCGGCGTACCGGCGCTGGTTGTCTTCCTGAACAAGGTCGACCTCGTCGACGATCCCGAGCTGCTCGACCTCGTCGAGATGGAGATTCGGGAGTTGCTCAGCAAGTACGGCTTCCCCGGCGACGATGTGCCGATCATTCGGGGTGCCGGCAAGCCGGCCTACGACAACCCCAGCGATCCCGAGGCGAGCAAGTGCATCGGCGAACTGCTTGACGCCGTCGACGCCTACATCCCCGAGCCGACCCGTGAACTCGACAAGCCCTTCCTGATGGCGATCGAAGACGTCTTCTCGATCGAGGGCCGTGGCACTGTCGCCACCGGCCGAATCGAGCGGGGGCAGGTCAAGGTCGGCGACGAGGTCGAGATCATCGGCCTCAAGGAGAAGGCAGAGAAGACGACCGTCACCGGCGTCGAGATGTTCAAGAAGGTGCTCGACAGCGGTCAGGCCGGCGACAACGTCGGCTGCCTCCTGCGAGGCGTCGCCCGCGACGGGATCGAGCGCGGCCAGGTGCTTGCCAAGCCGGGCTCGATCAAGCCCCACAAGAAGTTCGAGTGCGAGGTCTACGTGCTATCGAAGGAGGAGGGCGGCCGGCACACGCCGTTCTTCGCCGGCTATCGGCCGCAGTTCTACTTCCGCACCACCGACGTGACCGGCTCGACCAAGCTGCTCGGCGGCGTCGAGATGGTCTCGCCGGGTGACAACGTCAAGATGGAGGTCGAGTTGATGGTGCCGATCGCCATGGACGACGGTGTCCGGTTCGCGATCCGCGAGGGTGGCAAGACCGTCGGCTCCGGCGTGGTCACGAAGATTCTCGAGTAGGTCATTCAGCCTGGAGGTGGGCCCGCAGGGGCGCTTTCCGAGGGAGGTCAATCCGACAGGTCCTGACGTTGTGAACAATCGTGCGGCCGCTCGTCCCTCGGCGGGCGGTCGCGCACAGGGGCGTAGCTCAACTGGCAGAGCGCTGGTCTCCAAAACCAGAGGTTGCGAGTTCGATTCCCGCCGCCCCTGCAGATGCCGTGCGGCGTGTCGTCCGGACACGCCGCTACCGCCGCTGCCGGCGGGCGGCCGATGTCCGGGCAGAAGCGGGCGGATGAAAGTCCCGATGGCAGCGATGCAAAACAATCCGGCACGGACTGGCAGCCTGTGGGGCGAGATGCTCAGCGTCACGCTCTACAAGTGGAACCAGGGTCGTGTCACCCGGCAGGTGACCTTCGCGGCACTGGTTGTAATCCTGGGCCTGGGGGGCTTTTTCCTCGCCCGGGAGATCGCCGGTTACTACGAGGGGGGTGGTGGCGGCCGCGACCTGGGCGTGGTGCGGTATTTGCTGCCGGCAGCGATGGTGGCCCTGGCCGTGTGGGTTTCGTTTCGGCTGGTCAACCTGCCCCGGTTTGCCGAATTTCTGATCGCCGTCGAGGCCGAGATGGCGAAGGTCTCCTGGCCGACCGGCCACGAGGTTTTCCGCAGCTCGGCGGTGGTAATCTTTATGATTTTCGCCCTGGCGTTCCTGCTGGCGGCATTCGATTTCTTCTGGTGGTTCCTGCTGCATCCCAGGGAACTCTGGTCGCTGATCACCGGAGGAGGGATTTCGGGGCCGTAGACGGGCCTCGGTGGAGTTGGGTCCTGGCCGGGCCTCCCGGCCAGGGTTTTACGCGTGGAAAAAAGTCATGACCGACCAAGCCTCCCAGCACGACGACCAAACCCCGCCTCAGGCCGAGGCGGCCGAGGCTGCCGGTGTGTCGCCGGAGGCTGCGGCAGTGGGCGACGGACGTCCGGTCGCGGCGTCGGAGCCGGCCGCTGTGGTCGAGCCTGACGGCGACCTGGCCGCCGGCATCGACGACGCCGACGACGGGCCGGTCGAGCTGGCCGATCCCTTCGAAGGCGACGAAGACGCCAAGCCGGTGGAGGAGGCGGTCGAAGAAGCCGAGGCCGCCCCGGTCGCCGGGATGGAGTGGTACATCCTCAAGGTGCAGAGCAACCGAGAGGACTCGATCCGCGAGGCACTTCTGCGACGGATCTCGATTCAAGGCATGAACGAACTCTTCGGCGAGGTGATCGTGCCGAAGGAGCAGGTCACCGACTTCAAGGGCGGGAAGAAGCGGGTTGTCTCCCGCAAGCTCTACCCAGGCTACATCCTGGTTCAGATGGTGCTCAACGACGAAACATGGTTCCTGGTCCGCGAGACGGGGGGCATCGGCGACTTCACCGGTTCGGCTGGGCGTCCTAGCCCGATGCTGCCGCAGGATGTGGCCAAACTGCTCCACAAGGAGGAGGAGGAGACGACCGAGGCGCCCCGCCTGAAGATCAACTTCAAGAAGGGTGACCGGGTCAAGATCAACGAAGGGACCTTCGAGAACTTCGAGGGCGAGGTCGAGCAGATCGACGAGGCCAACGGCCGCGTCACGGTGATGCTGAGCATCTTCGGCCGCTCGACTCCGGTGGACATTGAATACTGGCAGATCGAATCGGTCTGAGTGACCGCGAATCACAACGGCGAGGACAGGCGAGATGGCGAAACAGGTTGTCGGGCAGGCAAAGTTCCAGGTGCCGGGTGGGCAGGCCACTCCAGCGCCTCCGGTAGGTACCTCCCTGGGCCGATTCGGCCTGAACCTCGGCCAGTTTGTGCAGCAGTTCAACGATCGCACCCGCGAGGCTGCCGGGATGCCGATTCCGGTCGTCGTCACGGTCTACAACGACCGCTCGTTCGACTTCGTCACCAAGAGCCCTCCGGCCGCCGCGCTCCTCAAAAAAGCGGCTGGCCTGGCCAAGGGGTCGGGCGTGCCCAACAAAACCAAGGTCGGAAAGGTCACGGTGGCCCAGCTCGACGAGATCGTCAAGCTGAAAATGGCCGACCTCAACGGCCGCGATACCGAGCATGCCCGCCGTATGATCGAGGGCACCGCCCGCAGCATGGGCATCACCGTCGAGGGCTGACGCCCTTCGTTGTCCGCATCCAGATCCATTTTTCGCATCCAGATCCATCAACCCCCAGAGTGACTCACCATGACCGTCGCAGCCAAGACCAAGCGGATGCGGGCGGCCCAGGCTGTCCTGCCTGCCGGCGATGCCCCGCTGCCGATCGCCGAGGCCGTCGATCTGCTGAAGAAGTTTCCGGCTCCAAAGTTTGATCAGACCGTCGAGATTCACATGCGGCTGGGCATCGACCCCAAGCAGGCCGACCAGATTGTCCGCGGCTCGATCGTGCTTCCTCATGGGATCGGAAAGTCGAAGCGGGTCGTCGTGTTTGCGAAGGGCAACATGGCCGAAGACGCCCGGGAGGCGGGGGCCGAGGAGGTCGGCGCCGAAGACCTGGCCAAGAAGATCAAAGAGGGCTGGACCGACTTCGATGTCTGCATTGCCGCCCCCGACATGATGGGGCTCGTCGGCCCGCTCGGGAAGGTGCTCGGCCCGCGAGGCCTGATGCCGAGCCCGCGGGCGGGCACCGTGACGGCTGACATCAAGAAGACCGTCAGCGAGTACAAGGCGGGCAAGGTCGAGTTTCGAAACGACCCCACCGGGATCGTTCACGCGGTTGTTGGCAAAGTGAGCTTTGAGCCGGCCAAGCTCGCCGACAACGTCAAGGCATTCATCGATCACATCGTCGGCATGCAGCCCGGCAGCGTGCGGGGGCAGTACGTCAAGAGCGTGGCGATCGCCGGCACGATGACACCGGGAGTGAAGGTGGCGATCTGACGTCACTGGGCTCGGTGGGCAACCGCCTGCGGGCCAGTGCGATTCTCACTCAACAGACACACGAACCAGGCACCAGGAACAGGGACACGTAGCCATGAGCAAGGCCGTCAAGAACATGTTGGTCGACGACCTCAAGAATCGCCTCCAGGACGTGGGCGATGTGATTATTGTCAGTCTGGGGCAGTTGGATGCCCAGCAGACCACGCAGTTGCGGCAGACGCTCCGCAAGAAGGAAATCAGCCTTCAGCTTGTCAAGAACAGCCTCGCCCGCCGGGCGACGGCGGGCACCCCGCTGGAGCCGGCGATGGAGGATGCCGCCGGCATGCTGGCTCTTGCCTGGGGCGGCGAGGACGTCGTTGACCTGGCCAAGGAACTCGACCGGCTCGCCAACGACAAGGCGTTCGAAGGCTTTGAGTGTCGCGGCGGTGCCCTCGACGGCGGGCGGCTTGGGCCGGAGCAGGTTAAAGAGGTGGCCAAGTGGCCGACTCGGGCCGAGCAGTTATCGCTGCTGTCTGGCCAGATCAGCTCCCTCGGCGGCCTTCTGGCTGGGCAGATCACTGGAGCCGGCGGCGTGCTGGCTGGGCAGATCGCCTCCCGTGTGGAAAGCCTCGAAAAGGAGGAGGCCCCGGCGGCCTAAGAACCGGCCTGCCTCCCTCCGCGGGCGTCTGCCGGCGGTTTTTCCCCAGGGGGGCTTCACCCGGAAAAAATCGATGGTACAACGAGGGGCTCGGCGATCTGGGCAGGCCGGTCAACGGCCTGATCCCGAAGCGAGCCCAGATTGACCCCCGCATCATTTTTTGAACCAGGCGGCCTCCGGCGGGCGGGTGGCCGCGGATAACGCAGGAAAGAGGACCCGGATCGATGGCAACGGCTGAAGCGACTCGTGAATTTTCCGCGGATACCAAGGAACTCGGCGACAAGATCGTCGGGTTGACGCTCAAGGCGGCCAAGGAACTTTCTGATTACCTCGACGAAGTGCACGGGATCAAGCCGGCTTCGGGCGGGGCGGTGATGATGGCTGCTCCGGCCGGCGCCGCCGGTGGCGGTGGCGGCGAGGCCGCTGCCGAGAAGACTGAGTTTGACGTCGTGCTCGAAAGCTTCGGCGACAACAAGATCGGTGTCATTAAGGTGGTTCGCGCCGCGACTGGTCTGGGCCTGAAGGAGGCCAAGGATCTGGTTGAGGGGGCCCCTGCCAAGGTCAAGGAGGGCATCTCCAAGGCCGACGCCGAGAAGTTGGCCAAGGAGTTGGAAGAGGCCAAGGCGAAGGTCTCGATCAAGTAAAAACCCGAAAAATCCTATGCTGGGCGGCCGATTTGGCCTCCGGCTGGAAAAACGGTATAGTTTTTGCAAGGTCGACGCCCCGTCCTGTCCCTCTCCTCGATCCGTGGCCGCTGAGCGGTCGCTGCTCCATGCTGCCGAGTTTTCGGTCTGCCTTCCTGCTGTCTGGCCGGTTTCGTTTTCAGATTCGCTGCGGCTGCGGCGAGGATCGCCCGCTGCCAGTCTGAATGTGTCGTGCTGCCGCCTGTCGGCGGCCTGTCGTTTCCCCGTGCAACCTTCGTCTGAGGAGTCGCCCCTTCATGGCAACCAGCGCCGTTCGCCGCCTCCAGCCCACCGAGATTCGACAGTTCGGCAGCAGCCGTGCCAGCCAGGCCATTCCTGACCTCACTGAAATCCAGACGCGGTTTTACGACGCCTTTTTGCAGTACGACGTTCCGCCGTCCAAGCGGAAGGACCAGGGGATCGAGGGCGTCCTCCGGGAAATTTTCCCGATCGAGAGCTACGACAAGACGGTCAAGCTCGAGTACGTCCGCTACGAGCTGGGCAAGCCCCGCTACGATCCCGACGAATGCCGGCAGTTGCGGCTCACCTACGGCCGGCCTTTGCGGGTCGTGCTCCGGCTGACCCGGGAGCAGCCGATCGAGGAAGAGGTCTACCTCGGCGACGTGCCGATCATGCTCGGTGGTGGCGAGTTCATCATCAACGGTGCTGAACGCGTTGTCGTCAGCCAGCTCCACCGCTCCCCAGGTATCGACTTCGTGGCCGACACCGAATCGGCCGACCGCAAGACACACAACTGCCGAATCATTCCTGAGCGGGGCAGCTGGATCGAGCTCAATGTCTCGAAAAAGGATGCGCTGCAGGTTCGCATCGATCAGAGCGGGAAGTTTTCCGCGCTGACGCTCCTGCGGGCGATGGATCCGAAATACAGCCAGGATTCCGAAATCCTCAAGCTGTTCTACAAGACCAGCAAGGAAAAGGTGGCTGGCAGCCGGAGTGTCGGCAAGCTGACCGGCAAGATCGCCATCGACAACATCGTCTACCCGAAGGCGAGTGAGCGGGCTGGCGAGATCATCGTCGAGGCCGGTGCCACGATCACCGCGGACCAGGCGGAGCTGATCTGTACCTCGGGCCTCCCGGCGGTGGAGGTGATGGAGGAGCAGAAGGTTCCTCTGATCATGAACAGCCTCCGAGAGGATGCCGACGAGTCGAAGCGGAAGACCGGTTTGGCTCCGAGCCACGAGGATGCGCTGGTGCGGATCTATCAGAGGCTGCGGCCTGGTAATCCGGCGGCGCTCGACAAGGCGAGGGTTTTGTTCGATGAGAAGTTCAAGGATTCGAATCGCTATCGGCTTGGCCGGGTGGGTCGTTTCCGGATCAACCGCAAGCTGGGCCTCGACGTGCCCGAGACGGAAATGACACTCCGGGCCGAGGATCTGATCGCGGCTATCCGCTACATGCTGAAGCTCAGCGAGGGTGAGGAAGAGGTCGAGGTCGACGACATCGATCATCTTGGCAACCGGCGGCTGCGGACGATCGATGAGTTGGCCAGCGACGAGCTTCGCAAGGGCTTTCTGAAGCTCCGGCGAACCGTGCAAGAGCGGATGAGCCTCAAGGATGCGGCCGAGATGACGCCGCGGACGCTGATCAACCCCAAGAGCATCTCGGCGGCGATCGAATATTTCTTCGGCCGTGGCGAGCTCTCGCAGGTGGTTGACCAGACCAACCCGCTCTCGATGCTCACCCATGAGCGGCGGCTCTCGGCCCTCGGGCCGGGCGGCCTCAATCGGAAGCGGGCCGGCTTCGAGGTTCGCGACGTCCACATTTCGCACTACGGCAGAATCTGCCCGATCGAGACGCCTGAAGGTACGAATATCGGCCTGATCTCGAGCCTCGCGATCTATTCCGGTGTCGATTCCTATGGCTTCCTGGTGACCCCGTATCGAAAGGTTTCCAAGTGCAAGTTGACCGATGATGTTGTCTGGCTGCGAGCTGACGAGGAGCATGACGCTCATTTGGCTCCCGCCGATGCGCCGGTCCAAGATGGCAAGCTTGTCGGGAGCACGATCATCGCCCGCTATCGCGGCGACTTCGTGCTAGTGCCTGCCGAGGAGATCGAATACATCGATGTGGCACCAAGCCAGATGGTCGGTGTTTCGGCAGGCCTCATTCCCTTCCTTGAGCACGACGATGCCAATCGCGCCTTGATGGGATCCAACATGCAGCGGCAGGCGGTGCCGCTCTTGGTGACGGAGCCGCCGATCGTGGCCACCGGCATGGAGCGGGATGTGGCGACCAACTCCGGGCTGCTGGTCCGGGCGGCCCGCAAGGGAACGGTCAGCTACGTCGATGCCGAGACGATCGAGATCACGCCGGCTGGTTCCGCCCCCGGCGTCGACACCTACCAGTTGCGGAAGTACGTCGGCCTCAACGAACGGACCTGCCAGAACCAGAAGCCGATCGTCGTGCCCGGGCAGAAGGTCGAGAAGGGGCAGGTCATTGCCGACGGGGCAGCCACCTTCCAGGGCGAACTGGCCCTCGGCCGCAATGTGCTCGTCGGCTTCATGGCCTGGGACGGCTTCAACTTCGAGGACGCCATCATCATCAGCGAGGAGCTGGTGGAGGCCGACGTCTACACCTCGATCCACATCGAGGAGTACGACATCGAGATCCGTGAGACGAAGCTCGGCCGTGAGGAGTTCACTCGCGACATTCCGAATGTCGGTGAACGGGCCCTCCACAACCTCGATGAGAATGGCATTGTCCGGATCGGCACGTATGTCCGGCCCAACGATATCCTCGTCGGCAAGGTCTCGCCCAAGAGCAAGACTGAGTTGACGCCGGAGGAGAAGCTGCTGCACGCGATCTTCGGCCGGGCCGGTGAAGACGTGAAGAACGACTCGCTGGAGGTGCCATCCGGTGTCGAGGGGATCGTGATTGCCACGGAGAAGTTCTCGCGGCAAATGAGCCTCTCGGAGGAGGAGCAGCGGGAGTTTCAAAAGCAGGTCAAGGAAGCCGAGAGCGAGGGCAATCTGCGGATCGCCGAGGCCTTCGTGGAGATGGTCACGGAGATCGAGAAGATCATCCAGAAACCGCTTCCGGCTGCTGACGGCAGCCCGCTGGTTCGTAATCAGGACCACAAGGTCGTGGCGGAACGGGCGGCCGCCTTCCAGCCCACCGAGATTGATACCCGTTCGCCCCAGCGGCGGGCGGAGGTCGACAAGATCGTCAAGGCAATGTGGCCCGCTGTCGAGGACGCGATCGACGCCCGGGATCGCCGGATCAACAGCCTGAAGCGGGGCGACGAGTTGCGTCCTGGCGTGCTCCAGATGGTGAAGGTCTACGTTGCCGCCAAGCGGGTGATTTCCGTAGGCGACAAGATGGCCGGCCGTCACGGCAACAAGGGCGTGATCGCCAAGGTGCTCCCCAAGGAAGACATGCCCTTCCTCGCCGACGGTACGCCCCTCCAGATTCTGCTCAACCCGCTGGGCGTGCCCAGCCGGATGAACGTGGGGCAGATCCTCGAGACCCATCTCGGCTGGGCCGGCAAGGTGCTCGGCTTCCAGGCGATCACGCCGGTCTTCGATGGTGCCAGCGAGGAAGAGATCAACGCTCTGCTCGACGATGCCGGTCTGCCGCGACACGGCAAGGCCCAGCTCTTTGACGGCCGCACCGGCGAGCCGCTCGAGCAGGAAACGACAGTGGGCTACATCTACATGCTGAAGCTCCACCATCTCGTCGACGACAAGGTGCACGCCCGCTCGACGGGTCCCTACTCGCTGATCACCCAGCAGCCGTTGGGCGGCAAGGCCCGCTTCGGCGGCCAGCGGTTCGGTGAGATGGAAGTCTGGGCCCTGGAGGCCTATGGCGCCGCCTACATCCTTCAGGAGTTGCTCACCGTCAAGAGCGACGACGTGGAGGGGCGGACCAAGATCTACGAGAGCATGGTCAAGGGGGAGAACACCCTCGAGGCCGGCACCCCCGCCAGCTTTGACGTGTTGACCAACGAGATCCGCGGGCTCGCCCTCAACATGCAGCTCGAGAAGAGAAGGGTCTGAGTTCGAGCGGGGAGGCCAGCGTGGCCGGCCCCGTTGGGATATCCGGCCCCCCCGCCGGGATCCCGCCTTCGTCACACCATCCGCCCGGACAGCAAACCAGGTTCCCAGGAGAGGCACTCGTGAGCATCGGTGAAACCACCTACGATCGCGTTAACGATTATTCATCGGTCAAGATCAGCCTTGCCCGTCCGCACGACATTCGCAGCTGGTCGTTCGGGGAGGTCAAGAAGCCCGAGACGATCAACTATCGCACCTTCCGACCTGAAAAAGACGGGTTGATGTGCGAGAAGATCTTTGGCCCGGAAAAGGACTGGGAATGCTCCTGCGGCAAGTACCGCGGCATGAAGTACAAGGGGATGATCTGCGACCGCTGCCAGGTCAAGGTGACTCAGAGCAAAGTCCGCCGCAAGCGGATGGGCCACATCGAGCTGGCCGCGCCGGTCGTCCACATCTGGTTCTTCAAGGCGATGCCGAGCCGGCTCGGTGCGCTGCTCGACATGAAGACCTCGAGCCTGGAGAAAGTGATTTACTTCCAGGACTACGTCGTCCTCGATCCCAAGGACACGCCGCTGAAGAAGCAGCAGCTCCTCTCGGAAGAGGAGTTCCGCGAGGCCCGAGCCACCTACGGCGAAGCCGCCTTCGAGGCCGAGATGGGGGCCGAGGCCGTCCGCAAACTCCTGCTGGGGCTCGACCTGGTGGCCCTCTCGAGAGAGCTTCGGGAGGAACTCGCCACGACCAACTCGAAGCAGAAGAAGAAGGATCTCGTCAATCGGCTCAAGATCGTCGAGGCGATCCGCGACAGTGAGAACAAGCCGGAGTGGATGGTGCTCGACGTGATCCCGGTGATTCCGCCCGATCTGCGTCCCCTGGTGATGCTCGACAGCGGCAACTTCGCCACCAGCGACCTCAACGATCTCTACCGCCGGATCATCAACCGTAACAACCGGCTCAAGAAGCTGGTCGACCTCAACGCCCCCGAGGTGATCATCCGCAACGAGAAACGGATGCTCCAGCAGTCGGTCGACGCCCTCTTCGACAACAACCGCTGCAAGCGGCCGGTGCTCGCTTCGAGCAACCGTCCGCTCAAGAGCCTGACGGACATGATCAAGGGCAAGCAGGGGCGGTTCCGCGAGAACCTTCTCGGCAAGCGGGTTGACTACTCGGCCCGGAGCGTGATCGTGGTGGGGCCGACTCTGCGGCTCCACCAGTGCGGCCTTCCCAAGAAGATCGCGCTCGAGCTGTACCAGCCGTTCATCATCCGCCGGCTCAAGGAGCTTGGCCATGCCGACACGATCAAGAGCGCCAAGAAGATGCTCGAGCGGAAAGACGCCGAGGTCTGGGACATCCTCGAGGAGGTAATCCACAACCATCCGGTGCTGCTCAATCGCGCCCCGACGCTCCACCGGATGGGCATCCAGGCCTTTGAGCCGGTGCTCGTCGAGGGCAACGCGATCAAGCTCCATCCGCTGGTCTGCAAGGGTTTCAATGCCGACTTCGACGGGGACCAGATGGCGGTCCATCTGCCGCTTTCGATCGAAGCGCAGGTCGAGGCGCACACGTTGATGCTCGCCACCAACAACATCTTCAGCCCCGCCAATGGCAACCCGATCATCTCGCCCAGCCAGGACGTGGTGATGGGCTGCTACTACCTGACGATGGCGATGCCCGGCCGGAAGGGTGAGGGCATGGTCTTCAAGGACTTTGCTGAGGTCGAACTCGCGCACGGCTTGGGCAAGGTCGACACCCATGCTCTGATCAAGGTCCGCCTGCCGGCCACCCGCCGGCTCAAGGCCGAGGGCGAGACGACCGAGCCGGGGGCCGTGATCGAGACGACTGCGGGCCGCGTGCTCTTCAACTCGATCCTGCCCGAGCCGATGCTCTTCTACAACATCCCGATGAAGTCGGGTGAGCTGGCCCGGGTGATCTCCGACTGCTACTTGCTGCTTGGCCGGCGGAGCACCATCGACCTGCTCGACGACATGAACCGCATCGGCTTCAGTTGGAGCACCCGCAGCGGGCTCTCGTTTGCCACCGACGATCTGATCACCCCGTCCAACAAGACGAAGATCATCGGTGACGCCGAGAAGGAAGTGCTGAAAATCCTCAAGCGTTATCAGAAGGGCGTGATCACCGATGGCGAGCGATACAACTCGGTGCTTGACGCCTGGACGCATGCCCGCGAGCAGATCACCAAGGAGATGATGGCCGAGCTCGAGCAGGATACCGACGCCAAGGACAACCGGCGGAGCGGCTACGTCAATCCGATCCAGCTGATGGCCCAGTCGGGTGCCCGAGGCGGCGTTGAGCAGATTCGCCAGCTGGCCGGGATGCGCGGCCTGATGGCAAAGCCGTCGGGCAAGATTATCGAGACGCCGATCAAAGCCAACTTCCGCGAGGGCCTGACGGTGCTCGAGTACTTCAGCTCTACCCACGGCGCTCGCAAGGGCTTGGCCGATACGGCGCTTAAGACGGCCGACTCCGGCTATCTGACCCGGAAGCTTGCCGACGTGGCCCAGAACGTGGTCGTCACGATGCACGACTGCGCGACGACGCAGGGCATCACCAAGACCGTTCTCTATCGGGGCGAGAAGGTCGATGTCAGCCTAGCCGACAGTATCCGGGGTCGGGTCAGCCGTGAGCCGATCACCAACCCGAAGACCGGCGAGACGATCGTCCACGAGGACGAGTTGATCACCCGCTCGATCGCCGCTCAGATCGAGGAGCTCGGCCTCGAGAAGATTCAGGTTCGTAGCCCGCTCACCTGCGAGGCGCCGCTCGGCGTCTGCCGGCTCTGCTACGGGATGGACCTCTCGACCGGCTCGCTCGTTGAGGAGGGCATGGCCGTCGGGATCATCGCGGCCCAGAGCATCGGTGAGCCAGGCACCCAGCTGACGATGCGGACCTTCCACATCGGTGGCGTCGGTCAGCGGGCGATCGAAGAGAGCGAGTACAAGTCGAAGCGGGCGGGCACGGTCAAGTTCACCCGGCTGCGGACCGTGCAGAACGAGCAGGGCGAGTCGATCGTCCTGGCCCGCAACTGCGAGATCGCGATCGTCGACGCCAAGGGGCACGAACTCGACAAGTTCGAAATTCCCGCCGGCGGCATTCTCAAGGTTGCGGAAAACCAGGATGTCAAGCCGGGCGCTGTTCTCGTGCAGTGGGACCCGCACTCGATCCCGATCCTGGCGGAAGTTGCCGGCAAGGTCCGTTATGAAGACGTCGTCGAGGGTGAGACCCTTCGCATTGAGAAGGATCCCAGCGGGCATCTCCGGCGAATGGTGATGGAGCACAAGGGCGTCTACCATCCTCAGATCGTCATCGAGGACGAGAGCGGGCAGATTCAGGAGTTCTACTACCTGCCGGAAAAGGCCTACATCGAGGTCTCGCCGGGCGAGATGGTCAAAGCGGGGCATGTGCTCGCTAAGACGCCCCGTGAGGCGAGCGGCACGCAGGACATCACCGGCGGTCTGCCCCGGGTCACGGAGATCTTCGAAGCCCGCAAGCCGAAGGATCCGGCGATCATGGCCGAGACCGACGGGGTCGTGGAGATCAGCAAGGAAAAGCGGCGTGGGAAGCGGTCGATCATCGTCAAGAACGAGAGCGGCGTCGAACACGAGCATCTTGTGGCTCACGGCAAGCATCTTCGGGTGCACCATGGCGACCATGTTCGGGCCGGCGAGGCGCTCGTCGATGGTCCGCTGGTGCCCCACGACATCCTCCGGATCTCCGGTGAGGAGGAGGTGCAGAAGTACCTGGTGCGTGAAATCCAGAATGTCTACCGAAGCCAGCGGGTCGACATCGATGACAAACACATCGAGATCATCGTCTCGCAGATGCTTCGCAAGATGAAGATCGAGACGGTGGGCGACACCGACCTGCTGCCCGGCAGCGTGATGGATCGGTTCGAGTTCCGTCGGGCCAACGAACTGGTCGCCAAGTCGGTCAAGATCACCGACAAGGGCGACAGCGAGTTTGCCGTTGGCGAGATCGTGCCCAAGGATGTCCTGGCAGAGAAGAACGCTCAGATCGAGATGTTGGGAGGAACGCCGGCCAAGGGCTCTTCGCCGAAGCCGGCCTCGGCCAGTACCCAGCTGCTGGGCATCACCAAGGCCAGCGTGCAGAGTTCGAGCTTTATCTCGGCCGCCAGTTTCCAGGAGACGACCAAGGTGCTCACCGAGGCCGCCCTTGCCGGCAAGACCGACAACCTGGTGGGGCTCAAGGAAAACGTGATCCTGGGCCACTTGATCCCGGCAGGAACGGGCTTCAACACCTTCCAATCGGCCGAGGTGCGGGTGCGGCCGGAGGCGTTGGAGGAGCTGCGGCTCGATCGGGATGACATGCTGGCTCGGCAGTTCCCGCTGCTGGAAGCAGCTGCGGAAACGTCCGAGGTGGCTGAGTCTGGCGAGGGTGCCGCGCCGGGTGTGGCCACCCTTGAGATGCCGGGCGAGTCGGCGGAGTAGCCGCGGTCGAAGAGGTGATGGCGGTCGGAGCGGTCGATTGTGCCGGGAGACGGCGTTGCGCCGACGAGCGGGGTCGCGCGGTCCCTGCGGCCTTGGTCGAGAAAAGCGAAGCCTCCTTTTTTGAACCGCCCCGACTGCCGAAGTAGCCTCCAGGGGAGTCGTGAGGATTCCCTCTACCTGGAGCACCGCCGATGGTCCGCCATGCCTTGCCACTTTGCCTGACGCTTGTTGCCCTGCTCGCACCGCCTGCCGCCTGGGGCCAACTGGCTCCCTATGACCCCTATGCCGACAGCCAGGAGCATCCGGCGCCCCTGGCGGCCGACGGCACCATTCAATGGGGTGTCTTCTACAAGTCACAGGAACTCCAGCAGGCCTACCAGCGGCTGTGGAACCTCGGTGCCTGCCGCGGGACCAATCGGGCGATCACTGAGCCGGTCCAGCGGAACAAGCTGCTGATCGACCGGCTCCCTGAGGCCGACTACGAGGGGGTCGTGGTGGCCGTTTCCGGCAGCCTTGCCGGCGGGATGGTGGCCTTTCGTCAGCCGGCTGCAGTCAGCCCGCAGGAGCCGCTCGTGGCCCAACTCCACCCGGCTGGAGTCTCCCGGCTGCGGGTCACCGGCCGGATGCCCGCCTCGGTCCTGCGACCGGGCTTCACCATTCGGCTGACGGCGGATGTCGACAATGATGGCCAGATCAGCGAACCGGTTGCCGGTTTTGACATCGTGACACCGCCGGCTGACTTTCAGCCTGACCCCGTCGAGCCTGGGGGTCGGCGGCAGATCATGGGGACGGTGCGGGCGGTCCGCAAGGGTGCCGTTACGCTCGCGATCGAGGCCGGTCGCCTGCGACGGCTGATGGTCACCCTCGCCCCTGACGCGATTGCCTCGGTCGATGCCAGCCGGCTCGATCTGATCGCCCCAGGCGACAGCGTCGCGCTGACCGGTCGGCTCTGGAGCGGCGAGGGGGCCATGGGCAGTGGCACCGTCTTCGCCTCGGATCTCACCATCACCAAACCGCCGCTTCCGGGCGAGGTGCCGGCTCCCGCGGCTGGAGACGTCGCACGTCAGCCCTGAGGCCCATGCTGGCGGTGGGCCTGCCCCGGGCATAGATTGGTTGACGGCCCGCAGGTTGGCGGCGGTTGGTCTTGCCGTTCGCGCGGGCCGCTGTCCGGGGCCCCGCGGTGACATGAAGCGATCGACCAGTTGGGTGGTGAACGACGCTGGAAAGACTCCCGTGCCACGGGTGGCGGCGCGGACCCTCCGCAAGCGGCTCGAGGCGACGTGGAGCGAGTTGTCGGCCGCCTGCCGCCCCCGCCACGATCCCGAGAGAGTGCATCGGTTGCGGGTAGCCACCAGGCGGGCGCTCGCCGCGCTGGCGGCCTTTCGTGACATTGGCCCCGGCAAGCAGCGGGCCTGGTTCGAGAAATGGCTCCGGCGGATTCGGCGGGCGGCTGGAGACACGCGCGACCTTGATGTGCTGACCGGCCGCCTCCAGCGGGAGCCAGCAGCCGACGAGGGTCAGACGCACTCGGCACAAGCGGCCCGAGCCCGGCAGCGACTGGTCGAGATGCTGGCCAACCGGCGGGACGTGTCCCGGGAGCCCATGAGGCAGGTTCGTGAGCGGCTGGTCGCAGCCGACTGGCCCGGCCGGGTCGAGCGATTCCTCGAGGCTGTTGCCGCCGCCACGACGAGGACGAGTTTCGCCGACTATGGCCGTCAGCGGATGCGGCCGCTGCTGGAACGGTTTTTCGACCATGCCAAGCGGACTTCCCGAACGGCGTCCGACATCCACCGGCTGCGGATCGAGGGCAAGAAACTCCGCTATGCGATCGAGATCTTTGCCGTTGTTTTCCCGCCGACCCAGCGGGCAGCCTGCTCGGCGGCGCTCGAGGAACTGCAGAACAGCCTGGGGGAGTTCACGGACCACGCCGCCGCCTCGGACCGGCTCCGTCGGCTCTCCAAGGAAAAGAATATGGCGCCCGATCGCGTGGCTCTGGTGGCACTCCGCAAGGCCGAAGACATCCGGGCCGCCGAGGCCCGCCGGGCCTTCGCCAAGTGGTGGAAGCCATCCCGGCGGCGACAACTCCGGCGGCGAATCGAACGAACCCTGCAGCGGAAGACGGCATGACACGGGCAGCGGAGCACAGGCAGCGTGGGACCATTCCTGCAGCATCTCGGGCAGCAACCTCGGCGTGGGCAGCTCCTCTGCTGATCGTGGTAGCAGCCTGCTCGCCTCCACCACCCCGGCCGCTCGAGCCCGCCGTGGGCGGGGCCGAGCGGGCAGTCGCCACCCCCGCCGGACCGTTCGCGGCGACGGAGCCCGGCCCGCTGACTCCGCCCGGTGAGCCGCCAGCCGGGATGGCATGGATTCCGGGAGGAACGTTTTCGATGGGGTGTGCTGATCCCCGGCGGATTCCTCATGGGGGCGTCGATCCAATGGTCGATGCCCGGCCGATCCATCGGGTGCGGGTCGACGCCTTCTGGATGGACATCCACGAAGTGACCAACGCCGAGTTCGCCGCCTTCGTCGAAGCCACAGGTCATATCACTGTCGCTGAACGCAAGCCGTTGGCGGAGGACTTCCCGGACGCGGCACCGGAGAATCTGGTGGCCGGTTCGATCGTTTTCACCCCGCCCTCGCAGGCCGTAGCCCTCCGCAACGGCAGCGGGATCGCCCATCTGCAGTGGTGGGCGTACGTCCCCGGAGCCTGCTGGCGGCACCCGCTTGGGCCGGAGAGTTCCATCGAGAGCCATGGGGACGAGCCGGTGGTCCAGATCGCCTACGAGGATGCCGAGGCCTATGCCGCCTGGGCCGGGAAACGGCTGCCAACCGAAGCGGAGTGGGAGTTTGCCGCACGGGGAGGCCTGACCGGCGAGCCCTACCCCTGGGGTGACACCTTCCGCCCTGCAGGGACCTGGATGGCCAACACCTGGCAGGGGCGGTTTCCCGTCAACGATACCGCTGCCGACGGCTTCGCCGGAATCGCCCCGGTTGGTCGCTATCGGCCCAACGGCTATGGGCTGTTCGACATGTCGGGGAACGTCTGGGAATGGTGCAGCGACTGGTATCGCCCCGACACCTACGCCCGGGCGGCTCGCCGTGGCGGTGTGACCGACAATCCCCGCGGACCGGCCGACAGCTTTGATCCCCAGGAACCAGGCCAGGCCAAGCGGGTCCAGCGGGGCGGCTCCTTTCTCTGCAGCGACCAATACTGCTCCCGATACATCATCGGCACGCGGGGCAAGGGCGAGGTCTCGAGCAGCACCAACCACATCGGCTTTCGCTGCGTGAAGGATCCGTGAGATTACTCGGATCACTCAGGCTCGGGGTGAGCCCGTGCCATCTCACGGACGCTCGCTTTGGGCATCCTGCCCTCCGCTTCGCTCGTGGGAAACCTCGCTTCGCCATCCTGGCTGCGCTCGGTTTCCCAACGCCGCTCGATTGGCACGGGCTCACCCCTCGCGAACCCG
>JAQCJP010000018.1 GCA_027592945.1 Planctomycetota bacterium
GGCGAATGGCCGACTGGTTGCACGGGTTTGCCGGCGGCGTTCAGCCAGGCTGGTCGCCGGCCGCTTGCTCGGAGGCCGGCGGCTCTCCCCGCCGCTTTTCGAGCAGGACGCTATTGCCCTTGGCGTTGTACTCGATCCGGGTCATGAACGACCGCATCAGCATCACGCCCCGACCGCTGGGTGACTCGAGCCTCTCTTCCAGGGTGCAGTCAGGCACGCTTTCGGGATCGAAGCCCTCTCCCTCGTCGGTCACCTCCAGGCGGACGATGTCAGGGCTCACATGGCATTCAACCCGAACCCGCTTGGCCGGATCGAGCCGGTTGCCATGCACCACCGCGTTGACGAGCGCCTCTTCGGCCGCCAGATGGATTGCAAAAATTTCGTCAGATGGCCAGCCGTGGGTGCCGAGTTGGGCGAGCAGCTCATCGGTGACCAGCCGGCTGGCGCCCCGTTCACTCGGCAAATCGATCGATTGCTGCCACGCTGCCGCCGGGGGTTGCTCCGCCATGCCGTTCACTCCGCGTTCGGCCTCGTTGCCGGCTCCTCCGGGATCGACCGGTCGATACCCGGGTATCTCTCGTCAAAAAGCAGCGAGGCCATCGGCCACGTCGCTGCGGATGTCGAAGACCTTATTGAGCTTCGTTACCTGGAATACCTCGAGAATACCAGGGGCGATTCCGCACATTTTGAGGCGGCCCTTGGCCGTCTTCACCTTCCGGTCAAACGTGATCAACTTGCCCAGGGCGGCACTCGAGAGAAACTCAACGCCGTCGAAATCGAGGAGAATCGCCTTGCGATTATCGAGCTCGACGAGGGCGAAGAGCTCCGTGCCGAGCTCCTGGATCGCCGCTTCGTCCAGGATCTTCGCATCCTGAAACCGGACGACCGAGACGTCGCCCGTCTTGGAAACGTCAATCCGCTGATGGGTAGCCATCGCCTCCCTTTCTCGTCCGGCCGACCGATGGGCCTGCCATCAGCCGGTGAGGGGCCGGAAATACCGGCAAAAAACTCACCTTACCCATTTCGGCTTCCGCCTGCCACGGGCTGCACGGCGGCAGCAGGTTGGAGGAGAGCTGCGGGCTGAAGGTCCCGCGGGGTCGGTTCCCGGCGGGCTGGATCACGACTGGTCGGAGGGTGTCCGCTTGCCCGGGTTTCCTCGGTCGCCGGCTCCCGGCCCTGCCAATCTGGCAGCGGCGTCAGTGGGCTGGGCGCGGCTGCACCATGCACGGCGGTTCTGAAAAATCAGTTTTAAAAGCCAAAATCGTGCAATCAAGGGCCACCCTCGGCCCGTGTCACGGTTCTGGCGCGCGACTTGCTCTGTGGCAAGTGCCGGCTCCTGCAGGGGTCGGTAGCGGCAGGTTGCGTCCCGGATCGCGTCTTTGGCACGACCGGCAGAAGCGGCCCGGGGCCGCCTGATCGAGCGAAGGATTCGCGAGCTTCCATCCGTCCCTTTTCCAGATTCCCAGCAGAGGCCACGACGAGCATGACAGCGACTGCCACCAAGCCCGCCCGCAAGAAGTCGACCCTCATCCCTCTCGGCGACCGCGTGGTCGTGGAGCGTGAGAAGAGCGAGCAGAAGACATCGGGCGGGATCCTGCTTCCCGATTCCGCCAAGGACAAGCCGGCCCGCGGCACCGTCGTCAGCGTCGGCGAGGGCAAGTGCGACGACAAGGGCGTCCGGCACCAGCTGCAGGTCAAGCCCGGCGACCGCGTGATCTTCACGAGCTATGCCGGTGAAGCCTTCAAGGTGGGAGACGAGGAGCTCCTCCTGATGCGTGAAGACGACATCCTCGCGATCCTCGACTGACCAGCCCGTTGTCAGGCCGCGGGAGCGATCAGTCCCCGCCACCAGTTTTCGGAATTTGACAGACAAGACTTTTTCAGACCAGGCACATAGGAGAACGCAGACCATGTCGAAGATGATGGCATTCGATCAGGAGGCCCGCGAGGCGATGCGGCGGGGTGTTTCCAAGCTCGCCCGCGCCGTCAAGGTGACCCTCGGCCCGAAGGGCCGCAACGTGATCCTCCAGAAGAGCTTCGGCTCGCCGACGGTGACCAAGGACGGCGTCACGGTCGCCAAGGAAATCGACCTCGAGGATGTCTATGAGAACATGGGCGCTCGGATGGTCCGCGAGGTCGCCAGCAAGACCAGCGACGTCGCCGGCGACGGCACGACCACCGCGACGGTGCTCGCCGAGGCCGTCTTCAACGAGGGCCTTCGGGCGGTCGTCTCGGGCGTCAATCCGATCCAGATGAAGAGCGGCATTGAGAAGGCCGTGGCCGACATCACTGGCAAGCTCCGCGAGATGTCGATTCCGGTCAAGGGCAAGAAGGAGATGGCCCAGGTGGCCTCGATCGCCGCCAACAACGACACCGAGATCGGTGATCTCTTGGCCGAAGCGATGGACAAGGTCGGCAAGGATGGCGTGATCACCGTCGACGAGGGCAAGAGCCTCAAGACGGAGATCGAGTTCGTCGAGGGAATGCAGTTCGACCGGGGCTATCTGTCGCCCTACTTTGTGACCGATCCCCAGCAGATGCAGTGCGTCCTTGAGGACTGCTACATCCTGGTCTTCGAGAAGAAAATCTCGACGGTCAAGGACATCGTGCCGCTGCTCGAGGCGGTCGTGAACTCCGGCAAGCCGCTTCTGATCGTCTCCGAGGAGGTGGACGGCGAGGCCCTGGCCACGCTGGTGATCAACCGGCTGCGAGGCACCTTCCAGGTGGCCGCCGTCAAGGCACCCGGCTACGGCGATCGCCGCAAGGCGATGCTCGAGGACATCGCGATCCTGACCGGGGCGACGCCGGTCTTCGAGAACCTCGGGATGAAGCTCGAGAATCTCGGACTGGCCGAGCTCGGCCGGGCCAAGAAGGTGATCATCGACAAGGACAACACGACGATCATCGAGGGGGCCGGCAAGGCCGCCGACATCAAGGCCCGGATCGAGCAGATTCGTCGCGAGATCGAGAACTCGACGAGCGACTACGACCGCGAGAAGCTCGAGGAGCGGCTGGCCAAGCTCTCCGGCGGCGTCGCCAAGATCAACGTCGGGGCGGCCACCGAGAGTGAGATGAAGGAGAAAAAGGCCCGCGTCGAGGATGCCCTGCATGCCACGCGGGCGGCCGTCGAGGAGGGAATTCTTCCCGGCGGCGGTGTCGCCCTCCTGCGGGCCTGCTCGCAGCTGAAGCCCAAGGGCCTCAGCGACGATGAGACGGTGGGTTACCAGATCGTGATCCGGGCCTCCCGGGCCCCGCTCTCGATGATCGCCTCCAACGCCGGCCAGGACGGCTCGATCGTCTGCGAGAAGGTACTCGAGGCCACCGGCAACAACGGCTACAACGCCGCGACCGGTGCCTATGAAGACCTCGTCAAGGCAGGCGTCATCGACCCGGCCAAGGTGACGCGGACGGCGCTCCAAAACGCCACCAGCGTCTCGACGCTCCTCCTGACCAGCGATGCCCTGATCGCCGAGAAGCCGAAGGACGCCAAGGCCAAGGGCGGAGCGGGCCACGGCGGCGACTACGACATGTATTGAGCCGCCGCCTGCCGGGACACCCGGCAGGTGCGTGAATCAGCGATCGGGGCGGCCTGCGGGCCGCCCCGATTTTTTTTGCGGAGGCGGTTTGAGCGAGTCGAGCGGCACGAACCCGTCGCTCCCGGGAGGCGTGGCTGTCGGTGGTCCGCAGGATGGTCGGCCCAGCCGGCGAATCAGCGACCAGACCAGCCAGGCTCCGGTGAGCACGGCGACAGTGATGGCGATCAAGTCCTGCATGTCGCCCAAATCCGTGTTACCAGCCCAGCCACGTTCCCAGTTGGTAGGTGGCGAAGGCTCCCAGCCAGGCCAGGACCGTCATGTAGGTGAAGGTGACCACCGGCCAGACCCAGGAGCCGGTTTCCCGGCCGATCACCACCAGGGTGCTGGCACACTGAGCACACAGCGCGAAGAAGACCATGATCGAGAGGGCGACCGGAAGCGTGAAGACCGGCCGGCCGGTGCCGTCCCAGCGAGCCGCCTTGAGCCGCCGCTCGAGGGCGGTTCCCTCGGCCTCCTCGGCCGGCAGGTTGTAGAGCACCGCCAGCGTGCCGAGGACCACTTCGCGGGCGGGGAAGCTCGCGATCGCGGCGCAGCCGATCCGCCAGTCCCAGCCGAGCGGCCGCACCAGCGGCTCCACAAATCGGCCTGTTTTTCCGAGGAGGCTGCCCCGTTGAATGGCCGCCAGACGGGCTGCTGCCCGGCCTTCGGGCGTCTCGAGCGATGCAACTTCCAAGGAGAGTTCAGCTCGCTCGGCCGGCGGCAGGGCTGCGTCGGTGAGCCGGTCGGCAAGCTGCGTCTGCTGTGCTTCGATGTCGGCCTCGATCCTCACTTCGTTGCGGGGATAGTTGGAGAGGGCCCAGACGACCACACTCACCGCCAGGATCAGCGTCCCGGCGTTTTGGAGAAACGACCAGACCGCCTCCCGGGCCCGCTCGAGCACCACCGCCGCCTGCGGCCACCGCCAGGAGGGCAGTTCCATCACGAAGGGCTGCGGCGGCCCCCGGAAGAACGTCCGAGACAGCAGCCAGGCCACCGCCGCCGCCACGACCACCCCCAGGCCGTACATCCCGGTGAGCACCACCGCCGGCAGCCGCAGCCAGGCGACCCCGACGGCGACATCGGGCACGAAGGCCCCGGTCAACAGCAGGTAGACCGGCAGCCGGGCCGAGCAGCTCATCAGAGGCGCCACCAGGATCGTCAGCAGCCGGTCGCGGCGGTTTTCGATCGTGCGGGCCGCCATGATCCCGGGGATCGCGCAGGCGAAGCTCGAAAGCAGCGGGATGAACGATTTGCCGCTCAGGCCGACTCCGACCAGCAGCCGGTCCATCAAATAGGCCGCCCGGGCGAGATAGCCGCAGCCCTCGAGCACCGCGATCAGGAGAAACAACAGCGCGATCTGCGGCACGAATACCACCACCCCGCCGATTCCCGCCAAGACTCCATCGACCACAAGATCCCGGATCGCCCCGGGCGGCAGCAGGTCGGAAACCCTCGCCGAGAGCCATTCCATGCCGCCCGAGATCAGATCCATCAGCGGCGCGGCCAGCCAGAAGATCGAACTGAACACCACCAGCATCACCGCTGCGAAGACGAGCGTACCCCAGAGCTTGTGGGTCAGCAGCCGGTCGATCCGGTCCTCCGGCAGGGGCTTCGCGGCCGGTGCCCGGCGGACGACGCCGTCGAGAAGCCGCTCGATGAGGGCATAGCGGCGAATCGCATCGCGGGCCGCCGCCGGCCGCGAGTCTTCCGGGGCGGCCCCTTCCAAGCCAAGGGGAGCGGGCGGACCGGCCGCGGGGCCGGCCACGATGGCATCCCGCAGTTCGGCGAGCCCTTCGCCGCTGGGCGTTGCCAGGGCGATCACCGGGCAGCCGAGTCGCTCGGCCAGGAGTTCGGTGTCGATCGCGGTGCCCCGCCGCCGGCCGATATCGCAGAGCGTGAGGGCGACGACCAGCGGCAGGCCCAGCTCGGTGGCCTGGGTGGCGAGAAAGAGATTTCGCTCCAGATTGGTGGCGTCAGCCACCACCACCACCACCTCTGGCCGAGGAACGCCCGCCAGCCGCCCGTGCAGCACATCGACCGCCACCCGCTCGTCCGGTCCCTGCGGCGCGAGGCTGTACGTGCCCGGCAGATCGATCAGGTCGATCTGCCGGGCACGGTGGCTGAAGCGGCCGAGTTTCTCCTCGACCGTCACGCCCGGATAGTTGCCCACCCGGGTCGGAATCCCTGCCAGGGCTGAGAACAGCGTGCTCTTGCCGGTATTGGGATTGCCGAGCAGGGCGACCGTGAGCCGGGCTGGGTCGGGACCGCTCGCAGGCTTTTCCATGCGGTTGGGCAATGGGCAGACGGTTCAGTCGGACGCGAGCGTGACCCGGGCAGCCTCGGCCCGTCGAATCGAGAGCCGGTAGCCACGAATCTGAAGTTCCAACGGATCGCCAAACGGAGCCCGGCCCATCACCCGGACGACCACGCCGGGAGTGAGCCCCATCTCCAGCAGCCGGATCGCCACGGCGTCGTCACCAATGACGTCGGCGACGCGAGCTTCCGCGGCCACGGGAAGATCTTCGAGCGTGAGGGTCGCGATCGCCATCGGTCTCGTTAACACGGGCGGGTGAGGGAATCACCAACCTGCTGGTTGTGAGAATCAGTCTCAGTTGCTACCGCAGTGTAAAAATACTGTCGGCTTCGGGCAATCGAGTTCTTTCGTTTCCGGAGATTGTGGCGGATTTTTACGCGGCCATGCAGGAAACTTCAGCAAGCCTGCCGCCCGGGCTGTTCGTGACGGGCACCGATACCGACGTCGGCAAGACGGTGGCGGCGGCCCTGATCGCCCGGATGCTTCGAGCAGCGGGGTGCCGGGTGGGCGTCTACAAGCCGGTGGCCAGCGGTCTGGCTTCGCTCGATGCACCGGGCGGCGACCCGTCGCTCCTCTGGGAGGCTGCCGAGCGACCACGGTCCCTGGCCGAGGTCTGTCCGCAGCGGTTCACCGCGGCTATCGCCCCACCCCTGGCGGCGGCCGCCGAGGGCCGGGCAGTGGACGAGTCGCTGCTCCGTGCAGGTCTTGCTGTCTGGCGGGATTTCGACATCGTGATTGCCGAGGCTGCTGGAGGTCTCTTCTCGCCGCTCGGGGCCTCGACGCTCGGCGTCGATCTGGCTCGTGACTTCCGCTACCCGCTCGTCGTGGTCGACTCCGCCCGGCTTGGCGCGATCGGCCGCACCCTGGCCACGGTGACCGCGGCCCGCGCATCGGGTCTGAGGGTTGCCGCCTGCGTGCTCTCGGAGATCCGGCCCCCTGCCGGTAGCCCGGCCGATCCCGAGTCGGAGCACCGGATCGCCCGCGACAGCCTTGCCGATCTTGGCCGACTCTTGCCCGGGATTCCCGTCACGCTCTTGCCGCACGGTGGTGAATCCTTCACCCCGCCGATCGACTGGCAGGCCCTCGCTGCCGGCTGAGCGAGAGCCGCATCGCCACCTGCCACCTGCCCTCGGCATCGGGGGTGATGATCCAATGCGGCATCACCACCACCGACTGGTGGACCAGCTCGAAGCCTCCCTCCGACTGGCTGACCGTCTGAATCGGAAACGTCCAGATGCCCGCTTGGCCGCCGTCGCTGGCCGGGGAGATTGCCAGGGACACGCCGATGTCCAGCCAGCCGTCAACGAGCCGCAGCCCCTGGCAGTCGGGCAGGTCAAGGGTCGCGCCGAGGTCGCCGAGGTCGCCGCCGTCGAGATCCTGAAACCGCCGACCCTCGGCACCAGCGGGCAGGCCGGCCACGTTGAACTCGACGCCCAGATGGCCGCGGTAGTCGCTCGGCATGCCCTCGATCCGGTAGGCGATCTCCAGCATCCCGGAGCCGGCCTCCAGGCTGAGCGTTTTTGAAAGCCGAAACGGCACGCCCCAGGCGTTGCCCGCCCGGGCGAGGAGGGCCTGCACCCGGCCGGGTTCCTGGTGGATGCTCGCCTCGTAGTGGCCGCCGGCGAAGTCGCCCCGCTCGGCCGCCTCGCCCGCCACGACCGCCGCCGCTGCGACATCGCAGTCCCAGAAGTGATCGACGAGGCTCTTGCGGCGGCTCGTGTCGTAGCGAACCATCCGCTCGAGGCCTTCCTGCTTGAAGACGGCCGCCTGGGAAGGGTCGACGATGCTGCGGGCCGCGCCCGGGCCGGCGAGCACCTGGGCGTGATAGGCCTCCGGCCGCCGATCGAGGGTGGCCAGGAGGTTGTGCCGCTGGTCCTTGAGATCGAGCTCGTAGAGCATGCCCCCGCGGGCGGGAGCGAGCCAGGCCTCGATCCAGTCGTTGGTCAGGCGAATCTCGGCATGGCCGTCGAAGTCGTAGTCGGCGGTGCTGGCCTCGACCCACGAGCCCGTCCGACCCGCGGCGGCATCGCAGGCAAGATCAGCCGAGATCAGTTCGCGGTAGATGGCATTGCGGAGATGGGGCAGATAGATGCCGCCGAAGGCGCCGTGCCAGTAGGCGCAGTTGCACTGACCCCGATAGAGCGCCTGCTCGGCGGCGTGCAGGGCCTGGGCATCGCCGCCCCGCTGGCGAAGCGACTCGAGCCGCTCGCTGACGGCCATCATCCGGGCATACATCTCGTTGGCTTCGGGATACCGCAGCCGAAAGTTCCGCCAGGAGCCCCCCCGCAGAAACCGCAGGATGTTGGCCAGCCGCGGGTCCTCCGCCGCCAGCTGGCGGGCCTCGATGCAGGCCAGCTGGGCCTCCGGGGGCAGGGCCCACTCGGTCATCTCGCGATAGGAGCACTCCGGCAGCCAGACCGTCCCGCCCGGCGGCAGTTCGTCGATCACCTCTGAGGGCAGGCTCATCGTGAGCCAGTCGCTACTGGCTTCCACCATCGAGAAGAATCGCTCCAGCCAGCGGTGTTCAAAGCAGGTCGCGAAGGTATCGGGCCAGACGCCGAACTTTTCGCCATCGTCACCGAAGACAGCGACGGCTCCCGGCCGGCGGGCCGCCAGTTCCCGGAGATGAGCCAGCGTGACCTCCGGTTCGGCGAAGGGAATCGTGTACCGCAGCCGCTCACTGACCGGAAAGACCGCCAGCGTCTGCCCGTCCCCCTCGGTGAGCCAGTGGCGATCAAGCTGCTCCTCGCTCAGCCCTGCCGCCTTGAAATGGGAGTCGTCGAGGATCGTCCAGCGGACGCCCGCCGCGACGAGGTCCTGGGTCATGCCGGGATCCCAGACCCGCTCGGCCACCCACATCCCGGTGACCGGCGTGTCGAGCCGCCGTTCGAGCCAGGCCCGATACTGGCGGATCTGCCCGATCCGATCCCGGGCCGGCAGCATCGCCAGAACGGGCTCCTGAAAGGCCCCGCCGACGATCTCCACCTGCCGCCGTGCCGCCAGCGCCGCCAGTCGATCGAGATACTCGGGATGATGGGCGTCGAGCCACTCGGCCAGGGGGCCGCTGGTGTGCATGCCGATCCGAATCCCGGGATGCCGCTCGAGCAGTTCCAGCATCGGCTGGTAGGCGTCTCGCCAGGAAGCCTCGAACACGTCGTCGAAGTTGCCCACCGGCTGGTGGTCGTGGATCACGAAAACGAGGCGAACGGCGGGCGACATGCCGGAATCCTGCAAGGGGAGGAGAGACCCCGAACGGGCCGCAACGCTCATCACGATTCTTGGTCACAAACCATCCCGCGCCAAACGGCCCCCTCAGGCGTCTCGCAGCCGGGCTGCGGCTTCTTCGGGCGGCACCGCCGAGATGTGGCAGCCGGTGGCAAGCTCGAAGCCGGCCAGCGGGGTGGCCCGCGGGAGGATCTCGAGGTGCCAATGCCAGCGATCGGTGGCGGCGGCCGCCGGGTGATCCCCCCAAGCCGCCTCGTGGAGCCACCAGTTGGAGTCAGCCCCGGGAAGTATGCGGGCCAGCCGGCCGACGAGGTCGCGGGTCAGGTCGGCGATCCCGCTGGCCCGCTCGGGTCCGGCGGCATGAAAGAAGGCCTCCTGCCGTTCCGGCAGAATCCAGATCTCGCAGGGCTGCCGGGGAGCCGGGGGGACCATCGCCACCATGCCATCGGATCGCCTCACGACGCGGCGGGCTTTGTCGGCCTCGGCCAGCAAATCGGCAAAGAGATCGGTCCGCCTGGCAGCCGCGGCAAACTCGTGGCCGACCGCCGGTGGTATGAAGTCGATCGCCACCAGTTGGCTGTGAACGTGCTCGAGCGAGGCACCCGCCAACGGCCCCGAGTTCTTGAAGACGGTGCCCCAGGCCAGATCATCCCGCTCGGCCAGCATCGCGAGCCGCCGTTGGGCAAGCTGCCAGGCCGCCCGCCAGCCACCCGGCTCAATCGCGACCACCGACGTGTCGTGGCGGGGCGATTCGACGAGCACCTCGTGGATCCCATGGGCGGGCCGCTCGGCAGTAGCGCCGCAGCCCGCTGCGGTCGGGCTGGCTTCGACGAAGGGATAACGGTTGGGCACGATCCGCGCCTGCCAGCCGGCGGCCGGGTCGGGCCGAGCTTCGAGCACTGCCGGCGGCGTACGGGCTTCATTCCCGCTGCAGAACGGGCACCAGGCGGAGGGATCCTGCCCGAGTTCGCGAACGAGATCGGCGTCGTGGGGCCGCGTCTGCCGACGCGGGGCGATCAGCACGGCCCGGCCGGTGGTCTGGTCGAAGTGAACCAGCGGTTCGCTGGCAGCGGCGGCAGATCGAGGTGAAGCCATCGCCAGCAGTATGTCAGACGCACTGGGCCTGGCGTTGCGGCCAACGGATTTGCCGGTCGTGTTGAAGGGCTCCCGTCGCGTCCGTAGACTCTAGCCCCAATGGATTTTCCGCCCTTTGGAGGCTTCCGCATGCTCACTGTCGGCGATTCGTTTCCCGAGTTTTCCTGCCAGGCCTGCGTCGGCACCGGCAAGGACGACATTAAGCTCCTCACCAACGCTGACTATGCGGGCAAGTGGGTGGTCTACTTCTTCTATCCCAAAGACTTCACCTTTGTCTGCCCGACGGAGTTGGCGGAGTTCAACAAGCAACTCGGCGAGTTCAGCGACCGCGACACGAGCGTCGTGGGGGGAAGCACCGACAACGAGTATTCCCACATGATGTGGCGGCGGTCGCACGCCGACCTCGAGAAGCTGGGCTATCCGTTGATCGCGGCCCAGAAGCTCGCTCCGGCCCTCGGTATCCAGGAGGCGAGCGAGGGCTACTGCCTGCGGGCAACCTTCATCGTCGATCCCCACGGCGTGATTCAGTGGGTCGATGTCAACCAGGGGCGGGTCGGCCGCAACGTCGCCGAGGTGATTCGCGTCCTCGACGCGCTGCAGAGCGACGAGCTCTGCCCGTGCAACTGGAAGAAGGGCGATCCCTACGTGAAGGTGGGCTAGGCTCGGCTGCGAGTGGAAACCCCGTGACGCCGCCCCCCCGCACCTGGCTCGGGAAGTTCGCCGACGCGTTCCGGGGGTTCTTTCTGTCGATCACCACGCAGTCAAGCTTCGCCGCCCACCTGCCGGTTGCGGCTGCGGCGGTGGCGGCGGGGTTCTGGCTGGGCCTCTCGCTGACCGAGTGGGGCCTGGTGGTCCTGGCCATCGGGCTGGTGGTGATGGCCGAGGTCTTCAACACGTCGCTCGAGGCCTTGGCCAAGGCGGTCGGCACCTATCCCGATGACGGCATCCGCGATGCCCTCGATCTGGCCAGCGGCGGTGTGCTCGTCGCCGTCCTGACGGCCGTCACGATCGGCCTTGTCGTGCTGGGCCCGAAGCTCTGGGCCCTGGCCGTGGGGGCAGGCTTGTAACCTGCCCGCGATCCTTATCTCGCCCGGATGTCGTAGCAGAGGATCGCATCGCCTTCGCGGAGATAGAGGAGCCCATCGAGGATCACCGGATGGGCCCAGCTCGGCCGGTCGCCGCTGCCCGGCACCTGGAAGCTGCTGACCTCCTCGTAGCCGGCCGGGTCGGCTTTGACCAGCGCCAGCGTGCCATCGGCAAACTTGACGTAGAGATGGTCGTCGGCGGCCGCCAGGCAGGCGGAGTTGCGGCCGCTGCCGCGGCTCTTCCAGGCGAGGGTGCCGGTCATGAAGTCCGCGCAGAAGGGGATGCCCTTGTCATCAGAGTCGCCGTAGAGGTGGTCGTCGACCAGCACGATCCCACCGTGCTTGTTGGCCAGATCGGGATTGAGCGGATAGACCTCCTCGATCGCTACCTGGCCCCCCGGCCCCGGCACCTGCCGCAGGAGCGCGCCGCCCCGCTTGTAGCCGGCGGCGATGAAGACGAGGTCGTCCCGGATGATCGGCGTGGGGATGACGGCCGTGGTCCTGTCGATCGGATAGGCCCAGAGCAGCGTGCCGGTCTTGGCGTCGACGCCGATCGCCCCGCCGGCGGTGGTCGTCACGTACACCTTTCGGCCGCCGACCTCCGCGGTCACGATCGAGGCATGACCGGCGCCGCGATCCTCGGGCACCGGGCAGGCCCAGATCAGCCGGCCGGTCTTCTTGTCGAGAGCCACCATGGTCGCCTGCGGACCGCCCGGCACGCAGACCAGCCGGTTGCCGTCGATCGTGACGCTCTCACTGTAGCCCCAGGAGTCGCCCTTGGTGCCGCCGAATTGCCCCTTGAGATCAACGCGAAAGACCTCCCGGCCGTTGGCGACCAGACAGGCCACCAACTGGCCGTAGGGCGTGAGCACGTAGACCATTGGCCCGTCGACCGTCGGCGTGCTGCGAGAGCTCTGCCACGATTCCTGGCCGCTCGTCCAGGGCTGGCCGGTCTTGGTCTTCCAGAGCTGCCGGCCCGTCTGGCGGTCGAAGCAGGAGAGGTATTCGTCGGCGTCAGGGGCCGTCGAAAGGCTGTCACCGAGGGTGAAGATTCGCTCCCCGGCGATCGCGGGGCTGGCATAGCCGCGTCCGGCACCCGTGGTCTCCCAGACCAGCGGCGGGCCGTCGGCGGGCCATGATTCGAGCAGTTCGGTGTCGGCCGCGACTCCCGTGCGGCCGGGGCCACGGAAGGTCGGCCAGTCGGCGGCAGGGCAGCTGCCGGCTGCGAGGATCACGATCACAACGCTCACGGTGGGCAGACGCATGGCGAAAACTCCGGGACGAGAAGGAATGCGCAGCGGTCTTCCTGGAGGGTAGGGCCGGGGTCTGCCGCTGGTCAACGGCCGGCCCTGCCGGCCCGCAGCCCCCTGCCCGGACCGGAGGGTATAGTAAGAGTTTTCCAGGGCAGTGCACGAGGCAGGCAGTGAACGCGGCGGCGGCAGACAGTGGCGATTCCCTCTTCGGTCGGCGGGATTCCGTCGAGCAGGTCGAGGAGGGGCACGATCTGGCCCCCAAGTTCGACGCCCAGGGCTTCATCCCCTGCGTGACGACCGACTACCAGACCGGCGAGGTCTTGATGGTAGCGGTCATGAATCGCGAGGCCCTCGCCCGGTCGATCGAAACTGGCGAAGCCCACTATTTCAGCCGCAGCCGTCAGGTGCTCTGGCACAAGGGGGCTACCAGCGGCCTGGTTCAGAAGATCGTCGAGATGCGGATCGACGATGACCAGGACTGCGTCTGGCTGCGGGTCGAGGTTGCCGGCGGGGCGAGCTGCCACGTCGGCTATCGGTCCTGCTTCTACCGGAAGGTACCGGTCGGGGCGGACCGGCAGACCGGGACGGCGCTTGAGTTTCTCGAGCAGGAAAAGGCCTTCGACCCCAAGGCCGTCTACGGCGACGCCCCCAACCCGACCCAGCTCTGAACCGGCGGGTCAGGTAGGCATGCCGATCATTCCGGCGGGCTCTCAACAGTCCCAACCTGGTCGCGGACCCAGGCGAGCAGGTCCGCCATGCCGTCGGTGCGATACTGCTCGGGCACGTCCTCGATGACGGTGATCGCCTCGGCAAACCGGCCTGCCTCGGCCAGGGCCATGGCGAGGTTGTGCCGCAGGTCGATCCGGTCGGGATAGCGGTCGGCGGCGATCGCGAAGACGGTCACCGCGTCGTCGAGCCGGCCGCCTTCGGCGTAGGCGGCCCCGAGATTCTGAAGGATGTAGCTGCGATTGGGATTGGCGACGATCGCCCGCTCAAAGCAGGCGGTGGCTGCCGGCAGATTGCCGAGCCGCTGCTCGGCCACGCCCTCCAGGAAGGCGACCGGCACCGCCAGGGGGTCGAGCGTCTTCCAGGGCGTGGCGGCCTGCCGGGCAGCCGCCCGCATTGCCGGCCAGTCGCCGTCGTGCTCCGCTCGCCGGGCGGCCATCACAGCCCGCTCCTGGGAGATCCCGGCGCTGGCGTAGACAAGGCCGAGTATGACCGCCGCCGCCAGCGGCGGGACGACCAGCCAGGCTGGCGGGAGCGGCATCGGGGCAGCGGCTGTTGTCCGCATCGATCGGTCAAGCAGCACGACAACTGCCAGGTGCACCGCCAGGACCACCTGATGGCTGACCCGGTCGAGCGGAAAGTCGAGGCAGGAGAGCACGAGATAGCTCACCAGCGCTGCGGTGGTCGCCACGGCCAGCCGGGCGTCGGCCACCGACGGATCACCGTGGACAACGCGGTGCAGGCCCGCTGCGGCCAGGCCGAAGATCGCCAGAAAGGCGATGATTCCCGGCAGTCCCTTCTCGGCAAAGACCCAGAGGAAGTCGTTGTGGGGGCTGATCCAGTTGTCGCTGGCGAGATCGGCGAAGTCGGCGGACGAGCGGCCCTGCTCGCCCCCGAAATACTCGTGCATCCGGATCGTGAAGTTGCCGGCACCGACGCCGGTCAGCGGATGGTCGGCGATCATCTCGGCGGCGATCGCCCAGACCTGGATCCGGCCGCCATCGCTCGGCCCGCCCTCCTGGTGGGGCCGCGTGACGACCAGACTCCGAATCGCATCGCCCGCGTCGTCATCCGAGCCGGCGAGGCCCGCCAGGCCGAGGGCTGCGACGACCGTCAGCCCGAGGCCGCCGGTGACGAGCAGCTGAGTGCCGGCCGGCACGACCAGCTGCCGGCGGTGCCTGAGCATCAGGATCCCGGCCACAACCCCGCCGGCCGCCAGGGCCAGCCAGGCCGCCCGTGATTGGATCACGAGAATCAGGCCAACAGCCGCCGTGGCGGTGGCCGCCCCGGCCGGCCGCCAGCCTCCGGGGAGCTGCACTGCGGCGAGGACGCACCAGGGCAGAAGCAGGAGCAGGAAGCCGGCATAGAGATTGACGTTGGACATCATCCCGTCGAGGAAGGCCATTTCGAGGGCCCGCCGGCTCGGCGGCAAGGGGAGGGTTTCCCAGCCGCCGAAGCCGACGGCGACCAGCGTGGCGATGACCGCCGTCTGGAGGAGCCGGGCTTGCCAGTCTCTGGCGAGCGGAAAGAGCAGCAGGCAGAGGCAGAGCACCAGCACGCTGCCCAGGGTTCGGAAGACATCGGTAAACCCAGCGGAGATATTGACCGACCAGCACAGCGAGAGCACGTCAATGACAAGGTATGCCGCTGCCGCGATCACCAGCGGGTCGGCGAGCGGACGGGCATCGAGCCGGCGGGCAAGCGACGGCAGCCAGAGCACCGCCGGCACCGCGACCAAGAGCGCTGCCAAAAGGGCCCAGAGCCGGGGAAGCTGCGAGACGTCATAGACGCTCGGATCGATGACGAGATGAAGACCGATGAGCGCGGCCGCCAGCAGGGTCGTCACGGCGGCCTGGCCAGGATCGAAGCCCACCGGTGCGGCCGCCTGGTCTGGACTCGTCGTCATCACTCGTTCGACCCCGCAAGACAACGTGCCGCCTCGAAGGCAGCCGTCTGGCCGAGTGTACCTCCGCCGGGAACGAAGGCCCGGGGCTGGAATCCGAGATCCTTCGTCGCCCGGGCATGATCACAGGAGAGATCCTGATTCATCCGCATGCCCGCCCCGACGGTCAGCCCCGCCGCGACCCCGAACCGGCGGCCGACACGGGCCGCCAGGTTCCAGGCCCACGCCGGGAGTGACACGGTCCGGATCGGCAGGCCTCCGGCCCGGCAGGTCCGTGCGACGAGTTCACGAAAGCTCAGCGGCTCACCTCCGGAGAGCGTGTAGAGCCGGGCCGGGGCCGGATGGCGGGCCGCCGCGAGGCAGGCGGCGGCGACGTCGCCGGCATGCACCGGCTGCCGCAGCCCCTCCGCTCGACCGCAGAGCGGAAACCATCCCAGCCGACGGACGCAGGCCGCGATCGCCGTGATATTTCCATCGCGGACGCCGTCGTAGATCATCGTGGGCCTGAGAATCACCAGCCGACGTCCTCGATTCTCTGCCCACTCGGTCAGGGCATCTTCGGCGGCCGCCAGGGTTTCGGCGAGGTTTCGCTCGGCGGCGACGGGTGAGTCCCGCTTGGTCTCGATGCTCATCGACGAGACGGCCACCAGCGTTTCGATGCCCATCTGCTCGAGCCATTCGATCAGGTCGGGGACGACCCAGATCGGACAGAGGCTGATCCAGGCCGTGATCGGGCCCACTCCCGGCGGGGGCGGGCTTTGGGGTTGGCACCAGTGGACACCCGAGGCGGCCGGACGGCCGGCGGTCGACCGGGAAACGGCCAGCACCTCCAGGCCATCGCGAACGGCCAGCGTGAGAAGCGGCCCGCCGACGATGCTCGTGCCGCCGAGCACGCCGATCGTGGAGCCGCTCCGCTCGCTCGTCGTCTGGGAGGCGTCGGCCACCACGAATCCTCACGAAGGCAGGGTGGGTGAGGCGGCCATCCGGGCGGCTCCCGGGGCGGATGGCCGGGACACCGGCCGAGCAACTGGTTCGGGCCTCCGTCGCAGCGAGCCGATCGCCTGCACGGCCGCCACCGCGGAGAACCGCAGCCAGACGCCGGCGATCACCAGCCCGAAGAGGCCATAGGGATACGCGGCCCGGAAATGCTTCCGGTAGAAGCGGATCATCCCCCGATGCTTGTGCCACTCGACGGCCAGCGGCCGGGCGCGGCTGCACATCCCGCGATGATGCACTGCCGTGGCATCAGGAACGAACAGCACCCGCCAACCGGCTTTCCGAAACCGCATGCAGAGATCGAGATCTTCGCAGTGCAGGAAAAAGCCTTCATCCCACGGCCCGGCGTCGGCGAATGCTTCACGGGCCACCAGCGTCAGCGCGCCGGAGACCGCCTCAACATCGACCGGCTCAGCCGGCAGCGGCTGACGATGGAGATAGAAGTCGGAAAAAAGCCCCGGAGCCAACCAGGCCAGCCTCCCCAGGCCGAAGCCTCGCACGAACGACCGCCACGGCGTCGGCACGCTCCGCCGGGCGCCACCCTGTTCGTTGCCGTCGAGATCGGTCAGTAGCCCGCCGGCCATGCCGACCTGCTCGGTGGTCTCCACCGCGTGTCGCAATCGTCCCAGGGAGCCGGCTCCCAGAATGCAGTCGGGATTGAGAAACAGGAGCATCGGCTCTTCAGCCAGAGCAGCCCCCCGATTGCAGCCTGCCGCGAAGCCGTCATTCTCTGCCGAGCGGATGATGGTCAGCCGGCTGTCGGCGACAAATGCCGCCACTGCCGCCTCGAAGGTCCCGGCTTCCGAGGCGTTGTCGACGAGGATCACCTGCCGGGCCTGCCCGAGCGCCGCGGCCAGGCAGTCGGCCAGCAACTGCCCCGCGTTGTGGTTGACGATCACCACGCTGACCGGCTCACCGTGCGGGTCGGTCGGTGAGTCTGGCGGCTCACGATCCGTCACCGCCCCCGCCGCCAGGGAGCGATGTCGATCATCCGCCAGATCTGCCATGTCGAAACCTTGCGGCCTGCCTGCACGACCCGCCGCTTCTGCCAGCAGCGTTTCGATCCCGCCAGGGCGGCCATCTTGCCACTGGCGAACGCACCTCCCCGGCCCCGCCAGCCGAGAAACAACCCTGTCAGGATAGATTGGGCCAGGTGGCCGATCAAAGCGACCGGCAGCAGGGGAGCCGGTGTGTCCTTGATGACGGTCCAAAGCAGATTTCGGTGGCCGAGGAAGGTGGCCGCCTCGCTGCTGCCGCTCGCTCCCCCGACATGGGCGACGACCGCCGCGGGCACCGAGCGGGCCCGCTGGCCGGCCAGCCGGAGCCGGAAGCCAAGATCGACGTCTTCGCCATAGCAAAAGTAGTCCTCGTCGAAGCCGCCGACTTCGAGGACTGCGGCGCGGCGATAGAGGGCCGCCGCGGCACAGGGCGAAAAGATTTCTTTTGGTTCGAGGTCGGCAGGCTCGAGCGGGCGGCCATGCCCTTCCCGCCAGGCCAGACCGCTGAGGTGCCAGCGGTCGCCGATCCCGTCGAGGATGCTGTCGCGATTGGCGAGCATCTGCCGGGAGCCGAAGGCGGCCACATCGGCATGGGCGACTGCCGCCGCCACGAGCGCCTCGAGCCAGCCCGGCTGGGGAAAGGCGTCGGGATTGAGGAGGGCCACCAGGTCGGTGTCGGCCAGGGCGATCCCTCGATTGGCGGCGGCGGCAAAGCCGAGGTTTGCGGCTGACTCGTCGATGCTCGTCCGCGTGGCAAGCCGCTCGTCGGTTTCGATCAGCTGCCGGCAGGCCGCCAGCGACCCGTCCCGCGAGGCGTTGTCGATGACGACGATCTGCTGGGGCAGCCAGGTCTGGCCCGCCAGGCAGCGCAAGCAGTGCAGCACATGCTCGCCGCCGTTGAAGTTGACGATGACGACGGTGACCGTCGCAGCTGGCGTCGGCATCCCTGGTGGATCCTGCCGGTCATGATGCTGGTGACGATCCCGGCCATGCCTCCTGAAGCACGCACGAACTACTATAACCAGCCCGGCGGGCGGGTCGCTTGACGCCCCCTGCACGCCTGCCTAGTGTCTTTCTTCCGGAGGCATCTCCTGCCCGGGGCTCAGGCGTGCGGGGCGTGCCGGCCGGCTCATCATCCGGCCGATCCCTCATGCAGCAATCTTTCTCGAGTACGGCGGCTGCCTGGCACGACTGGTGGCGGGGTACCCAAAACGCCCGGGCCTGGTGGACGCTGGCCCGCTACGACATCGTGCTGCGGTATCGCCGCTCGATGCTTGGCCCCCTCTGGCTGACAATCAGCATGGGCCTGATGCTGCTGGGGATCGGCCCGCTCTACACCGAACTCTTCGGCGTCTCCAAGAGCGAGTTCTTTCCCCATCTCGCCCTGGGAATCATCTTCTGGCAATATTTCGCCGGCACGATCAACGACGGCTGCACGGCCTTCAGCGGAGCGGCCAATCACATCAAGCAGGGCGACAACCCACTGGCGGTCTTCGGCTGGCGGGTCTGGGCACGCAACCTGATCCAGTTCGCCCACCACATCGTGCTGGTGGTGCCGATCGCCATCTGGGCAGGGATCGGCCCGGCTCCGGCGAATCTCTTGTTCTTCGCCGGCTTCCCGATCGTGCTTGCCAACTTGCTGGCGGCGACCTTCACGCTCGGCATCGTCTGCGCCCGCTTCCGTGATGTCCCGCCGATCGTCTCCAGCCTGATGCAGTTTCTGATGTTCGTGACCCCGGTCTTCTGGCTGCCCGACAAGCTTCCCCCCAAGGCCCGGCTCCTGCTGCTCAATCCCTTTGCCCAACTGCTCGACGTCGTTCGCGGCCCGCTGCTCGACCGGACGCCGCCTCCTGCGGTCTGGGCGAGCATTCTCGGCTGGACCGTGCTCAATGTCGCCGTGGCCGCGATTCTCTACGCCCGCAAACGCAGCCAGGTCGTCTACTGGCTCTGAGTCTCCAGCGCACGCCCCCATGCCCCATATCACCCTGACCGACGTGAGCGTCGCCTTCCCGATCTTCGGGGCCTACGGCACGTCGCTGAAGCATGTGCTCTCATCGAGCGTGACTGGCGGCCGGATCGGCCAGGACGCGGGCGTGACGGTGATCCAGGCGCTCCAGGACATCAGCCTCGAGATCCGCGAGGGGGATCGCGTGGGGATCATGGGCCACAACGGCTCCGGCAAGACGACGCTGCTGCGAACGCTCAAGGGCGTCTTTCCGCCTCAGGGGGGCAGTCGCGAGGCGGTGGGGCGAATCTCGAGCCTCGTCGAGCCGGTCCAGGGAATGGAGCCCGAGGCGACGGGCTGGGAGAACATCGCCTTGCGAGGCGTGCTCAAGGGGATTTCCCGAGCCGAGATGGCCCGGCTCACTCCCGAGATCGCGGAGTTCAGCGGGCTGGGCGACTACCTCTCGATGCCGGTGCGGACCTACTCTTCGGGCATGATGATGCGACTGGCCTTCTCGATCGCCACGAGCATCCGTTGCGACATCCTCCTGATGGACGAATGGCTTTCCGTGGGCGACGCCGAGTTCAAGGAGCAGGCTGAGGCGCGGCTCCGGGAGGTGGTCGACAGGAGCGGGATTCTGGTCCTCGCCTCGCATTCGGCCGATCTGATTTCGCGGGAGTGCAACCGGGTGATCGAGCTCCGGCAGGGCCGGATCGTTCGGGACGGCCGGCTCGAGCGGTTGGTGGAGCCGGTGTAGGCCCAACGGCCCGTCCCCCCCGGCTCGCGCCCGGGGGCTTCTATGGGGAGGGGTTTGGTCGGGGGGATGCACCGAAGTTGGCGGCAGCCCGGGTGGCCAGGGCAGCGATGGCGGCGACGGCGAAGGGCTGGGCCGGGAAGGCGTAGCGGTCTTCGGCGGCGAGCATTGCCGCGTGGCCGAGCAGGTAGGCGAGGGGCACCGCGGCCACGATGATCAATCGGATGTCCCGCTGCCAGAGGCCGACGGCCACCAGCCCGACGAGGGCCACCATCCCAAGGGGCACGATTCCGTGGTCGAAGAGCGGGGCGATGCCCCAGAGGGCGGCGGAAACCAGGCTGGGAGCGGCCGGCTCGGAGAAAGCCCGGCGGGTGGAGCTTGTCAGGCGGAGCAGGCCCTCGTCGATCTGGTTGTGGCCGGCAGCCAGGGCCGGGCCGAAGGCGGCGTGTTCGGCAGACCAGTTGGTGCTCTGTGGGACTGGATAGCCGGCATAGAGCAGTAGCGTCCGGCCGACACCGGCGAGGTAGCGGCCCGGGTGGGTCGCCGCCAGGCGAGCCAGCGTCGCGGTTGGCGGCTCGAGCACCGGGTAGAGATTCCCGGCGAGTTCACCGATGCGGGCAGGTTTGATGCCGGAAATCAGCCTGCTCTCCTGCCAGCCCTCATCCACCGCGACCGCATAGTCGGCGGCGGCTTCGCCGAGGATCGGGTCGCCGGGCGGAATGACTGCCTGCCGGACGATCCCCTGCTTGATCATGTAGCTGCGAATGTCTTTCGACGGTGCGTAAGGCTCCCAGAGCCGGGCCAGGCCGATGGGAACGAGCAGGACGGCGACCGTCTGAAGGCCGAGGATCCAGGCGGCGTACGGGGCACGGCTCACGCTGCTTCGCCAGCGGTCGCCCGGGCGGGCGAGGATCGAGAGGGCAAACAGGCCAGCTGCTGCCGGGAGCACAAACTGCATCGACTGGCGGTGGTAATAGCCGGCGGTCAGCGTTCCGATCAGGGCGGCAGCCTTCAGCCAGCCGGATCGGGGCGTGGCGGCCGGCAGGAGTAGGCAGCCGGCGGTCAGAACCAGCAGGAAGGCCATGCCGCTTTCGGTGAGGGCGTGATGCTGATAGGCGATTGAGAGCGGGAAGAGGGCCGTCGCCATGACGGCCGCGGCCGCGGCCGTGTCGCCGGCGAGGCGGCGAGTCAGGGCGGCGATGATCGCGAGCATGCCCGCTGCGAAGGCCGCGTTGACCGCCACGACCGCCAGGGGCTGCCGCCCGAAGAGTTCGAAGGCGGCCCGGAGGGCCACCGGATAGCCGGGCGTGCGAATCGGCGGCTGCCAGTCACTGGGAAAGCGATCAGAGAAGAGCACGGCCGCGAAATCGATGTATTCGTGGCCGTCGTAGGGGATCACCAGCGGCAAGGCCAGGACGTGCACCAGTGTGAGGCCAAAGGCGATCAGGAAACCGGCACGCAAAAGCGTCGACCAGCGGCCGTTGGACCTGTCGGGATGCAACGCCGCTGGCCCGACCGCGGTGATGCTCCTCACTGGCGGCGGTCGCGTGTGCGTCGTTTCCCGTCCTCCGTCGATGGTTTCCAACATAATTTGACGCTATCCTCGCTTCCCAGGCGGGTCAAACTTCCGTCTCGGTCACGCCCTCGGCCCCGCTCGTCGCTCACCAATGGCCCCTCCAATCGATCCAGCCACTTTCTCCGGATCAGCTCGTTCTCGATGGGTCGGCTGGCTGGCGGTGGTCTGCCTGGCGGTGATGCCGGCCCTGGCGATCACCGCGGCCGCGGGGCTCGTGCACGACGTCCCCTGGGGAGACCATCTGACGCTGTTTCGTGACACGGGTGTGCTCGAGGGCATCTCCGCCGAGAGCCTGTTCCGATTCCACAACGAGCACCTGATCGTGCCGACCCGCCTGGCGGTGGCGGCTGACTATGCGATCTGGCATGGGGCGAATCTGCTGCCAGCCATCGCCACGCTCATCTTCGCCATCGGGATCGTGGCCATCGAGGTGGTCATGTTCCGCAGAAGTCTGCCGGGGCTGCCTGCCGTGGGCCTTGCCTTTGCGGCAGCATTGCTGGCGGCGGTGCTCCTCAATGGCCGCCTAACGTGGACGCTCACCTTCCCGATCCTGCTCCAGCATGTCTCGGCCAACTTTTTTGTCGTCGCCGCGCTCGCCGGCTACGCAATCGCCGTCACAGGCAGGCAGGACAGCCGGCGGCAAGGCTGGGGCCTCTGCCTGCTGGCCGCGGCAGGGGCGGCGGTCTCGAGCGCTGCCGGTGTCTTCGCGCTGCCGGCTGCCGCGGCGGCGACGATGCTGCTTGCGATCATCTCGCCCCCGTTTCGACGGCGTCCCTGGCGTGGGCCGCTGGCGGCCGTGATCCTGGTGGGAGCAGCGGTGATCGGAGCCTACGGACTCGCCTACGTTGCCAGCGGGCCGGCTGAGCATGTCCGGACGGCGACGAACCTGGCCCAGGCGATTCGGTTTACGGCCTACTTTCCTGGGGGTGTCTGGTTTCGCGATGGTGGCTGGCCGATCATTCATCATGCCGACCCGCTCCTCCTGCATGCGGTCGTGCTCGGCTTCTGGGCGGCCCTCGGCCTCGTCGCGGCCGATCTCTGGAGGCGGCGGGAGAGTCTCGGCGAGTTCGAACTCTTCCACGTCGCGGTGCTCGCCTTTGTGCTCGGCACGGCGACCGTCGGTGGGCTGTTCCGCGGTGGCCTGAGTCCGCTGGAAGCGCTCAACAAGAAGTATGCCCCCACGGCACTGCTGGCCTGGGGTTCGCTTGCGTCACTCGGCCTGCGGCGGGCCGGGGCCTGGCTGCTTGGTGAGGGCAGTGCTCCGGCGGCCCGCCAGTTGGCTGTTGCTGCCGGCCTGTTGGTGGCCATTCTGCCGGGTGACATCGTCGAGTATCGGGCCTGGGCCGTCTGGATGCGGGAACTCCATCAGGCGGCCGCTTCGTATGCCGCTGGTGATCGGAGCGACGCGTTGATTCGTCGATTTTTCGAAAATGTCAACATGGGCCGCCGCCTGCTGGCTCCGATCGCGGCCGACGGCGGCTACTGCTTTGCCCGCGCGGAACAGCTTGCCGCCGAGGCTCGTTCGGTGCCGGCTGCGGGTCTCACCGAGTCCGGCCGTCTCGAGCGGGTTCCCGACCACACCGACTACTCGCTTGAGTCGATCAACGATCAGTCCTTTCCGCTCGGCAAGCCACCGCCCCGGATTGCCCGGGAGGCGCCGCTGACGGTGGCCGGCTGGGCGGTCGACCGAGAGGCGGGCCGGCCCGCGGCCGGCGTCGAGCTGGTCGTCGGTGACCGCGGGTTCGAGGTTCGCTACGGCCTGCCGCGGCCCGACGTCGCCGAGTATTTCAAGCAGCCCGGGCTGGCCGACAGCGGGTTTCGCGGGATCCTACCGGCCGGCACGCTGCCGCCGGGCGAGCACACGCTCCGGCTGCGGCTGCGGATGTGCGACGGCGAGCATTTCCTCGAGACGCCGGGCTACCCGGTGATCGTGGAGTGAGTTGGGGGACGCAAACGAACTCGGGCTTCCGGGGGGCTTCTATGGAAAAGGGGACTGGCTCCGAGCGAAGCGAGGTGCCTGTACCCTTTTCCCATTCGAGGATGCGCGGAATATGGGTCCACCCCGAGCCTGCGTGAGGTGAACCCGCAGCGAGTGTCCGGCGGGGTGGCGGCGGTGACGGTCGTCGCCAACACCGTCGGCGGGATCCAGCCCGCCGTCAGGCGATGGGCCAGGACGCGTTCCACTCGGTGCTCTGGCGGTTCGGGCCGGAAGGACGCCAACAGACCGCCCCCCTCATGCATCACAAGGGCCGCCGCACCGGCGACCCCTCGGCCGACCCGCTGGCTGTCTGCGGAGGCAGCCGCCGGGCCGCCTGATCGTGGAGCGACGGTCAGCGGGCCAGTCGCTTGACGATGCCGGGGAGCCCTTCGGTCGTGAGGATCTCCCAGGCCCGCCCAGTGAGCCGACTGCGGAACGAGGCGTCGGCGGCGGCCCGGGCGAGCGTCTGACGCAGTCCCTGGGCCACCGAGGTGGAGCCGACGCCGCCGCGAAAGCCGGGCGAAAGCCCGGCAGCGATCTGGGTGAGAGCGGCAGCGGACGTCTGCTCGTCGAAGAGGGCGGGATACTCGATCCGGCCCTGACTCTCCCACCACTCGGGAAAGCCGCCGGCAGCGAAGGGATCGGGAAAGGCCCGCTGGAGGTCGAGCCGCTCACGGTAGACCAGCCGGGCGGCCGCCGGCACCGGCTGCCCGTTGGCGAATCTCCCAAACGCCCAGGGCACGGCAGCCAGCGGATCCCGGCCCAGTTCGGTGATCGTGGCGGCATACCAGTCGATCAGGCTTCGCACCACTGGCTGGTCCGCAGCGTGTTTCCAGGCCATCTCGTGGTGGGCGCCCGAGTCGAAGCCGGTGAAGTGGTAGAAGCCCAGCGGCTGGTCATCGACGAGGACCTCGTCGGGGGCGGTGCCGGTCACCCGTCTGGTCGAGACGTTCCAGGAGGCGACGTTCAGCCGGCTCGAGCGGAGGATGCAGGTGCCGGGGAAGAAGGCGGGCACCAGGTCGATCCACCGCTGATCGGTGAACAGGCCGTGAGGAATGGCGTCGCGGCAGAAGTGGTAGCAGCGGTCGGCCCACCAGGCGGCAAACCGCCGGCCGGTGTCGGTGGGGCTGACCGCAAGAAACCCGAGGTTGTAGATACCGTGCTTGAGGGCGGCGATCTCATTGTCCATCACCCCCTCGAGGCTGGCCTCGGGCAGCGTCAGGTGGGGCGTGAGAGAAACGCTGGCCGCGGCCAGAGCCGCCTCGACCTCCTCGAGTGGTGAGAAGACGACCGTGTCGGGGTCGAGGTAGACGACGCCTCCGCAGTCTTCCCGCTCCAAGAGCCGACAGAGCAGAAAGGGCTTGATCGCCGTGGCCAACTCGACAATCTCATGGCAGAAGGCCCAGCCCCGATGGTCCGGAATGCCGAGCTCGGCCAGCGGATGAATCTCGTCGAAGTCCTCGCCGGCCAGGTCGATCTCCGGGGGCGGGGCATCGCAGAGGGCCAGATGAATCCGCCAGGCCGGCTGATGGCGGCGGATCGAAGCGACAAGGGCCCGGACCTTGGGCACATAGTTGCAGGCGGCGCTGGTGAAGACGTGAATCGTCTTGGCGGTGGCGGTGGGCTCGGCTCGGTTCATCCGCAGGGCTCCGCAGGAGGGCTGGACAACTCGGCAGCAAAGCCTGCGATCTCGGCGAGGAGTCCTGGACCATCGGCCCGGGACGCGACGCGGCCGAGCGGATACGAGCGGGCCAGATCAGCCGGCGCCCCGACATCGAGCGTGACCAGGGGGAGGCCCATCGAGATGATCTCGTGGGCGACAAAGGAAAACGTTTCCGGGCAGATCGAGGGGAGCAGGGCCACCTGGACACCATGCTGCTCCACCAAGTCGGGCAGCGAGCCCGGCTCGTAGGGGCCAGTCTCATGGACGACCTCCGGCGGGCAGGCGGCTTCGACCTGGCCGATGACGACCAGCCGCGCCGGGGCTTTGGTCTCGGCGATCGCGAGGGCCAGTGCAGCAACCACATCCGCCCCCTTGTGATGGGAGATGACCCCGATCACCCCGATCACGACCGGCCCACCCGGGGCAGGGGATGCACGCTGAACGCGACGCAGCGGGGCGACCTGATGGGGCCTGACGCAAACCCGGTCCGCAATCTTCGGGTAGGCCCGGGCCAGCAGTTGCCGCGACGATTCCGAAAAGCAGCAGATCTCGTCAGCCCGGGCGAGCAGCCTGCCCCAGGCCGATCGCCAATGATCGATCGAGCGGCAGCCAGCCAGGCTGACAAAGCCATCCTCGTGAGCCGGGAGGCAGGTTCGGCAGCGATCAACCTCGGGCACGCCGCAGAAGCGGCCCGCGTCGTCGAGCAGGAAGGCCGAGGGGCAGACCGTGAAGTAGTCGTGGATCACGACTTCAAGGCGGCGGCCTTCGGCCAGGCCGAGCAGAAATCCGCAGAGCTCCAGTGGTCGGGGAAAGGAGACCCCGCAGTTGTAGATCACCCGCTCCAGCCGGCCTCCGTCCAGGGCGGCGGTCAGTTGGCCCACGTGGTCGAGTTTCAGGCCGACAGCCTTCCGGCCGGCCTGGTGGACCTCGGCCTGCAGCGAAAGCGAGGAGACGATAAAAGTCAGCAGGACAACGGTGAGGCCCTGGCCGGTCAGTTCTGCGATCCGGCGATCGCGGGAGGCATTGGCTCCGCCTCCCATGCAGTGATCGGCGATCACGGCAAGCCGCTGGCCGGCCACCGCCGCGGCGAACTCCGAGTCGCGGATCGTACGGGCTTCCGCCCGGCTGCGGCGACGCAGTTCCCGAAACCTGCTGAGTGCCGCCCGCAGCCGGCCCAGACGCAGGTGGGCCCAGCCGCGACGGGCCAGGTACCGCCAGCCGACACCGGCCGGCCGCCGGGGTGCATCGATCGCCGGGAGGTCGAGCGAAACCCGCTCGTGGTGGCCGTCGGCCAGTCGAAACTCGAGGGCCGCCGCTTGCGGGGGACCGTCCGGCCAGCCGGCCAGGAGCATGAAGCCCGCATTGGCGGCATGCGGGTTGTCGGGAAATGCCGCGGCAACGTCTTCACGGGGCCTGTCGAGCGAGAGGGCGACGAGCGTATCGGCACCATCCGAAAACTCGAGCCGCAGTCGAGCCGACTCGATCCGGGCAGCACGCGGCACTGCCCAGCCGAACCCAAACAGGGCGTCGGGGCTTGCGACGAGATGATCGAGCTGGCAGAGCAGGGCCTCACTCATGCCGAAGCCTCCCCGGCCTGCTCGAGCCCGGCGGTGAAGACCTCCACCTGGCGGGTGAGTTTCTCGATCTCGGTAAGCCTGCGGCGGGCCAGGTCTTCCGTGGCCGCCAGGGCCGCGGCGGTCTCCCGCAGCTGGCGATCGAGTGCCTCGCAGCTGGCCAGTCGGTCATGGGCGAGTTGCTCGATCGCGGGGATCGCAGCCGAGAGGCGGCCGACGTTCGCCGTCCGCTCGGTGACGACCGCCTCGGCCGCGGCCAGAGCTTCGGTCAGCCCGGCGATTTCGGCGTTCCCGGCCTCCACGAACCGCTCGGCTGCGGCCAGGGCCGCGTCGAGTCGGCCGATCTCGACCAGTCGCGTGTCGGCGAGGGTGGCAGCTTCTTTGAGTCCCGCATCGAGCCGGGTGATCTCCTCGAGCCGTGATTCAGCGAGGCCGCTGGCTTCTCCAAAGGCTGCATCGAGTCGAGCAATCTCTTCGAGCCGTGTTTCGGCGAGGGCAGTGGCTTCAGCGAGGGCGGCGTCACGCTGTCCGAGGCTCTCGAGTCGCTCGGTCGCCAGCTGCTGGGCGCTGGCGAGTGCCGTGGCGAGCCGCTCTGCTTCGGCCGTTCGCTCGGCGACGATGTTCTCAGCCTTGGCCAGGGCGTCGGTGAGCGTGACGATTTCGGTCCTGCCGGCGGCCAGCAGTCGCTCGGCGTCGGCCAGGGCGGCATCGACTCGGGTGATCTCTTCGAGCCTCGCTTCGGCGAGACCGGTGGCTTCGGCGAGGGCGGCATCCCGCTGGCCGAGGTCCGCAAGTCGCTCCGTCGCCAGTTGCTGGGCGTTGGCCAGGGCCGAGTCGAGCCGCCGGGTCTCGGCCGTTTGCGCGGCGACGATGGTCTCGGCCGTCGCCAGGGCATCGGTCAGCGTGGCGATTTCGGCCTTGCCGGCAGCGACCAATCGCTCGGCTTGTCCCAGGGCGGCGTCGAGCCGGCCGAGATCAGCAAGCCGCGTGTCGGCGAGTGACGCCGCCTCGCCCAGCGCTCGATCGAGTTGGCTGGCCTCGCGGCGGATCGCCGCCGCCTCGGCCTCGAGCCCGGCGACTCGCGACGCGGTCGCCTCGCGATGTTCCACGAGAATCCGACGCAGCTCAGCC
>JAQCJP010000248.1 GCA_027592945.1 Planctomycetota bacterium
GCGGCGGGGCTGGCTCTCGGCGGCGGTCGCGGTCGCAGGGCTGTCGATCGCGGCTCTGACGGCAGCGTTTGGCAGAGCCGCCTCACCGCAGGCGGCGGTCGGGCTCTTCTTCACCGCCGGATTTGCGGCCCTGGCGGGGTTGTTGGCGCTCGTCTCCCGCTGGCTTTCTGCCACGCCGGCCTCCACGCCGCCGCGGAGCCTTGTCGGCCTGGCCCTCCGCGATCTGGGCCATGCCGCTGGCCGAGCCTTTTCAGTCGCGGCCATCGTGGCGATGGCGAGTTTTCTGATCGTTGCGGTCTCGTCGTTCGCCCAGCGGCCGCCGGCCGACCTGAGCGATCGAGCCGGCCCCACCGGCGGCTGGACGGAGATCGTCACACTCGGAACGGCCAGCGGCGTCGATCCGGCTGACGCCGAGGTCCGGGCCGGCCTCGGCCTGTCGACGGAGCAACGGGAGACGTTGGCTGATTGCCAGATCGCCAGACTGCGTTCGAGCGGCGGTGACGACGCCGCCTGCACCAACCTCTACGCCACGCTGCGACCGACCGTGCTCGGCGTCGGGCCCAGCTTCATCGCCCGGGGCGGATTCCGCTTCCTCGCCCATCTGCCGCTGCCGCCGGGCGAGAGCAACCCCTGGACGCTCCTCACGATGGTCGCTGCCGACGAGCCGGTGCCGGTCATCCTCGATCAGGCCACCGCGCAATGGGGCCTGAAGCTCGGCGGGGTCGGCTCGGAGTTCACGCTCCCGGACGATGCGGGACAGGCCGCCCGCTTTCGGATCGTGGGCCTGCTCGAGCCGGGCATCCTCCAGGGGTTCGTGATCGCCGGCGAGCGGGGCTTCGAGCAGACCTTCCCCGAGCGCTCGGGCTACGCGATGGCACTGATCGATGCGACGGCCGTGCCCGCTGCCAACCGCGGTGACGTGGCCGAAGCGGTGACAGCGGCATGGGCGGATGCCGGTGTCGCGATCACCTCCGCCTCGCAGCGACTGGCCAGCCTCCAGGCGGTGCAGAACACCTTTCTCAGCGGCTTTCAGGCGCTCGCCGCCCTCGGCATGCTGCTCGGCACGGCGGGTGTGGCCGCGGTGCAGCTCCAGGGAATGCTCGAGCGGCTCGGCACGCTGGCGGTCTTGCGGGCGGTGGGCTTTACGCTGGCTCGTGTCCGGAGGCTCCTGGCCTTGGAGACGATCCTGATGGTCGCCATCGGCCTGTCCGTGGGCACCACCGCGGCGGTGGTGGCGGTGTCACCCGCCTTGGTCAGCGGTGAGGCGGAACTGCCGCTCGCCTGGATCGCCATCACGTCGGCCGTCTCGCTGGCCGCTGCCGTGGCGGCAGCGACGATCGTGACCTTCCGGGCCGTGATTCCCATCCGCCCCCGCAGCGACTGACCGGCTCGGGTCTGCCAAAAATCGCCCTCGCCGCGGCGGCAGGCGAGGCGGTACCGTGATCGGATGCACTTGGCCGTGATCATGCCCCGCTGGGTGGGTGACGCCGTGATGGCGACGCCCGCCCTCCGCTCGCTACGAGCCCACTTCCCGTCGGCTCGGATCACCGGCGTGATGCGGCCGGTGATCGCCGACCTCCTCGCCGGCACGACTTGGCTCGATGACACGATCGCGTACGACCGGCACCGTCGCAATCCAGCCACCAGCTTCGCGGCAGCGGCCCGGGCCCTGCGAGCGGCCCGCCCCGACGCCGTGGCGATCCTGCCCAACTCCCTCTCCGCCGCGGCACTCGCCTGGCGGGGAGGCGGCCGCCGACGGGTCGGCTCGGCTGGCCACTGGCGACGCTGGCTGCTCAGCGACGCCCTGCCACCGCACCGCGATGACCGCGGTCGCGTGACCCTCGTGCCACCACCGGTCGCCTTCATGGACGTGGCGGCGGCCCTCGGCGCCCCCCGCGGCCCGCTTACCGTGGAGCTGGTCGCCTCGGCAGCCGACCGGGCGGCAGCCGAGACGCTGCTGGCCCGCCTGTTTTCGGGGCGGGATGGACCGCTGGTGATCCTTAACGACAACAGCGCGACGGGTACGGCCCGGGCCTGGGGCCGCGACAAGCTCATGGGCCTGGCACGTTGGCTGATCGAGCGGCTGCCGGTCGTGAGGCTCCTGGTTCACTGCGGGCCTGGCGACCGCGATCAGGCCCGCGGGGTGGTCGAGAGCGTCGCCCATCCGGCTGTCGCCGGCCTCCACGACGAGGCTGACTTGCCGATCGGTCTTTCCAAGGGTCTCTTTGCGAGGGCTGATCTGGCCATCTCGAGCGACAGCGGACCGCGGCACATCGCGGCCGCCTTCGGTGTGCCGACCGTTGCGATTGTCGGACCGATCGATGCCCGCCTGGGTCGCTCCGACCCCGAGAGGTGCGTCGAGATCAGGCTCGATCTGGCCTGCTCGCCCTGTGGCAAGCACGACTGCCCCCTCGGCCACCACGACTGCATGGGGCTGATCGACGTCGAGCAGGTCGGCCGGGCCGCTCTTGAGCAACTCGACCGGTTCGCCGACCAGCGGCGTGGTCTCGTCGGCAGTGACGCTCGCGGCCCGGGTGCAAAGAGCCCGACTTCCCCGTGAGACCCGACTGCGGCTGAGACAGGCTCGGCCACGCCCCGGCATTGCCTCCCCGATCGAGTATGCTGCCGCTGACCGCCCTGAGGAGTCCCTGCGATGTTCCAGTTTTTCGGCATGCTGGCCGCGATCGCCCTGACGGCCACCTGCTGGGGTGTCTACGGCCCGGTGCTCCACAACGGCCGTGAGGCGATGCACTCGGCACTGCGGCCGTTGATGTGCGTGGGGGCGGCCTACTTCCTGATCGCCGTGATCGTGCCGACGCTGCTCTTGGCCCGCGGCGGCGAGAAGGGCTCTTGGACGACGACCGGCGTGATCTGGAGCCTTGTGGCCGGAACCTGCGGCGCGCTCGGGGCGCTCGGCATCATCCTTGCCCTCTCCTTCGGCGGCCGGCCGATCTACGTGATGCCGCTCGTCTTTGGCGGTGCCCCGGTGGTCAACACGCTCCTGACCGCCTTCATGAACCGGGCCTTCAACCAGCTCAAAGGCCTGTTCCTCGCCGGCCTCCTGCTCGTGATCACCGGGGCGGTCATCGTGCTCGTATTCAAGCCGCAGCCCGCGGCGGCAGATGCCAAGGAGCAGGCCACCCCGAAAGCTCCGACCCTCGCCCTGCTAGCCGACCCCGCCGGGGAGACGGCTGAGGAACCGTCGGCTGCCGAGGCGTCCGCCACCTCCGCTGATGCCGCGGCCGAACCGGCCTCCGCCGATACCGATCCGCCGGCTGCAGCCGAGCCCCCGACGGCCACCGGCCGGGCCGTCACAAAGCTTGGCGAGCGAACCGAGCGGTTTCTGGAGGTGCTTCTGGCCGTCGCTCTCACGATCTGCTGCTGGGGCTCCTACGGGCCGGTGCTCCATCGCGGCCAGGTGGCGATGAAGGGCAGCCGCCTGCGACCGCTGCTCTGCATCGGGATCGCCTACTTCCTGATCGCCGTGCTCGTGCCGCTGGCCCTGCTCGGGCCGCTCGGCGACACCGGCGAGTGGAACGTCAGCGGCATCGCCTGGAGCGTTGCTGCCGGCTCGCTCGGGGCGGTCGGGGCGCTCGGCGCGATCCTCGCCTTCTCGCTCGGCGGCAAGCCGTTCACGGTGATGCCGCTGGTCTTTGGCTGTGCCCCGGTGATCAACACGCTGACCACGAGCCTGCTCCAGGGGATCGCCCTCGACAAGATGAGCCCCTGGTTCCTGGCCGGGATGCTGATCGTCGGCCTGGGGGCGGCAACGGTACTCGCCTTTGCCCCCCGGGGCCACGCCCCCAAGCCGGCCTGACACCGCCTCGCCCGGCTCCCGGCACCTCAGGTGCCGCGAACGTGGCCGAACCAGGCGACGTGGTGCCGCGGGGCGAAGTGCACCCCGAGCCGGCGACACTCCGGCTCGAGCCAGGCTGTCGTCGCGGCAAGTTCCTCATCGCTGCGACCCTGCGGCATCAGGCAGACGGCCGCCGGCTCGACGCCGCCGCTTCCGAAGCCGAGATCGTCGAGCCAGGCGACCGCCTCCGCCAGGTCGGCCGGCGTGTCGATCACGAACTTCAACTGATGGGGCCCGCCGGCCATCAGGGCGGCAATCACGTCGTCTCGCCGCCGGGCCGTCTCGTGCCGTTCCCGCCAGCCGCCCGCGGTTTCAGGCGGTGGAGTTGACGAGGCGAGTTTGGGGCTGATCGACATCAGATCGGCAATCGGCTCGGCCCGCAGTGCCGCAGCGTCTTCCGGCAGAACCGTGCCGGCCGTCTCGACGGTGACATGCCATCCCTGCTGACGGAGCCGCCGGCAGAGTTCGACCGCTTCGGCGAGCAGGAGCGGCTCACCCCCGGTCACGACCGCGTGCCGCGGCGGCAGCGCCGCGACGCGAGCCAGCACCTCAGCGACCGTCATCGCCTCCCCCTCGGGGCTCCATGAGGTGTAGGGCGTGTCGCACCAGACACACCGAAGGTTGCAGCCGCTGGTGCGGACGAACGTGCTCGGCGTACCGGCCAGCAGTCCCTCGCCCTGCAGCGAGGTGAAGATTTCAGCGATCTGCATGGGTGCGCTGGGGGGCTCCGCGGTCTGTCGAACGCCCGATCCTACCGACGGGCCCAGCCCCATGACGTCTTGGGCGGGTTGGTGGTGAAGAAGCGTGCGGGCTTCCGGGGGTGTCTCTCGCCCAACGGCCCGCCGTCCCCCCGGCTCGCGCCGGGGGCTTTTATTGCGTCAACGCGCACTGCAAACGGAATCCGGGTTCGCGAGGGGTGAGCCCGTGCCGTGGAGCCGGCGTTGCGGTCGA
>JAQCJP010000249.1 GCA_027592945.1 Planctomycetota bacterium
GACGGCGGGCCGTTGGGCCATCCCGCTACGGCGCCCAGTCAATCTCGCCCTCGAGCCCGCGGCAGAAGGCTGCCAGGAGGTCGGCTGCCCGATCGATGTCGTCAAGCGCGATCGTCTCGACGGCCGAGTGCATGTAGCGATTCGGAATCCCCACCAGGCCCGTTGCCACGCCGGAGCGAGTCATTTGAAGGGCGTTGGCGTCGGTCGGGGTGGCCCGGCCGATCGCCAGGAGCTGCACGGGAATGTCCTTTTCCTTGGCGGCCGCCACGAGCCGATCGACGACGTGGCGGTTCATGTTGGGCCCCCGGGCTACGCTCGGGCCCTTGCCGAGCGCGACGTCGCCCTCGCTCTTCTTGTCGATTGTCGGGCAGTCGGTCGCGTGGGTCACATCGACGGCGATCGCCACGGTCGGATCGACGCCGTGGGCGCTCGTCTTGGCACCCCGCAGGCCGATCTCCTCCTGGACGGTCGAGGCCACGAACAGGCTGCAGGGCAGGGGGCCCGCCGCCACGGCCCGCCGGAAGGCCTCGAGCACGACCCAGAGGCCGACCTTGTCGTCCATCGCGACCGAGCAGGCTCGGCCGTTGCGAAGCTCTTGGGCCTTGAGTTCGAGGGTGATCGCGTCGCCGACCCGGATCACGCTCTCGCAGTCGGCCTTGTCGGTCGCCCCGATGTCGATCCAGAGATCCTTCATCTTCGGGACCGCCTTCCGCTCCTCGTCGGTCAGCAAGTGAATCGGCTTGCGGCTCATCACGCCCGGCACCGGACCGCCCGCCGTCCAGATCGTGACCCGGGCGCCGATCAGCTGGATCGGATCCCAGCCACCGATCGGCTGCACCGAAATGAAGCCGTCGGCGTCGATGTATTGCACGATCAGCCCGATCTGGTCGCAGTGGCCGGCCAGGAGCATCCGGGTCGAGCCGGGGCCGGTCTTGCTCCCGACGACGTTTCCGTGGGAGTCGGTCGTGACGGTCTCGGCGACGCCGGCGAGGTAGTCGCGAACCAACTTCTGCACGGGCTCCTCGTAGCCCGAGGGGCTCGGCGTGTGCAGCAGGCTCCAGAGAAACTCGCGGGCTGACGGGTCCATGATTCTTCTCCCCGTGTGCGTAAACCAACCTGACTCGCGGCGGGCCGGTCGCCCCGCCAGGTCGAGGTTGTACGCGATCAACGAGGCAGGCGATACCCACGTGCGAGTTCTCGGAACGCCGCGGCCGAGGCGACCGGATCAAAGCCGGCAGTGGGCTCGGCGGCGAGTTCTTCCGCCATGATGGCGGCCACGTCGTCGGCCACGCTGGTGGCCGCGGCGGCGTCGAGAAAGAGCCAGCGGGAGCGGCGGGCGAGGACATCCTCGACAGTGCGGGCGTACTCATGCCTCACGGCGAATCGCACCATCGCCTCGCTCAAGCCGGGCAGCAGCTCCCGATCGGCGCCGGGCAGGTCGGCGACCAGCGATGCTTCGGTCCCGTAGAGATGGAGTCCCGGCGGCGAGGCGGGGGAGACCGGCGGCGGGCGGCCTGCCGCAGCGATCCCGTTGTCCGGAGCGGGTGCGGCGCCCATCAGCGGCAGCGTGCGGGTGACACCGGCCGGCCGCTCCGGCAGCAGGCCGGCCCGGAAGCAGGCGGCCAGCACGTCTTCGGCCATCGCCCGGTAGGTGGTCCACTTGCCGCCGGTCACCGTCACCAGGCGATGCCGGGAGATCACGATCGCATGCTCGCGGGAGATCGCCTTGGTGTCGCGGCCGGCGGCGGTCGGCGGCTTGACCAGCGGCCGGAGGCCGGCCCAGCAGCTGCGGACGTCGGCCCGCGTCGGCGGGCGGGCCAGATAGCGGGCCGCCTCGGTCAGGATGAAATCCACTTCCTCGGGCAGCGGCCGTGGCTCGATGGGAAGGTCGTCGCGGGGCGTGTCGGTCGTGCCGAGGATCAGCTTGCCCTGCCAGGGCACCGCGAAGAGCACCCGCCCGTCGCTCGTCTTGGGCACGATCAAGGCCCGCTCGCCGGGCAGAAAGTCGCGATCAACGACCAGATGGACGCCCTGACTGGGCGTCACCATCGCCGCCGCGGCCGGCTCGTCGAGCCGCCGCACCCCGTCGACCCAGACACCCGTGGCATTGACGACGCAGCGGGCCGCAAGGCTATAGCGGTGGCCCGTCTCGCGGTCTTCGACTTCGACCCCGTCGACCCGCTCGTCGGCAGCGGAGGCGGTCAGCCCGACCACGCGGCAGTAGTTGAGCACGACCGCTCCCTGGGCGGCCGCCGTCCGGGCCAGGGCCACCGCCAGGCGGGCGTCGTCGAACTGCCCGTCGACATAGGAGACGCCGCCAGCGAGGCCACTGGGCTGCACGCCAGGCAGCAGCTCCTTGACCCGCCGCGGCCCGGGCAGGCCGGTCCGTCCCAGCCGGGACGCACCAGCCAGGACGTCGTAGAGGAGCAGGCCAGCCCCGTAAAACCAGCGATCCCAGAGCCGGCCCCGCCAGCCGTAGACCGGGAGCACGAAGGGCAGGGGCCCGGCGAGGTGGGGGGCGTTGGCCAGGAGGATCGCGCGTTCACGGAGCGCCTCCCGCACCAGCCCGACGTCACCCTGGGCGAGATAGCGGACCCCGCCGTGCGCCAGCTTCGTCGCCCGGCTGGAGGTGCCCTTGGCGAAGTCTTCCGCCTCGAGGAGGACCACCGAGAAGCCGCGGGAGGCCGCATCAAGGGCGACGCCGAGGCCTGTCGCCCCGCCACCGACCACGACCAGATCCCAGGGGCTGTCGGGAGCAGCCCGGGCCGAGATCGCGGCGAGGGAATCGAAACGGGTCATGACGCTAGCGTCGTTGAGTGTGCAACGTTCGTCCATGGTCAGCCAACCCCGACTGCGGGTGCCGACCCAGCGGCTAGCTATACTTCGGGATTCTCCGCCCGCAGGAAAGTCGCCCGATGAGTGTTTTGATTGCCGCCTGCCTTGTCTTCGCACTGGCGGTGTCCGCCCCGGCCGCACCCAGCGACGCCGACGTGGCGGCATCGCGGGCAATCCTCGACGGCTGGCAGGCGGAGGCAGCCGAGCCGGGCGAGCGGCTCTTGCACGTCATTGCCTGGCGGGCCAACGACCGCGACTTCCCGGCCGACCAGCAGCCACGGCTCGACCGGATGATGGGCCACATCGAGGCCTTCTATCGCCGCGAGATGGACCGGCACGGTTTCGGCCCGCGGTCGATCAGGCTTGACCGCGACGCCGATGGGAAGCTCATCGTCCATGAGGTGACCGGCGAAGCAGCCTGGGCCGACTACAAGGGCTCAGACGGCAATCGGATTCGGGAAGAGTGCAAGCCGGTCCTGCGGGAAAAAGGAATCGACCTCGATCGCGAGACGGTGATGATCTTCACCAATCTCGCCGAATGGGATCCGGAGAAGCTCTCTTTTCGCCACAAGAGTCCCTACTACGCCAGCGGCGACTGGCGGCGAGGCACCGCCTGGCAACTCGACAGCCCCGAACTCGACGCCACCAACCTCCCTCTCACCGAGCCGCTGATCCGAGACGGCCAGTACGGCCGAATCTCCCTCGGCAAGCACAACTCGATCTTCGTCGGCGGGATCGCCCATGAGCTGGGCCACGCCCTGGGGCTGCCCCACTGCCGGGAGCGGGCAGACGAGGCAGTCCGCGGCACCGCCCTGATGGGCAGCGGCAACCGCACCTATGGCGATGAGGAGCGGGACGAGGGCAAGGGCTCCTTTCTGACGCTCGCCCATGCCCTTCGGCTGGCATCGCATCCGCAGTTCAGCGGCTCGATCAAGGGGCTGGGAACGCCCGGGACGGCGACGTTCGATGATCTTTCCACAGCGGTGACCGGCGACGGCAAGGCCTTTCATATCGAGGGCCGCGTTTCAGGCAGCCCGCCCGTCTACGCCATCGTCGGCTATCTCGATCCGGAAGGAGGCAGCGACTACGACGCCCGCACGGTCTCGGCGACGCCCGACGCCGAGGGACGGTTCTCACTCGACTGCACGCCGCTGGTGCCGGACAAGGCCGGGGAGGTTCGACTCCTGGCCCTTCATGCCAACGGAGCAACCAGCGGATTCGCACAGCCCTACCGCGTTGCCAAGGATGGCCGCGTCGACATCGAGACGATGCTCGTGACCCTCGAACTTCAAGTTTTCCTCGACACCCTGGCAGCCAAGGGGCCGGAGGCGGCCCGGAGCGTCGCGCCGGGCAATGGGCCCGCGGGGCGGTATGCCGCAGCGGTGCTCGCCGGTCGCGGTGGCAGCGTTGCCAGCCGGGATCCGGCCGCCGTGCCGGAATCCGAGACCAGGCTGCCACTGTCACAGGCCAAGCCAGTCGAGGCCCGCGTGGGCTGGCTCAGCCCGGCCTACGATCATCTGCCCCGCCGCGAGGCCGTGATTGAGTCGGCCGGGACGTTGTTCGAAACCGGCATCTATGCTCACGCCCCCGCCGTCCACCGCTACGAGCTGGCCGGCCGTTGGAAACGGCTCACCGGGAGCTGCGGCCTGCCGACCCAGCGAGGCGGATCGGTCGTGTTCGTAATCCGGGCCGATGGCCGGGAGGTGTTTCGATCCCCGGCCCTCCAGCCAGGGCGTTCCGCGACCTACGACGTACCGCTCGATGGCGTGACCACGCTCGAGCTTGCCACGGAAGACGCCGGTGACGGCAACGGGAGCGATTGGGGCATGTGGCTGGGGCCCGAGCTGTCGCGGTGAGAGGTCGAGCGGGAATCGGGAGCGGGATAGCCCAACGGCCCGCCGTCCCCCGGCTCGCGCCGGGGGGCTTCTATGGAAAAGGGGACTGGCTCCGAGCGAAGCGAGGTGCCTGTAC
>JAQCJP010000250.1 GCA_027592945.1 Planctomycetota bacterium
CCTGAAGTTCCGCGGCGTCGAACTGGCCGAGACCTATACCACCTTCGAGGACAAGCCCGAATACGCTGCGGTCGCTCCGATCGGACAGGCCTACCTGGAGGCCTATGCCGCCGGGGAGATCGACCGGCTCGACGTCGCCTACACCCGGTTTCACGGAATCGCCAAGCAGGAGGCGGTCACGGAGATGCTCCTGCCGTTGGCCCCGCCCGAGGCGGCCGAGGGGAGCGGCAGGCTCGCCAGCGACGAATACGACTTCTACCCTTCGGCGAGGAGCATCCTGGAAGAGCTGCTGCCCGCGAGTTTCATGTCGCGGCTGTTCAAGTGCTTCCTGGACGCGGCCGTCAGCGAGCAGGTCGCCCGGATGGTGGCCATGAAGGCGGCGACGGAAAACGCCGGCGGGCTGATCAAGAGCCTCTCACGGGCCTACAACCGGGCCCGGCAGTCACAGATCACCGGCGAGATCATGGAGATTCTGGGCGGCGTGGAGGCCCTGAAGCAGTAGATGGTTCACACGCTGGCGTGGACAGCACGTTTCCGTCGTTGCTACGGACCGTCGGCCGCAGAACAACGAAACCCGGACTGAGTTATCGAGAACGATTCATCAGACAGACAGCTACGCAGGAGTTCCGAAAGACATCATGGCAACCGCAACCAGCACCGGCCGCATCACCCAGGTCATCGGGTCGACCTTTGACGTCGAGTTTCCCGAGGATTCGATCCCCGCGATTTACAACGCCGTCCGGATCGACAGCGATCGCAAGGGGGTGGAGTTGCATCTCGTGGGCGAGGTTCAGCAGCACCTCGGCGGCGGCAAGGTTCGCTGCGTCGCCCTTGGCAGCACCGACGGACTGATTCGGGGCGAGGCGGTAGTCGATACCGGGGCACCGGTTTCCGTACCTGTCGGCCAGGCCACGCTCGGCCGGGTGTTCAACCTGCTCGGCGAGCCGATCGACAACCGCGGGGTCGTCGAGACCGACGAGCGGTGGCCGATCCACCGCGACCCTCCGCCGGTCTCGGAGCTGTCCACCAAGACCGAACTCTTCGAGACCGGGATCAAGGTGGTCGATCTCCTCACCCCCTTCGTCCGCGGCGGCAAGGCGGGGCTGTTCGGCGGTGCCGGCCTCGGCAAAACCGTCATTCTCACCGAACTGATCGCCCGAATCGCCTCGGCCCACGGCGGCTACTCCGTCTTCGCGGGTGTCGGCGAACGGACCCGGGAAGGGACCGACCTCTGGCTCGAAATGCAGGAAGCCAAGATCGGCGACACCGGCCGGAGCGTCATCGAGCAGACCTGCATGGTCTTCGGCCAGATGAACGAGCCGCCGGGTGCCCGGCTCCGCGTCGCCCTCTCGGCCCTGACGATGGCGGAGTATTTCCGCGACACGACCGGCGCCGATACGCTGCTGTTCGTCGACAACATCTTCCGCTTTTCCCAGGCCGGCAGCGAGGTGAGCGCGCTGCTCGGCCGGATGCCGAGTGCCGTCGGCTATCAGCCCACGCTGGCCACGGAAATGGGAGCGCTCCAGGAGCGGATCACCTCGACCTCCAAGGGGGCGATCACGAGCGTGCAGGCGGTCTACGTGCCTGCCGACGACCCGACCGACCCCGCCCCGGCCACGGCCTTCGGCAACCTCGACGCCTTCCTCTACCTCGAGCGGTCGATTTCCGAGAAGGGCATCTATCCTGCTGTCGATCCGCTCGCTTCGTCGAGCCGAATCCTCGATCCGCAGTATGTCGGCGAGCGTCATTACGCGATTGCCCGCCGCGTGCAGCGGACGCTGCAGCGATACCGCGAGCTTCAGGACATCATCGCGATCCTCGGCGTTGACGAACTCTCCGAGGAAGACAAGCTGGTCGTGCATCGGGCCCGTCGGATGGAGCGGTTTCTCTCCCAGCCCTTCCTCGTTGCCGAGGTCTTCACCGGCAAGCCGGGCGAGATCACCAGCCTGGCCGACACGATCCGTTCCTTCGAGGAGATCGCCGACGGCAAGTGGGACCACCTCCCCGAACAGGCCTTCATGTACGTCGGACCCATCGAGCAGGCCGAGGAACAGGCCAAGAAGATGGCCGCCAAGTCCTGATGTTTGGGGGCCGGCTCGTCGTGCAAAGCACGAGGTGCCTGTCGCCTTTCGGCATTGCGAACACCCCGGGAATCCTCCCATGGCTGACTCTCCCCGTACCGCCGGCATTCAGTGCGTCATCGTGACGCCCGAGACCACCATCCTCGACGTGAAGGCCAAGAGCGTCGTGCTGCCGCTCGAGGACGGCCAGCGGGGCGTGGGCCGCGGGCATGCCCCGTTCATCGGCCGGCTCGGTGCCGGGGCGGTGCGGATCACCACGGTCGACGGCCGCGAGGCGGCCCACAGCGTGTTCGTCGAGAAGGGCTTCGTCGAGGTGAGCCATGACGTCGTCACGGTGATCACGCAGCGGGCCCTGCCCGCCGAGAAACTCGACCTTGGCACGGCGCGGCAGGACCTGGCCGCCATCTCGTCCCAGGCGGCCCGGGGCGATGAGGCGATCGATGCCAAACTTCAGGCCCAGCAGGCGGCCCGCGAGATCGTGCGGATTGCCGAGCGGGCCCGCTGAGACGGCCTAGCGACGGCAGGCCGCCTCGACGATGGCGGCGGCCATTCCGGGCAGGGGAACGACCCGGTCGACCACGCCCAGGTCGATCGCTGCACGCGGCATTCCGAAGACGACACAACTCGATTCGTCTTCGGCGAGGGTTTGACCTCCGGCTGCGCGGATCGCCTGCAGTCCCAGGGCGCCATCGCTACCCATGCCGGTCAGCAGCACGCCGAGCGTGTCGCCGCCTGCTGCCTCGGCCGCCGATCGGAAGAGCACGTCAACGGCCGGCCGGCAGTGATGCAGCGGGGGCGAGTCGACAAGCCTGGTGCGGAATCCGCTGCGATCCTCGATGGCCAGATGGCGGCCCCCCGGAGCGATCACGCATTCGCCCGGCAGGAGCGGCTCGTCGTGGCCTGCCTCCCGGACGGCGAGTGCCGACGTCTCGGCCAACCGATCGGCCACGGCTTTGGAGAACGAGGCGGAGATGTGCTGCACGATCGCGATCGGCGGCAGGCCGGGCGGCAACACGGGGAGAAGCTGCCGGAGGGCTCCAACTCCTCCGGTTGAGGCCCCGATCACGATCAACTGCCGGCCCCCCGGGGCGGCCGTCGGCGGCATCGGGCGGGACGGGGGCGGTATGGCTGCCGGCCGTCGGCGGAGATGTCGGCCGGCGGCGGCTGCAGCCTTGACGTGCCAGGCCAGCCGGTCAGCGATGCCGCCCAGCGACATCGTGCCATCGGGCTTGGCCAGCACGTCGACCGCTCCGGCATCGACGGCATCGAGGGCCGCCTGGGAGCCGGCCTGAGCCAGCGAACTGACCACCACGACCGGCAGCGGGTGATGCTCCATCAGGATCCGCAGGAAGGTAAGCCCGTCCATCCGCGGCATCTCCAGATCGAGCGTGATCACGTCGGGATCGAGCCGAGCGATCTTCTCGCGGGCGACGTAGGGGTCGGGCGCGGTTCCGACGACCTCGAGTTCCGGATCGCGGGCGAGGCAGTCGCTGATCGCCTTGCGGACCAGGGCCGAGTCGTCGACGACGAGGACGCGGATCGGACGCTTTCGGTCGGACATCAATCGTGGTCCCGGGTTGGTGGTTGGGAGATGGCCATGTCAGTTGGGGGCGTGAGCGGCCGCCCGGCGGCCGTCTGGGATGGTGGCAAAGGAGTCCGTTGTTCGAGCCTCATGAGGCGGGCCGCTGGTAGACCGCCGGCCGCACCTGTCGGAATTGATGACGGATGCCGAGCAGGCTTTCGGCATGCCCTACGAACAGATGACCGCCGGGGACCAGTTGTTCGAAGAGCCGCTCCACGAGGATCTGCCGCGAGGGCTCATCGAAATAGATCATCACGTTGCGGCAGAAGATCACGTCCTGAGGGGTGTTCAGTGGATAGGTATCCTGAAAGAGATTGATCAGCGTCGTCGTGACCTGCCGCCGGAGGTCGGGCTTGACCCGGTAGACACCCTCCCGCTCGCCGAAACCTCGACGAAAGTAGCGGGCGAGCCACTCCGGCCGCGGCAGCCTGACGCGGCCGGAGTCGTACATGCCCGCCTGACAGCGGGCCAGCATCCGCGGGGAAATGTCGGAGGCCGTGACCTGCCAGCCGAGGCCCGGCCGGTTGCGGGCGTGCTCGGCCAGCACGATCGCGAGGGAATAGGCCTCCTCGCCGGAGGCCGCGGCCGCACACCAGCACTGGAGGTCGCGGCCGTCGTCCCGCACCCGCTCGTCGGCCCGCGGCAGGACCTCCTCCGCGAGGTAGTTAAAGTGGGCGGGCTCTCGGAAGAAGTGCGTGTGGTTCGTCGAGACCAGTTCGATCAGTCGCTCGGCCTCATGATCGCCGGGAGGCGTGTCGAGCAGCCGGCAGTAGTCGTCGAAACTCCCGCAGCCGAGTTCCCGAAGCCGCCCGGCCAGCCGCCCGGCCATGAAGGCCCGCCGATCGGGGCCGAGCCGAATCCGGCTCCGGCGGTAGATCACCTCAGCGAGATACCGGTAGGCCCGCTCGGTGAGCGGCGGATCGGGCGGCAGCGGCAGCGTCTTCTCGGTCACGATACTCCAATCCTACCTTCACGCAGCGATTCATCACCGAGGCTCGGGGCGAGCCCGTGCCATCTCGCCGGACGCTCGCTTCAGGCATCCTGCCTTCCGCTCACTCGTGGGAAACCTCGCTTTCGCCATCCTGGCTGCGCTCGGTTTCCCAACGCCGGCTCGATTGGCACGGGCCC
>JAQCJP010000251.1 GCA_027592945.1 Planctomycetota bacterium
CGCCGCGACCGCCGCGGCGGCGAGTCGCGGTCGTCGCGGGGCCGCCGCAGTGACTTCGCGCCAGTGGCAGGCCGCTACGAGGAAGACGACGAAGGTCTCGAGTTCCTCGGAGTCGAGGAGGCTGCCCGCGACGGAGAGCCCCGCCCCCGGCCGCCGGCCGAGGAGGACGAGGTGCTGACGGAAAGCGGGCTGACGAGCGTGCTCGATGTGCCAAGCTGGGTCGAGGCAATCGGCATCGTCATCGCCGGCAATCTCACGGCCCGCACGAAGTCAGGCCGGGGCGAGGGCGGCCGCGGCCGGTAGCCGCGGCTACTTCAGGGAGATTGTCCGGGCCAGCGGTCGCAGGATCTGGTCCACAACGCAGTTTTCTACCACCTCGCGGGCCAGGCCGGCCAACCGGTCGAGCGTCTCGACATAGTTCGTGTCGTGATCGAGGCTTCCGTACTGGCGGGCCGTCACGTACACACTGAGCTGTTCCTCGTTGAACTCGCCAGTGCGAACCTGAAAGGCATTGGTCCGCGACTCGGTGCCGATCCGCACCTGCGTGCGGCAATCTTCATCGACCGCCAGGGTCAATGACGGCTCGCAGTTGATCACCTTGGCGCCCGGAACATCGGCGAATCGCTCGAGGGCCGGCGTGACGCCCAGGGCCTCGGCGAGCAGGGCATTGTGGTTGCCGCGATAGGCAAAATCGAAGCCGAACAGGACGTCGAGCGCCTCACAATCCAGCGGGCTGACCGATAGGAACGGCGGCGCCATCTCGAGGATCAGACGATGCTGATCGAGCGCCTCGTCGAGCGAACTCGGGTTTACCTGGCCCGAGCAGACCCGCCGCATCTCGACGGCGGCCCAGCGGTAGCGGCCCTGCTCCTTGTCTTCCTCGAGCACATAATCCCGCTTGTCGCGGCAGTAAAACTTCCGCATCGACGGGTAACGCCGCTGAACCTGCTCGAAAAACTGGAGAATCGTCTCCCGCTGGGAGGGGAGTTCCATCTCCGTGGCCAGGTTCATGTTGACGTAGAAATCGTCGGCAACCGACGCATACGGCATCATGACGGATCGGCCTCCCTCGGGGACGTGAGACTGCGGGTCGGGAGCCGCTCAGACGAAGACACCCGGCAAAGCCTTGATGATACTGCCCGTTTTTCGGGAGTGTCAAAGCATCTCCGTCCCGCGGCGGACGGGTTGAAAAAAAAGCAGGGCCGGTGGCTGGCACTGTCTCCCGGTGGCTGGCATACTCGTCGAAGGGGATGGGCCGGGTGGCTTTGCTCCGGCTCATCGCTCGATGATCTGGTGTATCGCATGGCTACCAAATCACAAACTGAGCCCGTCCGAATCCCCGACGAGCGACTCTCGATCGAAAAGCGGTCCGACGGGGCCGTGGTCGTACGAGTGCAGTCGGAGGGCCCTGAAGATGCCCGGCTTCCCGACGCCGTTTTTTCGTTCCGCTGCGGCGACCCGCAGTACGCGTACTGGCTCAACAGGCTCGACGCAGCCCCCTCTGCGAATCGTCGCTGAGCCACCTGGCCAACGACGGTGGGACCGGCTCACTCGTCCCGTGAGCTGGCGATCAGCGTGATGAACTCCCGGTTGCTCTTGAACTTGGCCAACTGCTTGGTGAGTTGCTCCATCGCATCGACGTGATGCATGCTCGAGAGCGTTCGCCGCAGAAGGTTGACCGCGTGGAGCGTATTGGGATCGAGCAGTTTCTCCTCCCGCCGTGTTCCCGACTGGGAGATGTCGATCGCGGGCCATACCCGCCGGTCGGCAAGCTTCCTGTCGAGCACCAGTTCCATGTTGCCGGTGCCCTTGAACTCCTGAAAGATCAGCTCGTCCATCCGGCTGCCGGTGTCGACGAGGGCCGTCGCCACGATGGTCAGCGAGCCTCCCTCCTCGAACACGCGGGCCGTGGCGAAGAGCTTCTTGGGAATGTCGAGAGCCTTGATGTCGACACCGCCGGACATCGTCCGGCCCGTGTTGCCGACCCACTTGTTGAAGGCGCGGGCCATCCGCGTGATCGAGTCCATCAGCAGAAAGACGTCTTTGCCCGTCTCGGCCATCCGCTTGCAGCGTTCCACGACCAACTGGGAGAGCCGGACATGGCTTTCGACGTCGCAGTCGAGGCTGCTGGCCAGCACCTCGCCCTTGACGCTCCGCCGCATGTCGGTGACTTCCTCGGGCCGCTCGTCGACGAGCAGCATCACCAGGGAAAGCTCCGGATGATTCTCGGAGATCGCCTGGGAAACCTGCTGGAGCATGACCGTCTTGCCGGTTCGGGGCGGCGCCACGATGAGCGCCCGCTGCCCCTTTCCCAGCGGCGTGAGGAGGTCCATCACCCGCGTCGTGATCGGCTGCTGGCCCGTCTCGAGCCGGAGCCAGGTCTCAGGATTGATCGGGGTCAGTTGGTCGAAGGTCTTGACGTCGGCGTAATCGTCGGGAGGCATCCCCTCGACTTCGTCAATCTCCCGGACCCGCGGCCCCTGCTGCCGGCGGCCCGCCTGAACCTTCCCCTGGACAAACACGCCCTCGCGGAGGCGGTAGCGCTCGATCATCTGCGCCGGCACGAAGGGATCGCTCCGCTCGCGAACGTAGTTTTTCTCAGCGCTGCGAAGAAACCCGTAGCCGTTGGGGTGCATCTCCAGGACACCACTGCCAGGCTCGAGCGGCACCGGCTCACCGTTTTCGAGCACCTCCGGTTCCGGCTCAGGGGGCCGCATGCCCTCGCTGTCCATGCCAACGGCTCCGGCTCCGGCCGGAGGAGGACCGCCTCCACCACCGCGACGATATCGGCCGCGTCGCCGTCCGTGTCCGCCCCCCTGAGTTCCAGCCTGGCCCCCGCCGCCCCCGGAACGCCCCCTCGATCGCCTACGCTTCGACATGAATACTCCTCACCCTCCCTGAAAATCTTCGAGTCGCGGGCTGGCATCCAGGCCCAACCCTCGTCAACGCCCGCTCTCGGGCGGGATATACGCATCTCGCGAAAAGAAGCAGAACCGTGGCACACCTTCCAGCGGTCGCCACCAGGGTGCTGCCCTGACTGGATTCCAATCGTTCCGGGATTCCGACGGCGGGGCTGGAAGCCACCCGCAGGACTTCCCACGAACGGAGCCGTCAACGGGACGACAGGAAGGATTCAGCGGCAGAAATCAGAGCTTCAACAAGCAATCTGAAGCTACAACGCCAACCGCAACCCGCCCCACAAAGCCATCCGAGACGGAAACCAAAACCCTGACCCGCTGTCGCACGGCACCGGAAAGCCTGTGCCTGCGATCCCTGTGGTCAGTGAGGGCAAGTATCTCGCTCCCTTCCTGGCTTGTCAAGGAGGGGGGAGACGGGGCCCTGCGGGCCCCTTGGGGAAATGGCCAAAAACGGCCAAAAGTGCCCCGGACGCCTCTCACCCGAACCATTGGGGAGCCCGATTTTTGGGAAATTTCTTCGCGACTCCTGCCACCCTTGCGACCGATACACCAGGAACAGCACACAAGGTCGGCAGCCCGGATGAGGAAACCGGTGCCGGCCTGGTCCCGAAGCGAGGCTGATCCGATGCGCTGCGACCACCGTCCCGGCATTGTCCGCCGCTCCCGCCGCTTCCTCGCCGCCGTCGCCACGTCTGCCATGCCAGTCGTGCTGCCGACGGCCCTGCCGCCTCCGGCACTCGCGACCATCGCCGCCATCGGGTGCGTTGCAAGCTCCACCATAGCCCACGCCGAATGGCATGCCGATCTGCCGACAGCCGTCTCGGCCTCGCGGGTCAGCGGGAAGCCGGTGCTGGCGGTCTTTGTGGCTACCTGGGATGCAGCGAGCCCCCCGGAGATGGCGGAGTTATTGGAAAATCGGGAGGTAGACGCCGTCGTTTCTGCCTGTTTCGAGCCAGTCCAGCTGGACGTTGACGCCCACGAACAGCTCATCTCCCGACTCACGGTCGAACATATTCCGTCGGCGGTGGTCCTCGATGCCGAACAGCAGCCGCTGGCTTCGTTCGAATGCCCGCCCACGCCCGCTGAGTTCGTCGCCGCTGCCGCCCGCGCCGCCCAGGTGGCTGCGGCGTCGAGCCTTCCGGCCGATCAGCGCGAGGCCGTGGAATCGCCGGCCCACGTGGCCGCGGGTGGCGGGGGGGGAAAAGACCAGGCAACTCTGGCGGTGACGAGCAAGGTGGAGCAACTCTCCAAGTTCGCCGGTGGCACGCGAAACAATCCCGGCCGGCCCTCGCGGTTCGCACCGGCCCTCGACACTGCCTTCGTGGAAACCTCCCTCGAGTCGGCGACATCCGGCCGCGACACGACAACCTCGTACACCCCGGCCCTGCCCCGGATGCCGACGACCTGGCCTGCCGAAGAGCCCGCTGCATCCGGCCTTGCCGGTCTGCAGCCGGCCGTCCCGTCCAGCATGCCAACGGCATCCGCTCCCGAACGCCCAGGCGAGCAGCGGAGCATCCAGCCCGCCCCGGCAGCGGCCCCGCACTGGCTCGCGGGCGAACCGGCCTCCACGGCGGTGCAGCCAGAATCGACCACCGCAATCACGGATGGTGGGGAGGCTGCCGAGGCCGAGGCCAAGTCGTCGTCGTTCTGGACCGCGATTCAGAAGCCCTGGAGCATTTTTGCCGGCGATTCTCGGAGTGCGGACGTTACGCCGCCTGCCCCGCCCCCCACCATGCCCCCAGCGCGGCCGCAG
>JAQCJP010000252.1 GCA_027592945.1 Planctomycetota bacterium
TTCCGGCCGAACCTTCATGAAACTCAATCCTTGCCGCACCATGACACTGCGGATTATTCACAACTGATCCCGGCGGCTCCATCCCAGTCGGCAGGCAGCCTCCATGAGACCCACGGAAATCGGGCAGAACCGGCGTTGGCGGGTTTGGGGGTGGCCAAATATGCTTGACATCGTAAAGCCGAGGTTCCTCGCCGTCCCTGGAGTGTTCACCATGCACCCCGCTTCCTTCGCCTCGATGGTGGCGATTGCCGTCATTTTCGCCCTCACTGGGCCGCCTGCCGCCGCCGCCGGAGAGTCAACCGGCGTCACATTTGTGGAGGCCGTGGCTGAAAGTGAGTCACACCCGCAGGTGACCGCCGTCGGGCTTCGGCACGAGGGAATGGCCCCCATCGGGCCGGCCGACGTGGTGATCCTCGTCGACACGTCAGCGAGCCAGACCGGGATCTACCGCCAGCGGACCCTGGACGCGGTGGCCGGCATCCTCGAATCCGCCCGGCAGGGTGACCGCCTTGCCGTGTCCGCCGTGGATGTGGCCGTCGCACCGCTGACCGAGGGATTCCACCGTCCCGGCGACGCCGCACTCCAGGCGGCGGCCCGGACGCTCGATTCCCGGACGCCGCTGGGTTCGACCGATCTCGTTGCCGCTTTGGAAGCAACGATTGCCCGCTTCGAAGGGGATGGCCCCAAGCGGATCATCTACGTGGGCGACGGCCCCGCTCTCAACGGGGTCGATCCGGACGCGTTCACAGCGGTTGTCGATCTGCTGCGATCCCGCCAGATCGTTGTGTCGAGCCTGGGGATCGGCCCCAGTGTGAACTGGCAGTGCCTGGCCGCGTTGGCAGCCAACTCTGGCGGCATGACCGACGTTCCGAAGCCTGAGGAAGACGCCAAATCGGCAGGGGCACGGCTCGGCCAACTCGCGATCGAACCGGTCGCCTGGCCGGTCGAGGCCAGCCTGTCGAGCGATGCGGCGGATGCCGCCCTCCGCATGCTGCCCGGCCGGCTGCCGCCCCTGCGATCCGATCGCGATTCGGTCGTCCTGATCGAAGGCACACTGGTTGACCCCACACTCGCTTTCGCTCTCCAGGGAGATGCTTCAGCCGCAGAGGCGACGCTTGCGATCCAAGCTCCCGAACCCCGGCCTGAGAATGCGTTCTTGGCCGAACTCGCCCGCAACGCGCGGGGGACGGATGGCCTTTTTCTCCCGATTGTCGGCCGCGACGGCTTGACGGCTGCAGAGGGCGTGATTCGCGGCGAGGCCTCCAGGCTGGCCGCGCTTTCCGCGCAGGCTGAGGCCTCCGGATCTCACGCCTCGGCTGCCCGGCTTGCCGAGGCCTCGCTTCGCCGCGATCCCGATAATCAGGAGGCGGCCCTCATTCACGAGACAGCTACGCGCCAACTGGGAGGTGAGCCGGAGCCGCCAGTTGCTGCAGAATCTGACCCCGCGTCGGGAGAGACCGGCGAACTTGCCGAACTTTCCCGCTGGCGGCGCATTCGCGGCCAGCAGCAGGAGCGAGACGCCGCCGTTCGGATTCGTGCCGCCCGTCAGATGCTGTCGGCCGACCCTGACGGCGCTCGCGACGCCCTCAAACTGCTCCAGGATGAGATTCGCACATCCGAAGACCTCGATCCGGCGGCCAGAGAAAGGCTCCTCGCCCAGATCGAGATGCGGGTCCGCGAAGCGATCATCCGCAGCCGCGAGAAGACCCAGCGCGACCTCGCGGCGGAACGGCGGGCCGCCATTGGACGGGAGCGGCTCAGGCTGACGAGTGAGCTCCAGCGGCGCGAAGAAAAGATCCGCCAGCTCACCGAAAAGTACACCGCCCTCGTGGAGGAAGGGATTCGCGTCGGCTACGCGCAGGCGCAGAACTACCCGGCGGTCATCAACGGCGAGGCCACGATCGGCACCGAGTTGCCGACTCGCAAGTTTGAAGAGGCCGAACGCGTCGCCGGCGAGGAACTTGCCCGCGAGGCGCCCCGGCTCTACGCCAACAGTTCCGTGCCGATGACCGCCCGCGTCATCGGCCAGACCGCACCCCTGGTGGCGCGGATTCTCGACTACGACGCCCAGAACTACCGCACCATGCGGGACCAACGGCGGGGCTTCATGGACGCCCTCCATCTCGTCGATGCCGCCGCGATCCCGATGCCCGACGAGCCGCCGATCATCTACCCGAGCGCCGCCCGTTGGCAGGATCTCACCAAACTCCGTGAAAAATACAAGTCGGTCGACCTTGCCAACCCAGGGAAAGCTGAGCGGGAGATTTACGAAGCTCTGGAAAAGCCGGTGCGTAACTGGCAGTTCAACGAAGATCCGCTGACTGCCGTCAAGGCCGCGATCGAGGGCAACTTTCAGATTCCCGTCATGATCGATGGACGAGCGTTGGAGGATTACGGCCTCGACGACTCCACTCCGGTCACCTATGCGCCGCCATCGAACGCCGAAATCAGTCTGCGGGCGGCCCTCCGGCGGATGCTGTCCCCGCTCGACCTCGCCTATATCGTCAAGGACGACGTCCTCCTGATCACGACGAAGGAACAGGCGGAAAGTGATTTGGTCGTCAAGGTCTATCCGGTTGCCGATCTCGTCCTACCGGTCGACCCCGGCTCGGGGCTGAACCCATTCCAGACCGGCGGCGGCCTCGGCGGCGCCGGCGGCATCAATAGCGGGCAAGGCGGCGGCATGGGCATGGGCGGCGGCATGGGCATGGGCATGGGCGGCGGCGGCATGGGCATGGGCATGTGCTGGGTGGCCCGCGAGGTCTACGGCGTGCATGACCCTCGCTGGCTCGCGTTCCGTCATTGGCTCGTGAACGAAGGGCCCACCTGGCTCCGCGACCTCTACGCCGCCCGCGGGGAGTCGTTTGCGGCCTGGCTGCGGGATCGACCGACAGCCAAGGCGGCCCTCAGGCTGGCGATGGACGCTGCGATTGCGTCACCTCGCGCTGTTCCTGCAGCAGGCAACTTTCAGATCTCGACCGTCCTCGGCCACCTTGAAGCGACCGCGGCCGGGCAGGTGGTGCCAGTGACCGCCATCGATGATGAGCAGCCAGAAGGCACTGCTGCCACTGTTCGACGTGCCGCTCCGGCGTCGACTCGGAGCCCCGGTCTGCCCGCCGAGGTGCTCGATGCGGCGGATCTCCGTGCTGCCATTCAGGGATACCTCGCGCCCGCCCGCACCGCTGAGGGCTCGGAATCCGACAAAGCGGATTCCGACGGAGACGAAGTCACAGCGAGGCTGGCCCAGCTCCGCGTGTCAGCCCTCGCCTTGGGAAGCCAGGGTGACTTTCCGCGAGCAGCCGAACTGATTTCGGCGGCGATCTCCGCCGGCCATGTCGAACCTTGGATGTACGAATCCCTGGCGGTGGCGTTGGAAGCCGCCGGACGGCCGCAAGCCGAGATCGATCGCGTTCTGCTCTCGGCGGCCGACTTTGCCACGAGCTCGACCGATCTGTTGCAGTTGGCCCAATACCTCGGCCGCTTCGGATCGGACCGGCAGGCCCTTCGAATCTGCCGGCGGGTGATCATCGGTGATCCCGACAACCGCGAGGCCTATGCCCTGGCAATGACGATCGCCGCCAGAACGGACGACGTCGCTGCCCTTCGCTGGGCCTGTCCCGGTGTCCTGGCCCATGACTGGCCGGCTGGCCAGGAGGAGATCGCTGTTCGGGCAGCTCGGCTGGCAAAGGCCACGATTGACCGTTTGGAGAGCGAAGGGCGAGCCGCGGAGGCCGAGGGCTTTCGGCGCAAGGTCGATGCCGCCCTCGTGCGGGACCTCGTGATCGACCTCTCCTGGACAGGCGATGCCGACATCGACATCGCCGTCAAGGAACCTGCCGGCACGATCTGCTCGCTCGCCTCGCCGCGGTCGGCCTCCGGGGGCACGCTGCTGGCCGATGGCGAAGCCGGCGGCGACGGCGTCACCCATCGAGAGAGGTACGTCGCTCCACGAGCCTTTTCCGGCGAGTATCAGATTCTTGTGCAGCGGAGTTGGGGCAAGGTCGCAGCCGACACGGTGACCGCCGAAATGACGATCCATCGCGGGACGGATCGCGAGCAGACCCTTCGCCGGCAGGTGCGGCTGGGGGCCGACGAACACCTCCTGACCGTCACCGTGCCCAACGGCCGTCGCGAGGAACCCTTGGCAGAAGCCCAACTCGCCCAAGACGTGGCCTCGCAGCGGTCGCTCGGCAAGGCCGTGCTCGCCCAGCAGCTGGCCGCCATTACCGACCCGGCCACCGCCGCGGCGATGTCGGCCAGTCGCGGAGGAGGACTCGTCCCGCCCGTGGCCGGCTTTCCCTTCTTCCAGCAGGGGGCGGTCGGTTATCAGCCGATCATCACCACGCTCCCCGAGGGCGTGAACCTTTTCGCCCGAGCCGTCGTTTCAGCCGATCGCCGTTACGTTCGGATCACAGCCGTCCCGCTGTTCTCCGGGGTTGGCAACGTCACCCAGTTCAACTTCTCCGGGGCGGGTGCAAGCGGTGCGATTCCGACCGGCGCCGCCGGTGGTGCTGGTGGTCAGGTTGGCGGTGGCGCCGCTGCCGGGCAAGTCGGCGGTGGCGCGGCGGCCGGGCAGGTTGGGGGCGGTGCCGGTGGCATTGGCGGTGGTGCCGGTGGCATTGGCGGCGGTGCCGGCGGCATTGGCGG
>JAQCJP010000253.1 GCA_027592945.1 Planctomycetota bacterium
GAGCCTGCGCGAGGTGAACCCAACCGAGCGTCCGGCGAGATGGCACGGGCCCACCCCGAGCCCGAGCGAGGTGAAGCCGCACGCATCATGCGCCTCCCTCGAGCCGGTTGCTTTCCTCGCGGAAGGCCGGGGCGTTGCCGTTGAACGACCGCACCAGCCGGGTGAGCTCATCGCGGGGCGTGCCCCGGGCCTCGTAGAAGCCGGTCAGGCTGACGAGGTTCACCGCCTCGGCCGGGCCGTAGCAGCCGAAGCACTCGCGGTCGTGGGCCGGGCAGATCGCACCGCAGCCGGCCTGGGTGACCGGGCCGAGGCAGGGGATGCCCTTGGCGACCGCCACGCAGACGGTGCCGCGGGCCTTGCACTCGACGCAGACGCTATGGCCCGGGACGTGGGGCTTGCGGCCCACGACCAAGGCCGTGATCAGCTCGACCAGTTGGCCCGTGTCGATCGGGCAGCCCCGCAGCTCGAAATCGACTGGGACGTGGTCGGCGATCGCCGTGCTCGTTTCCAGCGTCGAGATGTATTCGGGCGAGGCGTAGACCGCGCCGAGAAAGTCATCGACCCGGCCCCAGTTCCGCAGGGCCTGGATGCCGCCGGCGGTCGCGCAGGCGCCGATCGTGACGAGGTAGCGGCATTGCCGGCGGACCTCCTTGATCCGTTCCGCGTCGTGGGCGGTCGAGATCGAGCCCTCGACCAGGCCGACGTCATATGGCCCGGGCACGACCCGCGAGCTTGCCTCGAGGAAGTGGTCGATCCGCACCCGGTCGGCGATCTCGAGCAGCTTCCCCTGGGCGTCGAGCAGTTGCAGCTGGCAGCCGTCGCAGGAGGCGAACTTGAAAACGGCGAGGCTCGGCTTGCGGGACATGGAGGCTCCCTAGAGATGCGGAACCGCGAGCAACTCCGCGATCGAGTCGTAGGCGAAGACCGGGCCGTCCTGGCAGACGAAGTGGGGGCCGAACTGGCAGAGGCCGCAGTGCCGCACGGCGCAGGCCATGTTCCGCTCGAGCGAAACGAACACGTCCCGCGAGGGAATCCCGACGCTGGCCGCCGCCCGGGCCACTGCAGTCATCATAGGATCGGGGCCGCAGCAGAGGACACCCGCCCGGGCCGGATCGATCGCCAGATCGGCGAACAACTCGGTGACGAGGCCGACCCGGCCGCCCCAGGCATCGTCTCCCTCGTCGACGATCGGCACCACGTCGATCCCGGCGGCCCGCCAGGCGTCGTACTCGTCGGTGTAGAAGAGCCCGGCGGGGGTCGTGGCCCCGTGGAGGATCGTGACGCTGGCGTAGCGGTCGCGGTGGCGGACAAGGTCGTAGATCGCCGTCCGCTGGGAGGCGAGGCCGAGGCCTCCGCCAACGACGATCACATGGCGGCCGATAAGCGACTCGACCGGCCAGCCCCGGCCATACGGGCCCCGCAGGAGGATCTCGTCGCCAGGCTCGAGCCGGGCCAGGGCGTCGGTGACGTTGCCGACGGCCCGGACGGTGTGGGCGAGCATCGTCGGCGCGGACGAGTCAGACGAAATCGAAATCGCCGCATCGCCGATGCCCGGCAGGTAGAGCATGTTGAACTGCCCGGCGGCAAACCGATACGCCTCCCGAACCTGCCGGTTGGTGAACTCGAGGTCGTAGGTCTGCACGCCCGGCATCTCGGGCCTGATCCGCAGAATCCGGGCCGGCTGTGACTGCCAGGGATCACTGGCCAGGTTGGCGGGGCCGCAGGCAGGTGCGATGAGCGGAGTCGGATTCATGCCTCGCCTCCGGGCGCGACCGTGGCCCCGGACGTCTCGCGGATCGCCGCGACCTCCTCGGTGATGTCGATGCCGACGGGACACCAGGTGATGCAGCGGCCGCAGCCGGTGCAGCCGGAGGAGTCGAACTGGTCGATCCAGCTGGCGAGCTTGTGGGTCAGCCACTGGCGATACCGCGAGGCGGTCGAACTTCGCACGCTGTGGCCGTGAATCTTCGCATGGTCGAGCGCGAAGCAGCTCGCCCAGTGCCGCTCGCGATCGACCTGGTCGCCAGAGAGGTCGGCGACCTCTGTCACGCTCGCGCAGAAGCAGGTCGGGCAGACGAGCGTGCAGTTGGTGCAGGAGAGGCAGCGGCTGGCGACCTCCTCCCAGCGGGGATGCTCGAGGTTGCCAAGCAGGAGGTCGCGGATGCCCTCGGTATCGAGGCTGCGGGGGCGAGGGCTGCCCGGTTCGGCCTCGCGGGCGTGCATCTGGGCGGCCAGTTCCTGGGGCACCTGACGGGCGGCGGCGATCTCGGCCGGGCTGCAGGGCGACGGATCGAGGGCCGCCAGGATTTCCCCACCCCGCTCGGAGCCGACCTCGCAGGCGAACCGCGTCGGCTCGCTCCCATCGCCAGAGCCACCGCCGTGCTCGGTCAGTGCGAGATCGAAGGAGGGGCCGGCGGCGGGCCCGCAGCCCATCGAGTGGCAGAAGCAGGTGGCGGCCGCTCGGCGACAGTTGACCGCGACGAGAAAAAGGTTCTCACGCCGCGACGCGTAGCCCGGGTCGACATGATCGCCTCCCATGAAGACGCGATCCTGGATTCGCAGGGCCTCCAGGTCGCAGCCCCGCACCCCGAGCACCGCCAGCGGCGGCTCGTCGCGGGCCACCGGCACCTGCGACCAGGAACCGCCTTCGCGGGCAAACGAGGCGATCGTCTCCCGGGCCGGAAAGAGGAAGTTTTTGAGGGAATGCGGGCCGACGACGTGGTCGAACGTGCCGGCGGCAGGGTCGTAGTGCAGCCGGTAATGGCCGCCGTCCTGCTCGTCGAGCCAGCCGGTCGGCAGGTCGGCGGCGGTCGCGAGATCGCGGATCACAACCGCCCCATCGGCCACCTGCGGCCCAACGACGCGGTAGCCGCTCAACTGCAACGCTTCCACCAGTCGCTCAAGCCCTGCCGGGTCGAGCCACCACCACGAGCCGGGCGTGATGTTGGGGGCCTTCATCGCTGCCTCTGATTAGCAGCACTATAGGGGCGAGTCCAAAAGAATCCCCGAAAAAAGTCTGGATTGACATGTCGTAGTATCCCGATATATTGATATGTGTCCGGCGAGAAAATCCCGGTCATCCGCACACCCTTCGGAGCCCCGCCATGAAAATCGAGCAGTACTACCTCGCCTGCCTCTCCCACGCCTCCTACATGATCACCGACGAGAGGACCAAGACGGCGGCGGTCGTCGACCCGCAGCGTGACATCGACCAATACCTGAAAGATGCGGCCGCCGGCGGCTACACGATCAAGCATGTCTTCCTGACCCACTTCCACGCCGACTTCATCGCCGGCCACATCGAGCTTCGTGACAAGGCGGGGGCGACGATCCACCTCGGCAGCAAGGCCGAGGCGGAGTTCGAGTGCGTCCAGCTGAACGACGGCGACGCGATCGAGTTTGGCGACGTCAAGATGGAGATCATGGAAACCCCGGGCCACACGCCCGAGGGAATCACGATCCTCGTCTACGACCTGGCCAAAAGCACGACCGAGCCGCTGGCTGCCCTCACCGGCGACACGCTCTTCATCGGCGACGTCGGCCGGCCCGACCTGCTGGCGAGCATCGGCGTCACCGCCGACGAGCTGGCCGACATGCTCTACGAGAGCATCAACAAGCTAGTCAAGCTGCCCGATGCCACGCTCGTCTATCCGGCCCACGGGGCGGGCAGCCTCTGCGGCAAGGCCCTCTCCAACGAGACCGTCTCCACGATCGGCGAGCAGAAGAAGTTCAACTACGCCCTCCAGCCGATGAGCCGCGAGGACTTCAAGAAGATCGTCACGGCCGACCAGCCCGAGGCTCCGGACTACTTCGTGCACGACGCGATCTTGAACCGCAAGGAGCGTACCGCCCTCCACGACGCGATGGAGAAGCAGCTCAAGCCGCTGCCGCTCGACGAGGTCGTGGCGATGCAGCAGGCGGGAGCCCAGATCCTCGACGTTCGCGACGGCATCGACTTCGAGGGGGAGCACCTCAAGGGTGCGATCAACATCGCCCTCTCCGGCAAGTACGCCACCTGGGCCGGCTCGATGCTGACCCACGACAAGCCGATCGTGGTAATCGCCGAGGAGGGAGGCGAGGAAGAGGCGGTGATGCGGCTCGGCCGGATCGGCTTCGACAACGTCGCCGGCTATCTGGAGGGGGGCATGCGGGCCCTTGAGAGCCGCCCGGAACTGGCCGAGCGGACGGAGCGGATCACCGCCCCGGCTCTCGCGGAGTGGCTCGCGGGCGAGCGGGCCGACGCCGGGCCAACGCCGGTCGTGCTCGACATTCGCAGTGAGGCCGAGCATGCCGGCGGCCACATCGCCGGCAGCCTCAACATCCCGCTGCCGTCGCTCGAGGAGCGGATCGGCGAAGTCCCGGCCGGTAAGCCGGTCGTCGTCCACTGTGCAGGCGGCTACCGCTCAGCGATCGGCGCGAGCGTCTTGCAGAAGTTGGGCCGCGAGGGCGTCCACGACCTCGTCGGCGGCTTCCAGGCCTGGGTGGCCACCAAGGAGCCGACGACGGCCGGGTCCTGAGCAAGCGAAGGGCAGGAATGGAACGAGGTCCGCGAGGGGTTGCCCGTGCCGTGGAGCCGGCGTTGCTGGCGA
>JAQCJP010000254.1 GCA_027592945.1 Planctomycetota bacterium
CCCCCGCCGCGTCGAACGCCGGTTTGAACCCGCGATCGACGCCGCGGGCCGCCAGCGGCTGCTCGAAACCTGGGGCCGGGCCGTGGAACGCAGTCGCAACTGGACTGGGGGCCCCTGACCCTGCGGAACCCGCAGCCTGCGGTGTTTCCAGCAGGCGGCTTGCCTTTCGCGGACCAGCACCATCATGGCTATCCTGGTGGCAATGAGCATGGTGTCTTCGATTGCCGGCGGCTTGCGGAAGATCGCGTTTCTGGGACCGCTGGCCCTCCTCCTGCTGGCCGTGAGTGCGGCGGCTGACGATCAGCCGCCGGCGGCTGCCGGCCTGGAGAAGCCGGTTCTCGCCACCTGGACACGGCTGCCGCTTCTCGATTGGATCGCGCGTGTCGCGGACCTGGCCGGCTGCCCGATCGTGCTCGACCGGCGGATTGATCCGACTCAGCCGATCACGCTCACCGCCCGCGGTGAATCGGTCCGCGACCTCCTCGAGAAGGTCGCGGCCGACGCTGGTGCGGCGGTCGAGGAACTCGGCACCACCGTTCGAATCGTGCCGGCCGCCGTCGCAGGGCAGGCCAGTCGAGCCGAACGCGATCGCGAGGCCCGTCTCGGCGGCCTGCCGGCCAGCAGCCGCTCGAAGGCGCTGGCAAGGCAGCCGTGGCGATGGTCCACCGCCGCCCGACCGCGGGACCTGGTCGCTGCCGCACTGGCCGAAGCCGGGCTGGCGATCGCCGGACTCGAAACCATCCCGCACGACCACTTTCCCGCCGCAGCGCTGCCTGCCTTGCCGCTGGCCGACCGGCTCGACCTCGTGCTGGCCCACTTCGATCGCCGCATTCTCTGGAAACCCGGCCCCGACGGTATCGCCGGCAGGATCGTGGCGATTGACGAGCAGATCTCGCCGGCCGCCGACCGGCTGGCAGCCGCTCGCCCCGGCCGTCACCGTGGGCCCCGCGGCGAGGGCCGTCCGCCCCGCCGGCCCCCGCCGGCACCGCAAGACTCCTTCACGCTGCGGCTCGAGGCGCCGCTCGATCAGGCCCTCACCGCCATCACGCGGCAACTCGGACTCCGGCTGGCCATCGATACCGCATCGCTCACCGCCCGCGGCATTGCCCCGGCCGAGATCGTCCGCGTCCGGGTCAAGGATGCGACCCGGGCCGACCTCTTCGATGCCGTGGTTCATCCCCTCGGCCTTGAATGGACGCTCGAGGCCGACACGCTGCGGGTCTTTGCCACCGAGCCATCCGCTGGAGGTGCGGGCCCGGCCGACGACACCCCATGAGAACCATGCCCGCTGCGATCCGGCTCCGACTCCGTGCGGCCGCCCCGATCGGCCTGCCTGCCCCGCACGTGGCGACACCCTGCCGTCGGGCTGCGATCGCAGCACTCCTCCTGGCAGCCGCCCTCCTGACGCCGGGAGATGCCCATGCCGGCTCCGCCGAGATGGCCGCGGCCGTCGCTGCCCAGCGGGCGAAGCCCTCGGTCCACGCCGAGGAGGAGTCGGTTCGGCAGGCACTCGCCGAGGCGGGCGTCTCGCCGGCAACGATCGCCGAACTCTCCGCGGCGGTTGCGACCGCCGATCTGCCGGGGATGACTGCCGGCCTCGATGCCTTCCTGTTCTTTACCCGTGAACCCCGCTGGCTCGCCCTGCGGCCCGTCTTCGCGGAGTTTCTGACCCTGAAGGGAGTCACCAGCCTCGACGCCGAAACCGCTGCCCCACTGAACGCCTACGGGGGCGTCATCAGCTTTCCGGATATCGTCGACCTGAAGGCGTCGACGGCAGCGGCACTCCGCGGCTTTGGAGGCGACGACTGGGGGGCCGGCATTGAGCTGCCCGGCGTGCGGTCTCTCACCGCCGCAGCCGCGGCTGAACTCGCCGGCTGCCAGGCCCTGCTCTCGCTGCCGGCGCTCGACGAGTTGCCGGTCGAGTCGGCCCGGGCGCTCGCCGCCCATGAAGGCATCGGCATCGTTCTCGGGGGGCTTGCCCGGCTTCCACCCGACGCGGCCGAGGCGATCGCGAACACTCGCTCGATGCAGGGTCTTCTCTTCCCCGACCTCAGCCAGCTCGATTCAGAGCCGCTGGCCCGCCGGCTGGCTCGCCAAGATCATGTCTTCCTGCCGCGGGTCTCCCGGATCGAGCCGGCGATCCTGGAGGCCCTCCGGGGCAACGATGGTGGCGAACTGGCCCTTCCCCATCTGGAAACGGTCTCCCCTGCAGTGGCGAAAGCGATGGTCGGCGGAGGCTACTACTGGCTGTCGCTGCCCGCGGCGGCCATCGAACCGGCTGCGGCCGAGATCCTCGCCGGCCACAACGGTCAGCTGGTGCTGACGGGGACGACACCGCCGCGACCGGCGACGGTCGCGGCTCTGGCCTCCCATCGGGGCAGCATCCGGCTGCCCTGCCTTGCCCGACTGGCGACTGACGTGGCCGAGGCCTTCGCCCCCCACGAAGGCCCGCTGATTTTCGAGTCGGTCAGCCGGCTCAGCCCCGCGACCGCCGAGGCCTTGGGCCGGCATCGCGGCAGCCTGATCCTGGCGGCCCTCGCCGAGGTGTCACCCGAGGTGGCTGCCGGTCTGGCCGGATCCCGCGAACTGCTGGTGCTGCCGCGTGTGGAGCAGCTCGCGACGCCCGCCGCCGCAGCGCTCGCTCGCACGCCGGGCCGGCTCTCCCTGCCAGGTCTCCGTCGAATCCCGGCGGCGGGCCTCGAGAAGTTGCTGGCTCGAGAGACTGACCGGCTCGATCTCCCGGCGCGGGAGACGCTCGAACTGCTCCCGGACAGCCGGGGCCTCACGGACGACCTCGTCGCGCCGGAGCCATGAGCCGGCCGAGCCGAGCCGCCTGCCCACGAGCACGACTCATGCTCAACGGCCAACCCGGCTCTGGGCCGCCTGGAGATTGGTCCGCGAGGCGGCGTGCTGCGGATTCCGCCTGAGGGCTTCTTCGTAGGAGTGAATCGCCTCCTGCAACTTGCCCTGCCGGGCCAGGGCGACACCTCGGTTGAACCAGGCCCGCACATCGTCGGGATCGTGACGGATCGCCTGGTCGAAGTCGAACTCGGCCTTCCCCGGTTCATCGGCGACCAGATAGGCCAGTCCCCGATTGAGATAGGCCAGCATGAAGGTGCGATCCCGGCGGATCGACGAGGCATAGGCGTTGATGGCCTCGAGCGGCCGGTCGAGCTCCATCAGGGTCAGTCCCAGCCAGAGCTCAGGCCGAGGGTCGTCGTAGGCGATTCCCGCCGCCTCCTGGAAATCCTCCAGGGCGATGCCGTACAGCCCGAGATGAAACCAGGCGATCCCGCGACGGAGATACATCTCCGGGTCCATCGGGTCGAGCAGCAGGCCCTTGGAGAGCGCCTCGACAGACCCCTCGAAGTCCCCCAGCCGCCGCGAGACCACGCCGAGAGCAAGATAGGCGATCGGGAGTTTGGGGTCGGTGGTGATCGCCTCCTGAAGCTTGGCCTTGGCCTCGACAAGCTTGCCGGCCTTGTCCAGCGCCTCGGCTTCCTTGAGCAGCCCCTCGGCGGGCGAAGGCTCCCAGGAGCCACCGCCGGGCATCGCAGCAGACGGCCGCCCGCCGCCCGCCCCGTCTGGCGTCGTCGCCTCGGGAAAGGGAACGGGCAACTGCGTCTGAGGACGCCCCGGCCCTGCAGCGGGTTCTGGCCTGGGCGGTGCCGGCGGAGCAGGCGGTGCCGGAGGTGCCGCGGCCTCACCTGAGCCCGGGCCAAACGGGTTGAGCTCATCCGCAAAGGGATCGTCGAGGGGGACGCCGGGCTGACCGAAGGCAAGCAGCCCGGGGATCACCCCAAGGGCCAGCGCAAGGATCAGGCAACTCGATTGGAGTCGGGCAGGGCGGACGGCGATGCGGGGCATAGAGATTCTCGGGGTAAGCGGGAAACGCCGTTCCTCGGCGGGACTCCCGCGGTCGCCGTCGAGAGTCGTCCCCGACGGGAGCCGCCGCATCCTGCGGCAGCGGATTCTCCTCCATTCAGTGCCAATGGTAATCCTCGTCGTGTATCGGGCAAACTGCCCCGCCAGGCGAGGAGGATCACCGCGGGGGTTGCGGCCGAAATAATCGTCGCATTCGGCCGGCAGACCGCCCGGAGAGCCGGCCAGAACCGGGCAAACCTGGCCGGTCATACCGGGTGCGAAGGCTCAGGCGGGCGCGGCGAGGAGGCCGCCGAGCTTGTCCTCGATCCCCGCCTGAATCTTGCCGGCAAACAGCCGCGCCATGCCGGGGAGCGTCATCCGCACCACAATCGCCTCGGGCTCCAGGGTCAAGTCGCTGGCGATTGTCATCCCCATGACCTCGACCTGGACCTCGAGTTCGTCATCCGATCGCCAGGCCGTTTCAATCCGGCTGACCCGGTCCCCAAACTCGCTCTGGGCTCGTTCGATACCCCGTTCAAGCCGTCGACGCACCTCCGCTGGTTCCAAGTGATGGGGAACGCGGACTTCAATCGGGCCCATGGTGCGGTTCTCGCGGGTCGGAGGCGTCAGCTTGGATCAGCCGGCGACAGCACCGGCCCCTGGTTTGCTGCCAGTGTAGCAAGGTTGCGCACGCTGTCGCTCGTCACCACACC
>JAQCJP010000255.1 GCA_027592945.1 Planctomycetota bacterium
GCTGGAAGAGCCGCTGGCCGCCCTCGAACCGCTCACCGCCGGGATCTCCGTCGGGATCCGCACCGGCGACACCTCGCAGGCCGACCGCCGCCGGCTCCGCGACAACTGGCCGACGGCGCTGGTGACGACGCCCGAGACGCTCTCGATCCTGCTCTCGCTCGAGACCGCCCACGAGCTGTTCGCCGGCCTCGACACCGTCGTCGTCGACGAGTGGCACGAACTGCTCGCGACCAAGCGGGGCGTGCAGACGGAGCTTGCGCTCTCGCGGCTCAGGGCCCTCCGGCCGGGGCTCGTCACCTGGGGGCTCTCGGCCACGCTCGCCAACCTCGACGAAGCGACCGCGGCGCTCGTCGGCCCGGCGGCGGCTGTCGAAGCCCGCGTCGTCTCGGCCGCGATTCCCCGCCGGCTCGAAATCGAGACCCTGATCCCCGAGCCGATGGAACGCTTTCCCTGGGCGGGCCACATGGGGATGCGGCTCCTGCCCCAGGTGGTCGCCGCGATCGATCGGGCCGAAACCTCGCTCGTCTTCACCAACACCCGCTCGCAGGCCGAGCGGTGGTTTGACGCGATCCGCCAGGCCCGCCCCGACTGGAAGAACCGGATCGCCCTCCACCACGGCTCGGTCGATCGCGAGCTTCGCACCGCCGCCGAGCAGGGGCTCAAGCGGGGCAAGATGAAGTGCGTCGTCGCGACGTCGAGCCTCGACCTCGGCGTCGACTTCGGACCCGTCGATCAGGTCTTCCAGGTCGGCAGCCCCAAGGGGATCGCCCGGCTGCTGCAGCGGGCCGGCCGCAGCGGCCACGCCCCCGGGGCGACGGGCCGGTTGGTCTGCGTGCCGACCCACGCCCTCGAACTGATCGAATCGGCGGCGGCCCGCGGCGCGGCGGCCAGCGGCACCGTCGAGGCCCGCCGGCCGCTGACGGGGGCCCTCGACTGCCTCGCCCAGCACATCGTCACGGTCGCCTGCAGCGGCGGATTCCGCGAGGGCGACCTGCGGGCGGAGGTCACCGCGACCTTCGCCTTCGCCGACCTCGACGACGCCTCCTGGCGGTGGGCGATGGACTTCGCCGCCCGGGGCGGCCCGGCCCTGGCCGCCTATCCCGACTACGCCCGGATCAAGGAGCGGTTTGGCCGCTGGTATGTCGCCAGCCCCGCGATCGCGCGGAAGCACCGGATGGGGATCGGCACGATCACCAGCGACGCGACCGTCGAGGTGAAGTGGCTGCGGGGCGGGCGGCTCGGCACGGTCGAGGAGTCGTTCATCTCCAGGATGAAGGAGGGGGATCGGTTCCTGTTTGCCGGCAAGCCGCTGACGCTCTTCCGGTTCGACGGGCTGACCGCCTGGGTGAAGCGGTCGCGGTCCCCTGCCCCGCTCCAGGTGCCCCGCTGGAATGGCGGCCGGATGCCGCTGACGACGCTCCTTTCCGACGCCGTCCTCGATCTTGTCCGCACCGCGACCGGGGGCGGAACCGAGCCGCCCCGCGAGATGGAAGCGGTCGTGCCGCTGTTGGCGATCCAGGCCCGCTGGAGCCGGCTCCCCGATCGCGACACGCTGCTGATCGAGCGGTGGCGAAGCCGCGAGGGGGAGCACGCCTTCGTGTTTCCCTTCGCCGGCCGGCTCGTCCATGAGGGGCTCGCCTCGCTGGTCGCCTGGCGGCTGGCCAGCCGCAGCCCGGCCACGCTCACGCTCGCCTTCAACGACTGGGGCTTCGAGATCGCCGGCCGCGAGCCGCTGCCCGACACCGAGGCCGCCTGGCGGCGGCTCTTCACGCCGCTCAACCTGCTCGACGATCTGATGAGCTGCCTCAACTCGACCGAAATGGCCCGCCGCCACTTTCGCGAGATCGCCCGCGTCGCCGGGCTGGTGGCCGGCGGCCGGGGCAACCGCCAGACCCAGGCCTCGGCAGGGCTGATCTTCGACGTGCTCGCCGAGCACGATGCGGCCAACATGCTCCTCGAGCAGGCCCGCCGCGAGGTGCTCGAGCGGCAGTTTGAGTTTCAGCGGCTCGCCGCGGCCGTCGAGCGGATCGCCACGCAGGAGATCCGCGTGGTGCAGACGCCGCGGCTCACGCCGCTCGCCTTCCCGATCTGGGCCGAGTTCATCCAGTCGCGGCTCTCGACGAAGGACTGGCTGGCGCGGATCACCGACATGGCCCGCGAACTCGAGCAGGCCGCCGAGGGGTGACGTGCCGCGGACGCGGCAGCCGCGAGGCGGTGGGGTGGCGGGGGTGAATATGGGGACAGGCACCTCGCTTCGCTCGGAGCCCGTCCCCATATTCGCTCGGAGCCCCCGCCCCAAAACCCGCCGGTCAGTTTATAACCGTAGGTCTCCCCCGACCCCCGCCCGATGCGACTCGCCACCGTTACCGCCGCCACCGACGCCCCGGCCACCGATGCCGACATCGTCCTTGTGCCCGGCCGGGCGGCCTACATGCCGGCGCGGGCGACACTCCTGGTGGCCGACCTTCACCTCGGCAAGGCGGCCACCTTCCGCAGCCAGGGGATTCCGGTGCCCGAGGGCTCGGCCCAGAAGGACCTGGCGAGGCTGATCGACCTGGTGGCCGCCACGGCCGCCGGCCGACTGATCGTGCTCGGCGACCTCTTTCATGCCCGGAGCGGCTGCACCGAGGAGGTCTTCGCCGAGTTCACCGCAGCTCGGGGCCGGTTCCCCGACACCGAGGTGATCCTCGTGGCGGGCAATCACGACCGCTCGGTCGGCCGGCTGCCGCCGGGGATCGGCATCGACTCGGTCTTCCGGACCCACGACGAGCCGCCCTTCCACTTCGTTCACGAGCCGGGCACGCCGCTGCCCGAGCCCCACCGCGACGAGCCCTACACGCTGGCCGGCCACCTCCATCCGACGATCGCCCTGAAGTCGCCCTCGGGCGACCGGCTCGTCGACCGCTGCTTCGTCGCCGAGACAGGCCTGCTCGTGCTGCCCGCCTTCGGCTCGTTCACCGGCGGCCACCGGATGACCCCGTCCGCGGAGGCCCGCGTCTGGATCGCCCGCGACGACGGCGTGGCCGAAGTGACCCGGCTGGTTCAGCAGGCCCGGTAGGCCGCCGCCCCTCAGGCGGCGGCGAACCGCTTGGCGACCTCGTCCCAGTTGACCACCTTCCACCAGGCCTTGATGTAGTCGGGCCGGCGGTTCTGGTAGTTGAGGTAGTAGGCGTGTTCCCAGACGTCGATGCCCAACAGCGGCGTCTTGCCCTGCGAGATCGGCGTGTCCTGATTGGGCGTGGCGACGACCTCGAGCCCGTCGGGGCCGACCGCCAGCCAGGCCCAGCCGCTGCCAAACTGCTTGGCCGCGGCGGTGCTGAAGGCCTCCTGAAACTTCTCAACCGAGCCAAACTTCGCCGCGATCGCTTCGGCCAGCGTGCCGGCCGGGGCGTTGTCTTCCCGCGGAGCCCGCATCACCGTCCAGAAGAGAGTGTGGTTGGCATGGCCGCCGCCGTTGTTGCGAACGGCCGTCCGGACCGGCTCGGGGATCGCCGGCAGATTGGCCAGCAGGTCCTCGACGCTCTTGCCGGCCAGCGAGGGCTCGCCCGCAACGGCCGCGTTGAGCTTGTTGACGTAGCCCTGATGGTGCTTGTCGTGGTGGATCGTCATCGTCTTCTCGTCGATGACCGGCGCCAGCGCGTCGTAGCCGTAGGGCAGCGGCGGCAGCGTGAAAGGGCCGTCGGCGGCGAGGGCGAGCGAACCGCGGCCGAGCGTGGCGACGCCGCCGAGGGCGATGCCGGTCTGGAGGAAGCGGCGACGGCTGGGGATCAGCGGATGGCGGGAGGCGTGCATCGAAAGGAGCTCCTCGGAACGCGGAAACTTGTGGCTTGAAACAACGCTGCGGTGGCTACTCTACCACTTCGGCCGCTCGGAAGCCGACACTCAGCCGGTCGAGCAGATCGCGGGCGGTCATCGAGATCTGGCCGAGGTCGGCCGCGGCGGCATCGCCGGCGACTCCGTGGACCCAGGTAGCCAGGCGGGCGGCCGGGAAGGCCGCGAGGCCTGCCGCGAGCAGCGCCGCCACGACACCGGTGAGCACGTCGCCGGTGCCGGCGGTGGCCATCCCGGGATTGCCCGTCTCGTTGATCGCCTCGCGGCCGCCGCCGGTGATGAGCGTGCCGCTGCCCTTGAGCACGACGACCGCACCGGCAGCGGCGGCAAACTCGCGGGCCAGGGCTGCGAGTTTGCCGCGGTCGGTCGCCTCCGGGCCGCTTGGATCGCGGCCGGCCAGCCGGAGCATCTCGCCGGCATGGGGAGTAACGATCCGCGGGCCGCGGTGATCGGCCAGCCGATCGGCCGGCAGGCGGGCGATCGCCCAGAGGGCATCGGCATCGAAGACGGCCGGCACGGCCGCCTCCCGCCAGAGCCGGGCCACGAGGTCGGCAGTCTCCTCCGAGCGGCCCATCCCCGGGCCGACGGCCAGCGCCGAGGCCCGCTCCACTGCGTCGGCGATCAGCTCGCCGGCGGCGGCTGCGAAGGTGCCGGCGGGCGCGGCGGCAAGCCCGCGGGTCATCACGCAGGGATCGAAGCCGGCGGCGATGCCGGCAACCGGCTC
>JAQCJP010000256.1 GCA_027592945.1 Planctomycetota bacterium
TGCGCGAGGTGCAAACCGTGTCATCGTCGCTCGCCCGCGGGGCCGGAGGCCTACAATCAGAGACATCCCCAGGGAGGTTTCCGATGTCGCATGCCCGCCGCCCCACGACCCTCGCCGAGTTGACCGCCTCCGGCTGGCAGAGCCGCAGTGTCACCGACGAGGTCCGGGAAAACTTTCTGCGGATGCTGCAGGCGGGGGAGGAGCTCTTTCCGGGGATCGTCGGCTACGACGACACGGTGATCCCCGAGATCAGCATCGCCCTGATCGCCGGCCACGACATGCTCTTCCTCGGCGAGAAGGGGCAGGCCAAGAGCCGGCTGATGCGGCTCTTGGTGCGGTTTCTCGACGACGCGATTCCCTATCTCGACGATCCCGCGATCCCGCTCCACGACGACCCGCTCAACCCGATCACGTCGGCAGGCCGCCGGCTGGTCACCGGCCGCGATCCGGCCGATGTGCCGATCGCCTGGTGGCCCCGCGAGGAGCGGTATGCGGAGCGGCTCGCACCGGGCACGAAGTTCGCCGACATCATCGGCGAGATCGATCCTGCCAAACTGGCCGGCGGCACGAGCATGGCCAGCGAGGAGGCGCTTCACCTGGGGCTGATTCCCCGGATGCACCGAGGGATCTTCGCGATGAACGAGCTGCCCGAACTCGACGAACTCGTCCAGGTGGGGATGTTCAACATCCTCGAAGAGCGGGACGTCCAGATCCGGGGCTATCCGGTCAAGTTTGACATCGACGTGATGCTGCTCTTCTCGGCCAACCCCTCAACCTACAACCGCTCGGGCAAGGTCATCCCCCAACTCAAGGACCGGATCGGGGCGGTGATCCACACGCACTATCCCCGCGACCGAGAGCTGGGGATCGAGGTGGCCGAGCAGGAGGCGGGCATCGACCTGGGGGGCGACTGGCCGGTGGCCGTGCCCCACTTCATGAAGCAGGTGGTCGAGGAGATCACGATCGCGGCCCGCAAGAGCAAGTACATCGACCAGCAGTCGGGCGTCTCGGCCCGGTTCTCGATCGCCAACTACGAGACGATGGTGGCCAGCAGTCGCCAACGGGGCGTGCGGCTGGGCGAGAAGCCGGCCGTGCCGAGGATCAGCGACCTGGGCCACCTCTACACCTCGAGCCTCGGCAAGCTCGAGCTCGATCTGATGGGCAGCCACCAGATGAGCGAGCGGCAGGTGCTCGACGCGGTGATGGCCGAGGCGATCGCGACGGTCTTCGAGGAATACGTCGAGGCCCACGGGCTCGACGAGATCGCCAAGGTCTTCGCCGAGGGGGTCAAGATCGAGGTCGGCGACACGGTGCCGAGCGCCGCCTACGAGCAGCTCCTGGCCGACGTACCGGCGGTCTGGGAGCGGGCCTTCGAGGTCAACGCCGCCCGTGATCCGGCGGTCCGGGCCAGCTGCATCGAGTTCGTGCTGGCCGGGCTTTACGCGACCGAGCGGATCTCGCGGATTCAGTCGCACGGCAAGACGGTCTACGACACCGGAGGCTGGCGGTAGCCCATGCCCACCCGCGACTCCCTCGGCGGCATCGTCCACTCGTACCAGCGGTACGACCCGGGCCGGATTCCGCCGCCCCGCCCCCCGGCGACCGACCTCGTCTCGCAGGCGATGGAGCAGGCGCTCGAGTATGGCGACTTCGAGGAGGTCGAGCTGACACCCGAGCAGCTCGCCGACGCGATCGTGCTGTCCCCGGAGCAGATCGTGGGCCTGGGGCCCTCGATCGAGTCGCTCAAGCGGAAGCTCGAGGAGATTCGCCGCAAGATCCTGGCGACCTACGAGACCGAGAGCGTCCGCCGCCGGGCCCGCCAGGAGTTTCACGAGGCGGCCGCCGGGGCGAGGCCGCCGGCCCGCTTTCGGGAGGCCTTCGCCCGGGCGGTTCGCGAGGAGCAGCTGCGGCGGCTCGAGCGGCTCTGGTATGCCCAGGACGACGAGCAGGGCCGGTTTGCCACCACGCTGGTCAAGCTGACCGATCGGCTCGGCAAGGTCTATCAGATCGACGAGCTGGCCACGAAGTGGGAGTTCACCGGCCGCGAGAAGCTCGACGTCGAGCGGGCCCTCGAGGTCAAGGCGGAGCTCGAGGAGATCGAGCGGCTCCTCAAGCAGCTCGAGGAGGCCAAGCGAAACGCCCGGATCGTCCTGATCGACATGGAGGCCCTTGCCGACTACGCCGCCGGGGCGGAACTCGAGGAGCTCGAGCGGATCCGCCGGCAGGTCGAGGAGGCGGTCGAGCAGGCGGCCGCCCGCCAGGGGCTCGAGAAGGGGAAGGAGGGCTTCAAGCTGACGCCCAAGGCGATGCGGACCTTCCAGGGGAAACTGCTCGAGAAGATCTTCGCCGATCTCGAGGCCTCGCGGACCGGCCGCCACGACGTCAGCGTGACCGGCGACGGGGCGGTCGAGCTCGTGCCGACGCGGCCCTACGAGTTTGGCGATTCGGTCGCCCACATGGACATCCCCGGCTCGCTGACCAACGCCCTCCTTCGGGAGGCGGCCGAAGGGGGCCGGCCGCCGGGCGGGCGGCTGCGGCTCGACCAGCGGGACATCGAGGTCCACAAGACCCGCAACAATCCCAAGTGTGCCACGACCGTCGTGCTCGACATGAGCGGCTCGATGCGGTACGGCGGCCTCTACATGGACGTCAAGAAGATGGCCCTGGCCCTCCAGGGGCTCGTCCAGCGGGAGTATCCCGGCGACTTCCTCCAGTTCATCGAGATGTATTCCTTCGCCCGGCCTCGGCCGGCCGGCGAGATCATCAAACTCCTGCCCAAGCCGGTCACGATCTTCGACTCGGTGGTTCGGCTGCGGGCCGACATGGCCGACCCGCGGATCGCCGAGAGCGACGTGCCCCCCCACTTCACCAACATCCAGCACGCCCTCCAGCTTTCGCGGCAGCAGCTCGCCCGCCAGGACACGCCCAACCGGCAGGTGATCCTGATCACCGACGGCCTGCCGACGGCCCACTTCGAGGGGAGCGAGCTCTACCTCCTCTACCCGCCCCACCGCCGGACGGAGGAGGCGACGCTCCGCGAGGCCGAGGCCTGCCGCCGGGAAGGGATCACGATCAACCTCTTTCTGCTCTCGGGCTGGTCGCAGTCCCGGGAAGACATCCAGTTCGCCTACCGGCTGGCCGAGACGGCCCGGGGCCGGGTCTTCTTCACCGCCGGCCGCGAGCTCGACCGCTACGTCGTCTGGGACTACCTCGCCCGCCGCCGCTCGATCCTGGGCTGAGCCGAAAAAGGGGACATTCTACTTTTTTGGCGCCGCCTGAGTCTTGCGAGGCCTCCCGCGAGGACGGAGTGTTGCCTCCAGCCCGAGCAGTTCGCGGCATGCAGAAAGTGTGCGCCCGTACACAATTTCAGCAAGCGGAAAAGTAGAATGTCCCCTTTTTGGGTGTCATCACGGTGAACGCCGTTCCCGCCAGAGCATCACAGCCGAGCCGGCGGCGGCGACGGCGGCGAGGGTGGGGAGCGTCCAGGCCGGGACGATCCGCTCGGGGACCACAGCCTCCCGCTCAGCGGCCGTCTCAGCGAGGTCGACTGCCTCGAGCCCGGCCGCCCGCCGCTGCCGCTCGATCGCCGCCTGCTGCCGGCCGACGAATCGGCCCTCGAGCTGCCGCTGCCGCCAGTCCCACTTCGGCCCGATCAAGGCGATCCCCACCAGCGACATCAGCGAGAAGAGCAACGCCCAGAACCAGCCGCTATCGGTCAGCGGCGCACGGGACTCGACCTGAGGTGGATGAGGGGCGTTCATGGAAGCGACAGCTGGCGGATTGTGATGGCAGCCACCATTTTTCACATATTTGCTTGTCAAAACTCCGAACACTCTCTACAGTAAGGATATGGCGAGTGCAGGCCCCACACCATTGAACAGCGATTTGGCAGCCGAGCCCAGGGGTTCCGACGCGGCCGTCGTCGATCTGCTTCGCATGCGGGAGTCGCTCGAGGTCGGCGAACTTGCCGATGCCCTCGGGGTCACGGCCACCGCCGTCCGCCAGCGGCTCGAGCGGCTGATGAAGGCCGGGCTCGTCGAGCGGACGGCCGTCGCAAAGCCTCGCGGCCGGCCCTCCCACGCCTACAGCCTCACGGATACCGGCCGCAAACTCGGCGGCGACAACTTCCGCGACCTCGCCCTCGTCCTCTGGCGGGAGATCCGCAGCATCCGCGATCCCCAAGTCCGCTCCGGGCTCATTGGGCGGATCGGGGCGTCGCTGGCGGAGGCGTACCGCTCGCGGCTGCGGGGTGTGATGCCGGCTGAGCGGCTCGCCAGCGTGGCCAGCCTGATGCAAGAACGAGACATCTGCTGCTCGGTCGAGCGGTCGGCTGCGGACGGCGGCCTGCCGGTGCTCACCAGCCACGCCTGCCCCTACCCCGACCTCGCCGAGGAAGACCGCGGCATCTGCGCGGCCGAACGCGTCATGCTTCAAGAACTTGTTGGTACGTCTGTGCGGCTGGCCGACTGCCGGCTCGACGGCGGCTCGGTCTGCCGGTTTGTCGCCGGGCAGCCGGGCGACGGGCCAACGGACGGCGGGGCTT
>JAQCJP010000019.1 GCA_027592945.1 Planctomycetota bacterium
CCGGGCGAAGAAGTCGAGCACCTCGTTGCCCGTCATCCGTCGAAAGAGCCGGGCCTCGCCCGGCAGATAGGCCACGGCCCCCCGCACCGCCAGCGACTCGTGCTCGCAGTCGTGGCCGGCGACGCGGGCCGACCCGGCCGTCGGCCGCAGATAGCCCAGCAGCAGCCTGATCAGGGTCGTCTTGCCGGCCCCGTTGGGGCCCAGCAGACCGAAGACCTCGCCCGACTGCACCTCGAGCGAGCAGCCGTCGAGGGCGGTGAAACTGCCGTAGCGTTTGGTGAGCCGGTCGGTCGCGACGAGCATGCCGGGTCGTCCGCGGGAAGCAGGGGGTGGCCGGTCAGCCGGTCCACTCTCGCCAGAAATGATAGCCGGCCAGCCCGAAGGCGATGGCCGAGACCAGTCTCCGGACCACCGCCTGGGGCAGGCGGCGGGCAAGCGGCGGCACCGCCAGCCCTCCGGCCACCGAGCCTGCCGCCAGCACGGCGACATGCCACCAGGCGATCTCGAAGCCGCCGGCCGCGGCGCCGACGACGAGCATGCCGGTTGCCACGCCGTTGATGATCGCCGCCAGGAGCGTCTTGACGGCGTTGAGGGCGTGCACATCCCCAAGGCCGAGCACGCCCAGACTCGCGAGCATCAGGATCCCGATCCCGGCGCCAAAGTAGCCGCCATAGATACCAACCAGCAGCTGCAGGAGGATCGTCGCGGCGACGCGTCCCGCTGAAGCAGCCCGGTCGGCCTGCGGGCTGCGGGCCGCGGTAAGCCGGGCCACCTGCGGCTGCACCGCAAACAGCACCGCCGCCAGCAGAATCAGCCAGGGCACCACCGCGTCGAACGACTCCTTGGGGAGCCACTGCAGCAGGATCACCCCCAGCACCCCGCCGGCGACGCTCGGCACCACCAGCCACCGCGCCCAGCGGGGCTGCTCGCCGCGGGCTCCGCGGTAGGCCCAGGCCGCGGCAGCCGCCCCGGGCCAGAGGCCGATCTTGCTGGTCACATTGGCCGCCACGAGCCTGCCCGGACCGGGCGGCAGGATGGCCGAGAGCACCGCAAAGGTGAGGATCGTGCCCCCGCCGGCCACGGCATTGACGCCGCCGGCCACAATGCCCGACAGCAAGAGCAGGGCTGTCTCAGACGACTCGCTCATGGCCCCGCTGCCGCCGGATCGCCGCCGGCATCGCCTCCTGCGGCATCGTCCTGGTCGCCGACGGGCTCCACGTCTCGTGGTGGAGGCGGTGGCAGAATCGCCGGCGGCATCGGGGCGGGCGGGCATGCTTCCGGTTGCTGGCCGCCGGCAGCCGGCCGGAGAGGCCGCGGCGGCACGGCAGGCGCCAAGGGAGGCGGCGGCCGGGGCCTCGGCGGCCCTGCCGCCTCGTAGACTCCGCCCCCGCAGTCGACCAGCAGGAGGCCGGCCCAGAGAAGCGGATGCCGGCTGTCGGCGAGAACGGCATCGCCCGCCGGCTTGAGCCTCGGCTCCCGCAGGACATCCGGCCGCTCGGCCGTGACGAGATCGACAGCCCGCTGCCAGGCCTCTGCCGGCCGGAGGCCGCCGGGGCCGGCCGTCTCCCGGAGGTATTCCCGCAGCAGGCCCTCAGAAGTTTTCCCGAGCGACCGCCAGCGGCTGACGATCGCAGTCGTCGCCCCTGCGGCAAGCAGGTCGGTGGTCGCCAAAAAAACCTCCTCGCCCGGCCGCTGCGGAGGCGTGGCGAGACCGCCGGCCATGGCCGTCTGCAATCCCGGCACGATCATCTGCCAGGGTCGTTTCGGCGGCGGCGCGAGCCAATCAGCGAAGGCCATCCCGCCGCGGCCGCCGCCGGCCACCAGCAGTGGCCGTGATCCGTCGGCAGCTGCGGCCGGCAGTTCATCGAGGATGACGAGCGTGTCGAAGAGCGATCCGACCAGTCGTGCCGCGGGCCCGCTGGCCGGCACTTCGAGCGTCGTGCTCCGTTCGAGGCCGGCGGCCACTTCCCGGGCGGCTGCTGTGGCGGCCTCTCGCTTCTGCCCTCTGAAAAACTGCCCGAGCAAGAGGCCGGTGTCGCCGCCGGCCCGAGGCTCGAAGGAGCGGACGGCCAGGCTCCGCGTCGGCGCGTACCGCAGCCGGCAGACATCGCGGAGGGGCGTGCGGTCCCCTGCCTGGTTGCTCGCGATCGGCAGGATCTCAAAGGGCAGATACCAGAGCCAGCCGTCGGGCACGACGATCAGCTCGTCGATGCCGTCCGAGAGCCGGACGCCGTCCGAGTTCTCAAACAGCATCCGCTCCAGGCGGACGGCCGATCCCTGCCAGTCACCGGCGACGAGGCGATCGGTGCCGACGACCGTCGCCCGCTCCCGGAGCGAGAGTTCCTGGGCCAGGGCTGTCAGTTCGCGGGGCAGCCCGGCGGCCTGCTTGACCTGCCAGGTCTTCTGCCGGTCCCGCGACTCAAGCGCAGCAAACAGTCCCGACTCGGTCCAGTGGAAAGAGAGCAGGGCCTGGCCCGGTTCCAGCCGGCGGCAGATTTCCTCGGTCTTTGTCAGCGGCGGAAAGAGCGGCGCATCGGCCTGGCCGCCGGCGGCGAAGAGCGCCGTCGTCTGCCGCAGCCGAGCTGAGGCGGCCGCGTAGTCTCGCCAGGCGGGATCCCCGCCAGGGAGCTCGCCGTCGGGAGCCGCAGCAACGGTGGCGGCAAGGTCGCCCTGGAGTTGCCGAAGCTTGACGAGCAGGTCGCTCAGCCCGGGCCGGCCGTTGATCAGATTTCGCTGTCGTGCCGCCGCGGCGTCGCCGAGCAGTTGCGGGCTGTTCAGCAGAAACCGCTCGATCGCCTCCCGCCGGCCTCCCAGGGACCGGGCGGCGATCCACCGCTGCCGCATGGTGGCCTCGGCGGCATCCATGAGCACCTCGTGCCGCCGCCGCTGGGCGGCCACGGCCACCCAGGTGTCGAAGGCCGGCTGCCGGGTCGCGGTAATGACCGCCAGCATCTCGAGCGGATCGGCGGCGAACTGCTGGGGAGTCGGATCGGCGAGCCAGGCGGAGAGCCAGTCTTCGGCCTGCCGTGCGCCAGGCGTCGATGAGCCGGCCCGCACGAGTTCCACGAGCAGGCCCGTTCGAAACAGCGAGGGCGATCGCCGTCGGGCGAGCACCAAGGCCTGGCCGAGTGACTCATCACCGGCGGCCACGTCACCCGCGACGTAGGCCGTCAACGCCTCGGCATACCGGGCCATGGCCCCGAGCGTGCCCTGGCCGGCGTCACCTCCCAGGAGCCTCCCGTCGATCGCGGCGAGCGTCTCCCGGGCTCCGCGGGCATCCCCTGCCGAGGCTGCGGCGACGGCCTGCATCGCCAGCAGCCGGGCCCGCAACGCCGCCGGCCCACGGCGAGTCGCCTCGACAGCCCGGGCTATCGAGGGGGCGACGCCCGGCCCGCCCTGAAGGCGGTGGGCAACCGCAATCCATCGAAACGCCTCCTCGAGGCCTCGGGCATCGGCATAGGCCGCGGCCACGTAGGAAGCCTCCTCGAAGAGCTCGACCGCCTTGGCCGGGTTCCCGGCATCGATCGCGATCCGCCCCAAGACGATCAGCCCCCACGTCGTGAGTGGATGATCGAACTGGTTGCCGACCATCAGGCCGCGGATCAGGAGCGGCTCCGCTTCGCGGGGCCTGCCGCGGGCCCAGGCGGCGGTGCCCAGGGCGATGTCAATCCACGACTGGGAGTAGTGGGCCTGCGGAGCCGGCCGCCTCGAGAGGTTGCGAAACGCTCGGTCGAGCGGATTGTTTTCGCTGGCCAGTTCGCCCAGCAGTGACCCAGTGCGGTAGGTCGCGATCACGAGCGACCGCATCACCTCCTGGGGGCGGATCGGCCGCTCGTAGGGAGCGGTCAGCTTGCCGCCCTGCTGCAGGACCTGCTGCGGATCGGCTCCCTGCTGCCGAATCGTCATCGTGTCGGGGATCATCGCCGGGGTCGTGTTCCGCTTGCTGCGGCCCCAGGTCGCGACCGTGCGGCCTCGCAGGGCGGCCAGCGGCTGCGGGGGAAACCGCACCGACAGCAGCCAGTTGGGATGGGCCGCCGAGAGGGCGAGGGCTTCCTCATAGCGTCCCAGCGCCTCCCGCCACTGCCCGGTTTCGTACAGGCATTCACCCAGCACGGCGGCCGAGGCGATCGAGTCGATCCAGCGGTCGGGGCCGATCTTGGCACTGCCGCGATACTCCCGCTCGGCGATCTCGAGGCCCGCGGCGTAGTCGCCTGCCGCCAGCGCCGACAAGGCGAGGTCGTAGCCCGGCCCCGGAACGGTGGGCGCCGCGTCGGGCACGCCCATGTTGGGCGGGAGGACAACCTGCTGTCCGCGGCCCCCAGTCGCGACCACAGCCCAAAGAGCGATCGCAGCGGCGTTCCCGGCAAGCATCCTCATGATGATTTGGTTGTACACGGTTTGCCCGCCGGCTACGCCACCAGCCGCGGCTGGCAAGCTGGGCAGCGCAGCGAATCTCGGCAGACCGCTCCGTGACTGGCATGCCGGTTGTGCGGATCGTCGCAAGTTTGCCGATTGATCGGGCCGATAGGAGAGGAGACCGGAGAAGCGGCTGCCTGCGGCTGCCCGGTCAGCTGCCAACTGTCGGCGAGCTCCCGTACCGCACGGATGAAACCGATCATGACCACCCGCACAACGTCTCGTTTCGCCATCACCGCACACTCAGGCCTCCGGCTTGCCCTCGCCGCCCTGGGCATCTGCTGTCTGGCCACGACTGGCTGCCAGGTCGACGTCGGCGGGCAGACGCTGCCGAGCGCCTACTACCTGCAGGATGACATCCAATACTTCCCGGCCGGCCCCGAGTTCAAACTCTCCAAGGAAGCCGCCGCCCAGAAGGCCTACCGCCGCGAAATGGCCGAAAGCGAAACGACCGGCCCCTACATGCCCTAACGCAATACCCCCCCGGCGCGGGCCGGGCGGGACGGCGGGCGGGTGGGCCGTTCCACTCCCGATTCCCGCCCGGCGCCCACCATCAACCCGGCCAATCCGCGGTCACCACCAACCGACCCCGGAACTCCAATCGGGCAGGCCGGTGGGCCATCCCGGCCCCCCCCGAAGTCCCAGCCCCCATCTTCCGGGTACTTGCAGCCGCCGCTGCGGCCGCTAAACTACGCCTCGTGGGTTTGAAGCCCGGAATGTCGTTAAAGCGGCAATAACCGTGGGTTTCTAGCCCAAAACATCTCAGCGACGGATTTCGCTGAGCCGTTTTCCCGCGGAGGCGGGTCGCGACAACATGGGCCACCCCAACCCCTATGGCGGCTGCCACCGAACTGCTGCTGGGCGAGTTCCTGCGGTCGCTCGACCCGCGATACCGGCTCGCCATTCCGCCGGAGCTGCTCGACCCGCTCGTGGCGGCCGGCCCCCGGCTGGTGATCGCCAAGGAGCAGGCCGGCTGCCTCTCGCTCTGGTCGGCGGCCACCTGGAAGCCCCGGCTCGATGCGGCGGTCGACGTGCTCCGCAGCAAGCTCCAGGCCGGGCTGCTCGCCCAGCGAGTCGGCCAGCTTCAGGATCTCGGCCGGCTCCTCTCCACACGCCAAAAAACCGTTTCGCTGGCCGGCCGCGGCCGGCTCGTCCTGCCCGAGGGGTTCCGGGACTTCCTCGGCGTCGAGCCTGGCGGCGACGTGATGGTGGTTGGGGCCGCCGTCTGCGTGGAACTCTGGCAGCCTGCCGCCTGGAACGCCTACGTGACCGCCGAGATGCCGGGCTTCCGGCAGCGGATCGACGAACTCACTGCCTGAGGGAGCCGGCCGCGAGCCGGATCACTGCATCACGCTTCGCCATGCCCGGGTGAGAGGACACAGTTCTTTCCCCGGATCGACAGACCCGGGAAGCTCGACAACCACGGAACGGGGCCCCACAGCACGGATGCTGCCGCGGGACCTTTCCCCGGGCATGGCTTTTTCTTTGCGGCGGTCAGGAGCCGACTCGCCAGGGACCGGCTCCCGGCCTTACGCCAGCGGATTGCCCCGCTCCTCGAGCGGCCACATCACCCGCTCGCCCGTGACGGCTGACGCATAGACCGCCGCGTTCATCTCGACCACCGTCCGGCCGGCATACATGCCCGTCTCCGGCTCCCGGTCGTTTGCGATCGCATCGATCAGGTCGACCGCCGCCCTCCGGCCCCAACCCGCCCGAACCGCCGTGCGGGCCTCGCCGGTGAGGGCTGGCGCCGGGGCGTCCTCAAGTCCCATCGGGCCCAGCGGCCGCCACGGGAAATCCCGGTCGGTTCGCCAGAGCGGTGCGTCGCGGAGATACGCCTGCGGCAGATGGTCGGGCCGGATGTGAATCGCCCCTTTGCTGCCGACGACGGTGATCCCGAAGGCCGGCTGCTTGAGCCCAGCCTCCCGGACGCTTGCAAAATAGCCCACCGGCCCGTCCGCCAGCCCAAACATCGCGGCGATCGCGTCACCGGCGATCAGCCCGATCCCTTCCGGCCCCTCAACGGCGTCGGCCTTTGTGATCGGCCGGCCATCGAGCGTGACGGTCGCCTGGCACCACTTCGGCGCCCCGCCGAGATTCACCATCAAGTCGAGCACGTGGCTGCCGAGCACCCAGAGATCCTCACCGCCGCCCCGCCGGTCTTCCTTGCCGCGGGCCCGCAGCTCGAGCACATCTCCGATCCGGCCCTCCTCAATGAGATCGCGGAGGGCGGCGAAGGTGGGCGAATACCGATTGACGAGCGCCAGCGAGAGTTTCGTGCCAGCCTTCTCGCAGGCCGCGACCACCGCATCGGCCTCGGCAGGCGTCCGCACGAAGGGCTTCTCCATCAGAATGCCCCGGGCTCCCGCCTCCGCCGCAGCGATCGCCATCTCGGCATGGCAGTCGATCTGCCCCATGCAGATCGCCACGAGATCCGGCTTCACGGCCGTGAGCATCGCCTGCCAGTCAGCAAAGGCGGCATCGGAGCCGAGGCCGTGCCGCGCGGCCGCCTTGCCGAGCCCGGCCGGATCGTCGTCGGCAGCGGCGATCACCTCCCCGCCGGGTAGGTCGATGAAGAGTTCGTCGATGGCGTGGCCGTAGTCACCCCGGCCCGTCCGGCCGATCACGGCCACTCGCAGCGGTTCGATGCCCATGCGTTGGTTCTCCCGAGGTGTGTCCCGAAGCACATCATTTCGCGATGCCAGTGTAGAGGAGACGATGGGGGCCGGTATGATGTGAAGCTTTCGTTGTCACGCCTCCCGCCTCGCCCGATTCCCCATGGCCCACGATCATTCACACGGCCCCCGCGGCATGGCGGCCGCCAATCTCAATCGAGCGATGGCGATCGGCATCGGGCTCAACGTCGTCTTCGTGGTGGTGGAGCTCGCCGCCGGCTTCATCGCCGGGTCGCTTGCCTTGGTGGCCGATGCCGGCCACAACGCCGGCGACGTCTTCGGGCTGCTGCTTGCCTGGGGCGCCGACTGGCTCTCCCGCCGCCCGCCGTCGCGGCGGTTCACGTGGGGGCTCGGCCGGGCGACGATCTTTGCAGCGCTGGCCAACGCTGCGCTCCTGCTGATCGCCTGCGGGGCGATCATCTGGGAGGCCTGGCACCGCCTGCAGACGCCGGCCCCGGTCGAGGGGCTGACGATGGTCGCCGTGGCCGGCGTGGGCGTGTTGATCAACACGCTGACGGCCCTCCTCTTCGTGCGGGGCCACGCCGATGCCAACATCCGCGGTGCCTTCCTTCACATGGCAGCCGACGCTGCCGTCTCTGCGGGCGTTGTCGTGGCCGGACTCGCGATCATGGCGACCGGACTGACCTGGATCGACCCGGTGGTGAGCATCGTGGTCGCGGGGGTGATCGTGCTGGGCACCTGGGGGCTGTTCCAGGAAAGCATTGAGCTCTCGCTCGACGCGGTGCCCCGGGGGATCGAAGCCGACGCGGTCGTGACGGCCCTGGCCGAAGTGCCCGATGTTCGCGAGGTCCACGACCTCCATGTCTGGGGCCCGAGCACCTCGGAGGTTTCCCTCACGGTCCATCTGGTCGTGACCGACGGCAGCGATCGCGACGAGATCCTCGCCGCCGCCCAGGCCGTCGTCCGGGAACGCTTCGCTGTGGCCCATGCCACGATCCAGATCGAAGGCCCGTTCTACGACCCAGACTCCCCTCCCGGAAGCTTGGCCAACCGCCACGCGTAGAAGCCCGCGGCGCGACCCGGGGGGACAGCGGGCCGTTGGGCCATCCAACCCCCGATGCCGGCCAACCGCTCACGACCACCACGCCCAATCCGGGTCCCGAATCAAAAACCGCGGCAACTCAGGTTCGGGGATGGCCACCCCCTCCGGAACCCACATTTTCGATAGAAGCCCCGTGACTCCGTCACCCGCGCTGGGCGCGGAGTTCGGCCGCCAGGAGCGTGTTGGCCAAGAGCATCGCGACGGTCAGCGGACCGACGCCACCAGGCACCGGCGTGATCTTTCCCGCCACCTCGCAGACCGGCCCGAAATCGACGTCGCCGACGAGCTTCCCGTCGACCCGGTTGATGCCGACATCGATCACCGTTGCACCTGGCTTCACCATCCCAGCCGTGATCAGCTTTGGCCGGCCCACCGCCGCCACGAGGATGTCGGCCTGCCGGGTGATCGCCGCCAAGTCAGCCGAGCGGCTGTGGCAGATCGTGACGGTCGCGTCGCAGCCGCCCCCCTGACCCGGGGCGGCCGTCCGCGGCGGCTTGGCGGCCAGGAGGAGAGCCAGTGGCTTGCCGACGATGTCGCTGCGGCCCACGATCACCGCGTGCTTGCCGGCCGTCTCGACACCTGCATCGATCAGGAGCCGCTGTACCCCCGCGGCGGTACATGGCACAAACTGCGGCCGGCCCTGCGAGAGGAGGCCGGCGTTATGCGGATGGAAGCCGTCGACATCCTGATCGGGCGGCACCGCATCGAGCACGGCCACGGTGTCGACGTGGACCGGCAGCGGCAGCTGCACGAGGATCCCGTCGGCGGGCCCCTGTCGGCCGACAGCGATATCGCGGACGAGGCTGATCAACTCCTCCGTCGTGGTCGTGCCCGGCACGCCGACCACCTCCGAATCGATGCCGACCCGGGCCGCCGCGGCCGCCTTGCTCTTCACGTATGACGCGCTGGCCGCCAGATCGCCGACGAGCACCACCACCAGCTTAGGCCGACGGCGAAACATCCCCACAAACGTATCGACCTCGGCCCGCAGCTCGTCTTCGATCCGCCGGGCGAGTGCTCTGCCGTCGAGAACTTCAGCAGCCATCAGTTTCCACCGCCGACGATCATCATCCTCAGCTGGTGCTGAATCTCCTCGAGCATCTTCGCCTCGTCGGCGGAAAGGTTGCCGGCGGTCTTCTGCTCGAGCATTCCCAGCATGTCGACGAAGTGCCGGGCGGTGGCCATGTTGGCGTGGGTCTCTTTCGTGATCGGATTGGGGATCCGGCCGAGGGCCATCAGGGCCTGCGTGAAGAGCGTGTGGATCAGAAACTCAAACGTGGCAGGTGGAGCCTGCGGGGATGCTGAGGCGTCCGCGGCCGGGCTCAACTCGGGGGCGGGGGTCTCGTCGCTCATGTCGGTGCTGGTCCTCGCGAGAAAACCGCGAGTATACGGCACACATCGGCCGAGCCACCCCCCGTTGCGGGCTCAGGCCTCGGCCACCCAGGCGCTGCCGGCGTGCCGCTCGACGGCCGCGGCCACCAGGCCCGCGAAGAGCGGATGGGCCGCCGTCGGCTTGCTCTTGAACTCAGGGTGAAACTGCACCGCCACAAACCAGGGATGGTCGGCCACCTCGACGATCTCGACGAGCGTGCCGTCGGGGCTGGTGCCCGCGATCACGAGGCCCGCCTCCTCGAGCCGCTCCCGATACCGCGGGTTGAACTCGTAGCGGTGCCGGTGCCGCTCGGAGATTTCCTCCCGGCCGTAGGCGGCTGCGGCGTGCGTTCCCTCGGCAAGCAGGCAGGGCTGGGCTCCCAGCCGCATCGTGCCCCCCTTCTGCTCGACGCCCTGCTGCTCCTCCATCAGGCAGATCACCGGGTGCGGGGTGTCCCGGGCAAACTCGGTCGAGTGGGCGTCGGCCAGGGCGGCGGCGTGGCGGGCAAAGTCGATCACGGCACACTGCATCCCCAGGCAGATGCCCAGAAACGGCAGCCGCCGCTCGCGGGCGAAGCGGATCGCGTCGACCTTCCCCTCGATGCCCCGCTCCCCGAAGCCGCCCGGCACGATCAGTCCGTCGAAGCCGGCCAGCAGTCGCTCGGCTCCCTCCCGCTCGATCTCTTCGCTTGCAATCGCCTGCACGCGGACCGTCGTCTTGTGGGCGATCCCGCCGTGGTCGAGCGCCTCGTAGATGCTCTTGTAGGCGTCGCGATGCTCGGCGTACTTCCCGACGAGGGCGATCGAGACCTCGTGCTCCGGGTTTCGCAACCGGTGGAGGATCTCGTGCCATTGCTCGAGGTCGGCCGCCTGGGCCTTGAGGCCGAAGCGGCGGAGGATGATCTCGTCGATGCGGTTGCCCTGCAGCGAGAGGGGCACCTCGTAGATCGAGAAGTCCTTGTCCCGCTCCTCGATGACCGAGTCGAGCGGAACGTTGCAAAACAGCGCGATCTTCTCACGATCCGAGACATCGAGCCCCCGCTCCGTCCGGCAGACGAGCACGTCGGGCTGGATGCCGATCTGGCGGAGGATGCCGACCGAGTGCTGGGTCGGCTTGGTCTTGAGCTCACCGGCCGCCTTCAGGTAGGGGACGAGCGTGAGGTGGATGAACATGCAGTTCTCGCGGCCCACCTCCAGCGGAATCTGCCGGATCGCCTCGAGGAAGGGGAGGCTCTCGATGTCGCCGACGGTGCCGCCGATCTCGGTGATCACGATGTCCGTCTCGTCGTCGGCCAGCTGCCGGACCACCTCCTTGATCTCGTTGGTGATGTGGGGGATCACCTGCACCGTCTTCCCGAGAAACTCCCCCCGCCGCTCCTTGTTGATCACCGAGAGGTAGATCTGGCCGGTGGTGTAGTTGCTGCGGCGGGTCAGATGGGTGGCGGTGAAGCGTTCGTAGTGGCCGAGATCGAGGTCGGTCTCGCTGCCGTCGTCGAGCACGTAGACCTCGCCGTGCTGATACGGGCTCATCGTGCCCGGGTCGACGTTGATGTAGGGGTCGAGCTTCTGCATCTTGACCCGCAGGCCGCGGGCCTCGAGCAGCATCCCGATCGAGGCGCTGGTGAGTCCTTTGCCCAGCGAGCTGACCACGCCGCCGGTCACAAACAGATGCTTCGTCACGCCTGGGAAACTCCTTCCCTTTCGCCGGGGCCTCGATCCTCCTGCCTCGCCGGCCCGCCCGCCGCGTCAGATGCCGCGGCAGCCGGCGATGGCTCCGGAACCGGATTGAACCAGCAGCCGCGCAAACGGTCAATCACCGACCCTGCCACGGCCGCCTGACCGGGGTGATTTCATCGGGTAGAGTTGAGCCATGAGCTCCGCGTCTGCTTCCCGCCCTGCCGCCCCTGCCGGCACCTCGAATATCAGGATTCGCAGCCTCGAGCCGCTGGTGCCGCCGGCCCGGCTCGGCAATCTCCTGCCGCTGGGTCCCGAGGCCGCGGCCACCGTCCTGGCGGGCCGCGAAGCGGTCGAACAGGTGCTCGCCGGCAACGACCCCCGCGTGATGGCGATCGTTGGCCCCTGCTCGATCCACGATCCAGCGGCGGCCCGCGAGTATGCCGCCCGCCTCAAGGCCGTCGCCGACCGCGTGGCCGATCGGCTGCTGGTGATCATGCGGGTCTACTTCGAGAAGCCGCGGACGACCGTCGGTTGGAAGGGCCTGATCAACGATCCCCATCTCGACGGCACCTTCGACGTCTCGACCGGCCTGCGGCTGGCCCGCGGTCTACTGATCGAGATCGCGGGGCTGGGCCTGCCGACGGCGACGGAGTTTCTCGAGCCGATCACCCCCCAATACATCGCCGACACGATCGTGCTCGGGGCGATCGGGGCCCGCACCACCGAGAGCCCGACCCACCGCCAGATGGCCAGCGGCCTCTCGATGCCGGTCGGCTTCAAGAACGCCACCGACGGCTCGCTCCAGGTGGCGATCGACGCGATGCAGGCCGCCAAGACGCCCCACTCGTTCCTCGGCATCGACAACGAGGGGGGCACCTGCGTCGTCTCGACCGGCGGCAACCCCTGGGGCGTGCTGATGCTCCGCGGCGGCCGCTCGGGCAGCAACTATTCGCCCGACGTGATGCACGAGGCCCGTGAGAAGCTCGAGAAGGCAGGCCTCCCGCCACGGATCATCGTCGACTGCAGCCATGCCAACTCCGGCAAGGACCACACCCGCCAGGCGGCCGTCTGGCGAGACGTGCTCGAGCAGCGGCGGGCCGGCGACACCTCGATCGTGGGCCTGATGCTCGAGAGCAACCTCCACGCCGGAGCCCAAAAGGTTTCACCCGACCGCGAAAAGCTCGCCTACGGCGTCTCAATCACCGACGCCTGCATCGGCTGGGAGGAGACCGAAGCCCTCCTCCTCGAGGCCCACGAGCAGCTTGGCGGCTGAGCCGCGGGCAGCTCAAACAGCCGGCCAAAACCGGCCTCGACCCGGCTTGCCCCGATTGGCTAGGCTCCCGGGTATCGCCACCTGCCGTCGCCGCGTCCTGCGGGTCGGCGGCTGTTTTCCTCCCCGCATCCGCGAAAGGATTCGCCCATGCGCCCGCTGCTGCCCGCCGTCGTCACCGCCGCCCTGCTGGCGTCGCCCGCCGCCGCCCAGATCCAGTATCCGGCGGCCACGAAGGAGCTGCAGACGGTGCAGATGTCGAAGATGACGCTCGACGAGTTCTCCGGCCTAAAGATCGAGTCGATTCCGGCGAACGTCTTCAACTCCGCCGAGGGCATCGCGATCTTTCCAAACATGATCAAGGGGGGCTTCATCCTCGGGGTCAACTACGGCAACGGCCTGCTGATGGTCCGCCGGCCCGACCGCACCTGGAGCCCGCCGGTGATGTGCACGATGGGGGGCGGCAGCCTCGGCTTCCAGGCGGGCGTGCAGGCCTCCGACATCGTGCTCGTCTTCGCGACCCCGCGGAGCCTCGAGGGCATCCTCCGGGGCGACAAGGTCAAGCTCGGCGCTGATGCCAGCGTCGCCGTCGGCCCGATCGGTCGGGCGGCCGACGCGAGCACCGATGCCCGGATGGGGGCCGAGATCTATTCCTACGCCCGGGCCCGCGGGCTCTTCCTCGGGGTTTCGGTCAATGGGGCGAGCCTCTCCGTCGATCCCAATGCCAACGCGATGCTCTACGGCCGGGCCGGACTAACGCCGGCCGACGTCTTCCAGGATCGCGGCCTCGCCTTCCACCCTGAGGTCAAGGCGTTGATCGACGATCTCAACGCCCGCACCGCCCAGGCGGCCCAGGGTGCGGGTCAGCCGGTGACGGCCGTCCCGCCGCCGGCCGCCGTGCCGCAGGCGACGATCCAGCCGCAGCCGATCCCGCAGCCCGTTCAGCCGGCTCCGCAGCCTGTTCCTCAACAGGCCGCCCCGCCAGCCGGCGGCTACTCTGGCGACGGCCCCAACGCCGGCGAAATCGCGATCCCGCCCCTGGTCCCCGTGCGGAAGTAGCCTGCCCGGCTTCCAGCCCACCCCCGTGGAGGCAGGTTTGTAACCGGCCTGCCCGCCGCCCTACGACTGGGCCGGAACCCGTGGCTTGGCGGCCAGTGCGGCATCGGACAGCCCGTCGGCTGTGCCGTCGACGAGCCAGGCCGCGCCGCTTGTCACGTCGTAGAGCATCCCCACGACGCCCACCTTCCCCTCGCGGACGAGCCGGTCAAGCAGCTGGCTCTGCTCGCGGATGTCGCGGACGGCCTGGATCACATTGCGGCGGGCGACCTCGTCGGCCGCTTCCAGCTTCGCCTCCGGTGATTCCGCCTCCGCCCGCAGGCAGGCCTCGACATCAACGACGCGGGCGATGCTCTCGACGATCGGCGGGATGTGGGTGCACTCGGCGGCGACGGCCGTCTCGGGATGGCAGGTCGCCTGGACCGCCGCCCCCACCGCCCCGCAGCGGGTGTGGCCGAGCACGACAACGAGCTTCGCCCCCGCCACGCCGCAGGCGTATTCCATGCTGCCGAGCATCTCGTCGGTGGCGATGTTGCCGGCGACTCGCGCGCTGAAAATCTCCCCGACGCCAACATCGAAGAGCAGCTCCGCCGGCGAGCGGGAATCGATGCAGTGGAGGATCACCGCCACCGGGTGCTGGCCGCCGGCGGTCGCCGCCACCTGCCGGCCGAGATCCCGCTTCAGCTGGCGGCCGGTGCGGAAGCGTTCGTTGCCATCGCGGAGGTACTGGAGGGCCCGGGCGGGCGTGAGGTTTTCCTGGAGTTCCCGCGAGGAGAAGTCGACGTATTGGATCCGATCTTCAATCGCATACTTCTCGCGGAAGCCGCGGGTGCTGATCGTGACCCCGCGGGCCGGGCCGATCTTGTCGCGATACTCCCGCACTGTCGCCAGGATGTCGGGGTCGATGTAGACGGTGTCGCGGGCGTCGATCAGCACATGGTGGCCGGAGGGAATCGCGTCGAGCGTCTTGCGGAGGGCTGCTCGGTTCAAAAAACTGACCTGATTGGCCAGCTCGATCCGGGTCACGTCGCCAGAGAGGTGATGCTCCTCGAAGAGCTTCATCGGCCGCTTGAGGTTGCTCCAGAGGATGAAGCCGACGCTGACCACCAGCCCGATGATGATCCCGATCAGCGGATCGGTGAACACGATCGCCAGGAGCGTGAACAAATACGGGATGAACTGGTAGCGGCCCGCTCCCCACATCTCGCTGATCACCTGGGGGCTGGCCAGCCGCAGGCCGGTGGCGAAGAGAATCGCCGCCAGGCAGGAGAGCGGGATCATGTTGATGATCCGCGGGAAGAAGAGGATCGCCGCGGCCAGCAGGAGGCCGTGGACGATCGCCGCCCGCTTGGAGCGGGCCCCGGCGTCGATGTTGACCGTCGAGCGAACGATCTCGCCGGTGACCGGGATGCCGCCGAGCAGGCCGCAGACGATGTTGCCGAAGCCCTGGGCCACGAGCTCGCGGTTGGCTGGAGTCGTTCGCCGCTGGGTGTCGAGCCGGTCGACTGCCTCGGTCGTCAGGAGGGCTTGGAGCGAGCCGACCAGGGCGATCGTCAGCCCGGCGGTGTAGATGGCCGGGTTGCCAATCTGGCCGAAGTCGGGGGCCTTCATGAAGCCGGTCACGCCGGCGAGCGTTTCGGCGACCGGCACCTGCACGCGATGAATCTCCTCGATCGCCCAGATGCCGCCGATCTGGGCAAAGAGCCAGTCAGCCAGAAACCCGAACACGACGACCGCCAGCGGAGCGGGGATGCCGCTGGCCTTGGTCGGCCGCCAGTGGCTCCAGAGCCAGATCAGGCCCAAGGATGCCAGGCCGACCACCATCGCCCCGGGGTGGATGTCGTTGAGGATCTCGAAGAGCTCGGAGAAGGTCGTCTCCTGGTCGGGCTGAAAGAACGACATCTCCCCTTCGTAGTCCTTGTCGTGGCCGAAGAGGTGGGGGATCTGCTTGAGGATCAGGATCACGCCGATCGCCGAGAGCAGGCCGCGAACGACGCTCGTCGGCACGAACGACTTGATGAACCCCCCCTGGGCCAGGCCGAGGGCGATCTGGATCAGGCCCGACACCATCACCGCCAAGAGGAGGGCCTCGAAGGTGCCGAGGGCCTCGATTTCGGCGGCCACCACGGCTGTCAGCCCGGCGGCCGGGCCGGTGATCATCACCTGGGCCCCGCTCAGCCAGCCGACCACCACGCCCGCCACGATCCCCGCAATCAGGCCCGCGATCGGATCGGCCCCGGAGGCCAGCGCGATCCCCAGGCAGAGGGGCAGGGCCACGAGAAACGTAACCACGCCAGCCATCAGGTCGCCGGCGACGTGGCGAGGCTCGAAGGGTGAGCGGGGGGGAGGGGAGTCCATCAGCGGCAGCGCGAGGGAAGGGTTTGCGGGACCGGCAGCCGACAGCCGGCCTCGGCGGATCTCCGAATACTGTACCGTACCGGCGTGATGGCTTCAGACCCTGATTCTGCCACCGTCGATGAACCGCGGCCGTCGATCCGCCTCGGCTTCGCCGGCTTCTGGGACAGTTTCGACCCGCGGGACAACTTCCTGACGCGGCTCCTCGAGACCCGCTGGCGGGTCGAACTCTGCGACGAGCCCGACTTCCTGATCCACTCCTGCATCGGCCGCCGCCGGCACGACCATCGTCGCTACGACTGCGTGCGGATCTTCTATACCGGCGAGAACGTCGCCCCCGACTGGTACTCCACCGACTGGGCCTTCACGTTTGAATACACCGACCACCCGCGACACTTCCGCCTGCCCCACTGGCCCTTCTACATCGACCCGCCGCGGCTGGTGAAGCCGTCGGTGACCGCGGCGAGCGGTCCGCCCGACATCGAGGCCTTTCTCGCGAGCCGGCCGCGGTTCTGCGGGTTTGTCGTGTCGAATCCGCTCTGCAAGACCCGCAACGAGTTCTTCCGGCGGCTCTCGAAATACAAGCGGGTCGATTCCGGTGGCAAGCTCTTCAACAACGTCGGCGGCCGGGTGCCCGACAAGCAGGCCTTCCTGGAGGAGTGCCGCTTCACGATCGCCTTCGAGAACGAATCGCATCCGGGCTATACCAGCGAGAAGGTGGCCGAGCCGATGCTCGTCAGCACGATCCCGATCTACTGGGGTGACCCGCTGGTGGGCAACGACTTCGACACGCGGAGCTTTCTCTCCTACCACGACACGCCGCCGGGGCCGGGGCTCTCGCGGTCGGCGGCGCTCGACGTGCTGGTCGACCGGGTCGTGGCAGCCGACCGCGATCCTGACCTCCTGGCCGCGATGCTGGCCCAACCCTGGTATCGGGGCAACCGCGTGCCGAGGTGTGCCGACGCGGCGGTGATCCTCGGGCAGTTCGAGAAGATCTTCACGACCCCGATCGAGCGGGTGTCGCGGCGGCGGGGGCCGGCGCGGCTGCTCGGCCTCGACCGCCTGCCAGACGCCGCCGGCAGCATCGGCCGACGAATCAAACGGAAGTGGCGGCAGTGGACGAGCAACGTGTGAGCAGGGGGGCGTGTATGACGGGCGCGTGATGCCGAGGTGGAGCATCGGCAGCCGTAGAGAAGCCCTCGGCGCGAGCGGGGGGACGGCGTTTCCCGCAACTGCCCGCTCTCCATGCCGCAAAACTTCCACCGCCGGGCGGCCGCAATCCTGGCCTACGCCGCCCCACGCCACGCTACTCGACCGCGGCCGGCAGCGGCACCGCCTCGGGCACGACCGGCACCATCAGCCGGGGGATCTCCAGACCGGTGCCGTAGGTGTCGAGCGAGGTGTCGGCGGCCTGCAGGTCGGCGTCGGCCTTCCAGTATTCCTGCCGAGCTGCGATCTCGAGGAGGTCGGCGTCAAACTTCGCCTGCTCGCGGAGCGTGACGCGGAGGATGTCGCTGCGGCCGAGTCGAAACTGCTCCCGCTCCGCCTCGGCCACCAGCGCCGCCAGCTCCTCCTGCTGCACCGCCTGCTTGTGAAACTCATACGCCCGCTCGAGCTTCGAGTAGGCGTCTTGCACCTCCGCCCGGACCTGGTCGTAGGTGAAGTCGAGCCGCCGGTCGATCTGCATCAGTTGCGAGTCGGCCGCCAGCATTCGGCCGCGGGCGTTTCGCCGCTGGGCAGGCATCTGAAAGACGAGGGCCGCTTGGAGCACCTGCCGGTCGAGGCCGTCGGGGCCGGAGAGCGGGCTCTTGCCAAAGCCGGCATCCTGGTTGCCGAGCACCTGAGCGTCGATGCCGGGGAGCGTGTCGTTGACGGCCAGTTTCCGCTCGATCACCAGCTTCTCCCGCTCGAGCGAGAGCCGCTGAAACTCCGGCCGGGCCGCCAGGGCCCGCGAGAGCGACTCCTCGTAGATCGTCGCCGTCGGCGGGGTCGGCTCGGGCAGCGGTTCCATCCGCCGGCGGGCGGCCAAGAGCGGCCTGCCTGAGGTGTCCCGCAGAAAGAGCGAGAGGTCGATTGTCGACTGCTGCACCGCCCGGTCGGCCTGAACGAGCAGGCCCCGCCGCAGGGCGATGTTCTTCTGGTTGTCGACCCGTTCGATGTTGGCCATCACGCCGCGATCGACCTTGGCGGCAATCTCGCCATCGCGTCGGACGGCCAGCCGCTCAAGCCGCTCGGCGGCGAGTTCCCGCTCGCCGCTCCCGAGCCAGACCCAGTAAGACCGGGCGGCGGCCAGCATGTAATCGAGCCGGCTGCGAACGATCGTCGGCTCGGCGATCGCCCGATCGAGGCGGGCCTTGTCGCGGCCGGCCCGGGCGGAGTCGATGTCGCGGTCGCGAGCCAGCGGCATGGTGATCCCGCCGCGAACCTCACCGGCGTTGGCCGTCTTCTGGCCGAGGTTGTAGGTGGGGAAGTTGCCAAAGCCGGTCCGGTAGCCGCCGAAGACCTGGATGCCGCCGTTCTGGAGCAGCTGCGAGAGGCCGAAGTCGGAGCGGTAGTTTTCGTAGGTGCCCGGCGAGAGGGCGTTGCCGCTCATGTCGATGTTGGTGTCGAAGGCGCCCATCGCCGCGGTCAGCCGGCCGGCGGCCACGCCCCGCTCCCGCTCGATCGCCTGGAGCAGCGGGTAGTGGCGGCGAACGCTCTCCAGCACCTCGCCGAGGGTGAGCGGATCGGGGCGGTCGTCGATCGCGAGGTTGCCCGGCAGGCGGGCTTCGGCAGGCGGCGTGAGGGCGGGTGCGCCGGGAGCCGCCGGCGGAATCGGACCGGCCCCGGCCTCGGGGATGTTCAGAACGGGCAGCCCCGGCGGCGGCGGCAGCGGCTCGGCCGCCTGCGTCACCGCAGCCAGGCCGACAGCGCAGGTGGCAAGCAGGTGGAAGAGCCTCATGGCCGGCCTCACCCCACCTTGATCTTGGGCGGCTTGGGCGCGTTGTCTTGCGACTTCGGGGCCGGCGCGAGCACGGGTGGGAAGCCGTTGAGCCGCCGCCAAATCTCGAAGCCCAGCGGCACGCGATTGAGAAACACCCAGCCGATCACCTGGTTGCCCTGCCGGAGAAACTCCGCGTCGGGCCACTGGTCGCCCGGCATCACGAGATCGGGCTCGACCAGGATCCGGCACTGCCCGGCCAAGCCGCTGGCGGCATCGACCTGGCGGATCTTGCCGCCGAAAGTGCCGATCGCCAGCTCCGGCCAGCCGGAAAACTGCACGGCCGGCCAGCCCTCGAACTGGAGCCGCACATGGGGCATCTCCTCGTGACGGTCGGCGTAGGCGAGCACGATCGGCGCATCGACCCCGTCGAGGAAGAGCTCGGCGACCCGATCGGCAGTGTCGGGCACGATCGTGCACAGCTCGTCGCCCTCCTTTACAAACAGCCCGCCCTGGGTGACGTTTGCCGACACCCGAAAGACGACCCCGTCACAGGGAGCGACCACCTGGCGGGCCTTGAACCGCTCGATCCGGTTGTCGACCTCCTGGATCTCCCGCTCGATGGCGAAGAGATTCTGCTCGGCCTTGCGAAGGTTGCTGCGGGCCACCGCGATCGCGGAGAGGCCGCGGGCGTCGGCCTCCACCAGCATCGCCTCCTGGGTGAGCAGGGAGGCCCGGGCCTTGGCGATCTCGGCGTCGGCCTTCTCGGTGTCGGTAAGGGCCCGGTCGGCCCGCATCCGGGCCTCGTCGCGGTTGAGCTTGCTTTCCAGCCCCCCGTACCGCGGGTTGGTGAAGAGATCGTCAAACATCTCGTAGCGGCTAAGTTCGAAGTCGCGGGCGAAGACGGCATTGGCCTTCGCCTGCTCCGCGACCTGGATCGCTCGGGCTGCCGCTTCACGGTTGGCCTCCGCCGCCTTCACGGCCGCATCGCGGGCGTCTTCCTGGGCCCGGGCAGCCGCCGAGAGTTCTTCGAGTTCTTGCCGGGCCGCCGAGAGCCGGCCGGTCAGAAACGCCCGCTGGGCGTCGAGTCGGGCTGCGAGCTCGGGATCGTTATCTTCGATATCGACGAGCGGATCGTTCATCTTGACCCGGCTTCCCTCGACGACGTGCCAGTTCCTGACCTGCCCCGAGACCCGGGCCGTGATCACCTGCATTCGCTCCACCGGCGAGTAGGCGACGATCGTGCCGCGGCAGAGGACGGTTTGCTGCCAGGGCACGAGGGCCAGAGCGAATGGGATGGAGAGGAAGACCGCGAAGACGAGGCGGGCCAGCCAGCGGACAGGCCGAGGCGTCAGCGCGTGCCGCAGCGAGGCGTGCGCCTTGGCATCGCGTTCCGGAGGCAGACGCCGCTTGCGGCTGTCGGGCTTCACGTCCATTCCACCACCCTGTCACAGCGGTCGCGGATATCGTCGCGGGCGGTCACCACTGCCAGCGTCCAGCCGGCGTCTGGATCGAAGAGGCTGTCGAGCAGCCCCGGACAGGCCGAGAGGTCGAGGCCGTCGAGCATCCCATCGAGCAGGAGCAGCCGGGGCCGGCCGGCGATCGCTCGGGCGATTGCCAGCCGGGCGATCTCGTTGTTGGAGAGCGGGCGGCCGTCTGGCGTCAGCGGGGTCTGCATGCCCTGGGGCAATCTGGCGACGCGATCGGAAAGGCCGACCATGTCGAGCGACCGCCGCAAATCCGCGCCCGTCAGCCCGTCGCGGCCCAGGCGGAGATTCTCTTCAACGGTGCCGGCGAAGACCTCGGCCCGGCCCACGAAGGCCACCTGCTGCCGGGCGGCGGCCCGGTCGAGCCCGCGGGCGTCGATTCGGTCGTATTCGAGGAGCCCTTCCTGCGGCAGCCGCAAGAGGCCGAGCGTCTCGAGCAGCTGCGTCTTGCCCCGCGGCCCGCAGATCGCCACCCGCTCGCCCGCCCCGAGTTCGAGCCGTCGAGCGCCCGCATCCCGATCAGGCAACTCCGCGACCACCGTCAGCGGCCCGGTGGCCACCAGCTGCTCTCCCTCCCGCGGCTCGGGCGGCAGCCTGTCGAGCACGCCGAGCTTGTCGAGCGTGGCCTGGAGGTCATAGAAGATCTCGACATACTTGCCGATCTTGGAGAGGGCCGCCAAGACGAGCGTGACGATCAGTTCGCTGGCGACAAGCTGCCCGAGCGTCAGCTGGCGGTTGATCACCAGCCAGCCCCCCAGGCCGAGCAAGACGGTGCTTCCGACAGCCTCGAGCATGAGGGCAAAAATTGTCTGCCGCCAGATGATCGAGAAGTGTCGCTTCCGGGCGGCCACGTAGCGGTCGGCCAGCACGTCGGCCCGGTCGATGGCCAGCAGGGCCCCCTCGCCGCTGCGGAACGTGTGGGGGCAGCGGGCCACCTCCTCGAGCCAGGCGGCCACGTCGAACTTCGCATAGCTCTCGTCGATGCTCGTCCGCACGCCGCCGATTCCGAGCACGAGCAAAAGAAAGACGACCAGCCCGCCGAGCACCAGGGCGAAGGTCAGCAGGTAGGGATGATAAAAGGCGAGCACGATCAGGCCGACGAGCGTCATCATGATGATCCCGACGCCCTCGACCAGCAGGGTGGCGATCGACTTCTGCCCCGAGGAGACCTCGAAGAAGCGGTTGACGATATCAGCCCGGTTGGCCCCGTCGAACGACGCGATGCCGGTGCGGGCCAGCCGGTCAGCGAAGCCGAGGGCCGTCCTGACGAAGAGCCGCCGCTGGAGGCACTCCGCCACATACGTCTGCATCGCCCGCAACACGGCCGAGACAAACAACAGGGCGAACATCACCATCGCCAGCACAAACACCGGCCAGAGGAGGATGCCAAAGGCCACGGTGTTGACCAGCGCCTCGATCGCCGCCGGCGCGACCAGCGACAGCAGGCCGACGCCAAGGGCGAAGGCCAGGAGCGTGAAGACATCGCCCCACTCCAGCCGCATCAACTCCATCAGCCGCTGCCACGGTCCCTTGCCATGGGCGTGGAGCGGCCCGTGGCTGGCCGCCGGCGACTCGTCGTGCGGAGCTGGGGCGACGGCCGTCACCATGAGCGGGCCCCCGGCGGTCCGGCGACGCTGGCGGGCTTGCGGGGCGGACGGCGGCCGGCCCGGCGGCGGGCCATCTCACGGCTGGTCGTGTGGCCAACGCGGGTGGTTGCCCGGTCGACTGCGATTTCCCAGTCGCTGTCGCTCACCTCGGCCACCACGTCTCCGCCGTCTCGCAGGCGGACGACGATCCGGCAGGTCTTGTCGATGCCGCCCCGCGGCCCGTTCTCGTCGGCCAGAAAGACGTTCACCCGCCGGATCCGGCTGCTGAATCGCGACAGGGCGAACTGCAGCCGCCGCTCGATGTGGTTGACGAGGTCGGGATCAGGCCGAAGACCCGGTGTTTTCAGGCTCCACAGCATGGCAAAAGTTCCCAGACGTTGGACGGCCGGAACCCCCCGACCGGTATCATCGTCATGATTAGGCCCGCCAAACCACTTCGACAAAGAAGAATGTTCCGATATGATTCATCGAAAAAACCTATGGATTACCAAGGGCGTCGATGAGCTGGCTCAACTACCACCACCTGCTCTATTTCTGGACGGTGGCCCGCGAGGGAAGCATCGCGGCGGCCTGCCGGCGTCTGCATCTCACCCAGCCGACGATCAGCGGCCAGCTCAAGACACTCGAGCGATCGCTGAAGGCGAAGTTGTTTGAGCGGCAAGGCCGCTCCTTGAGCCTCACCGAGACCGGCCGGCTCGTCTATCGCTATGCCGACGAGATCTTCACGCTCGGCCGCGAACTGGAAGACGCCCTAGCCGGCCGCTCGACCGGCGGAAGCGTACGGTTTGTGGTGGGCGTGGCCGACACACTTCCCAAGTTGATGGTGCATCGGCTGCTTGCCCCGGCGCTCAACCTGCCGGAGGAGGAAGTCCAGGTAGCCTGCGTCGATGGCGACCCCGATCGGCTGCTGGCGCAGCTGGCCCTGCACGAGCTCGACCTCGTCATCAGCGACTATCCGGCCAACCCCCGCCTGGGAATGCGGGCCTTCAATCATTCGCTCGGCGATTGCGGCGTCACGTTCTTCGGCACCGCCGCCTTGGCACGCCGGTATCGCGGCGGGTTTCCCCGTTCGCTCGATGCCGCCCCGTTGCTTGTGCCGGCGGGCAACGCGGCCCTGCGTCGCTTGCTCGACCAGTGGTTTGACGACCTGGAGATTCGCCCGGTGATCCGTGGAGAGTTTTCCGACAGCGCCCTGCTCAAGGCATTCGGCGGCCGCGGCGAGGGTCTCTTCGCAGCCCCGACGACCGTCGAGGACGAGGTCTGCCGGATGTACGGCGTCGTCGTCGTGGGCCGCGAGGAGCGTCTCCGCGAACGGTTCTACGCGATCTCGATCGAGAAGCGTCTCGCCCACCCGGCGGTGGTGGCGATCACCAAAGCCGCCCGCGAAAGCCTCACGAGCAAGTAGCCCGCCGCCAAAGGCCGTTGCGTCATAGGCAGCTCCACGGCAAGCGGCTCTACCACGCGTCACTCGGCAAAACGCGGATCCGCGGAAACCGGCTTTGCTACGCATCACTCGGTAAACGACGGGACCGCTGCAAGCGCATAGAAGCCCCCCGGCGCGAGCCGGGGGGACGGCGGGCCATTGGGCCGCCCAACCCACGATAACCACCAAGCCCTCACCACCAACCCGCCCAATCCGCGACCGGTAAAAAACCAACCTGGGCACTTCTCCGATCGCCCAACCCCCACCACCACCCCCCCTCACAAACAACTCCCACCGCCGGGGAGCCGGCGGCGGAGAAAGTTCATCCGTTCTTCGAGGGGAAGTGCCAGTCGCCGTTCGATCAGTTCCCGTAGCTGCCGCCTCGATTCAGCGGGCAGGGCGTCGAGGCACGCCTGGCGGTCAGCCGCCGCCGAATCGTCGCGACTGCGTCCGCTACGGCTCTTCCTCGCTTTGGATTTCCGGGGCATCGTTTAACTACCTTTTGGCGTGCGTCTGCGGGCCGGCGAGGATTTGCGGGCCGGCCTCTTGGCCGGCTGATCGCCAAGCGCGCGGCTGAGCTCTTCAAGAATGGGAAGAACGGCCCTATCTTGCTGCCGATCGGCCGCCCGCTTGCTTGCGATGATGTCGCCGAGGCTCGCGACGAGCAGTTGCTGCCCCTCGATCTCGCGTTTTGTCGCGCGTGCCCGGAGCCCCTCAAACGACCGCACACCGTGAATCACCGGCATGAAGTCGGCCTGCAGCCCGGAGGCATCGTGGACGAGGCGGTAGAGCCGCGAGACGGGATAATACGGTCGCATGATGGTCGCCCCCAGCGAGGCAGCCGCCCGCTTGAGTTTTCGCATGTTGGCGGGAATCTCCCGAAACATGAAGTCGAAGTCGAGCGTGGTGACCGGCGCTCCATGGATCGCTGCGGCAGCGTTCCCGATCAAAACGACTTCCAGCTTCTGCTCGACAAGGGCCTTCAGCAGCCTGGCGAGGAGCGGTGTTGCATTCATCGTGGCCCGTCGCAGCGTTGGTCAATCCGCCGCCCTCCAGCATACCCCGGCCGCCTCGATCAACTGGCCTGGAGAGCCTCCACGACGTTGATCTGCACAAGCCCGCAGTGCACCTCGCGGTCGTCATCGGGGTAGTAGACGATGATCTTCCGCTGTGTGACCAGGGCACACTCGGGATGGTGCACTGGGTGCGTCTCCCCGTTCGACATCCGGATCACAAACGGCTCAAACGGCTGCCGTCGGAGAAACTCGCGGATCGCGTTGGCATTCATCGCCCGCCTCCTCAAGGAGTAAACACGCGTACATCATACCTCGCCATGAGAGCTCTGCCAACCCGTTCATAGAAGCCCCCTGGCGCGAGCCTCCCCAAACCGTGGGCCCGGGTTTGCAACCTGGGCAATACGCCCCGTTGGGCCGCCCAACTCGCGAGTCCGCTCTACCCGCCGCCGTGGATCGTCTCGATCCAATCGGCAAACGCCGCGTAGGTCTTCTCCCGGTCGAGCTCCCGCTCGGCCATCCGCCGGGCCGCCTGTCGCATCGCCATCAGCCGGCCCCGATCCGCCGCCAGCCCGGCGATCGCCCCGGCTAGCGAGCCCGCATCGCCGGCGGTGTAGCCCACGCCCGCGTCATACTGCTCGAGCATCGCGGCCAGCTCGCCGGGCAGGGAGTTCACAATCGCGAGCCCTGCCGCCGCGTAGTCGCAGGCCTTGTTGGGCATCGCCACCATGCTCTCGGGCTTGACGCACGACAGCCCCACCTCACACCGCGCCAGCAGCCGCACATACTCTTCCCGCCCGAGCAGCCCGTGCACGACCATCCGGCAGGAGCCCGTTGCAGCCTCCGCCGCCCGCCGCAGGGCCGCCTCCTGCTTGCCTGAGCCGGCCACGTGGATCGTCGCCGCCACGCCCTTGGCCGAGAGTTGCCGGGCAGCGGCGGGAAGAATCTCGATGTCTTGGCCCGCCTCGAGGCTCCCCGCGTAGACGCATTCCAGCGGCCCGCTGCTCGCCCCCGCGGCAGCCGCCGAGAAGAGCCCACGGATCACACCCGCTGCCTCACTCGCCCCCGTGGGGGCAGGTTTGTAACCTGCCCGTCCCCCTTCCCCCGCCGCCGCCACCTCGCTCACCGCCCGCGGTGGCCCGGGAAACTCATCGACATACGCCCCCACATAGCACACATGCCGCGGCGCGTCGGCCGGGGCGTCGGCAAACGACCCCGCTGCGTAGGCGTGCGTAGCAGCCGAGAGCGCATCCGCCCCGGCGACGACCGCCTGCCGGCGGGCCGCCATGTTGCCCAAAAGCAGCGGAGCGATCAGCTGCCGGAGAAACGCCGGCCCGGGCACGAGCCGCTCGAACGTCTCGGGCCAGAGGTCCTGCACATCCAGGATGAAGGTGGCGTCGAGCCTGCGGGCGAGCCGGAGGGCGGCCTCGGGGCCTTCCAGGGGCGGCAGGCTTGCCAGGATGATGTCGGGCCGGCCGAGCTGCCCGGAGGAAACCCCTTCGCTAGCGAGCCGCTCGAAGGTCCGCCCGAAGTCCTTGTGGCTGTTGATCCGGGCCAGCGACACGTTCTTTTGATACGGCCGCGTCGCCACCAGCCTCACGGCAAATCCCTCGTCCTCGCGGATGCCCAGCGGGGCGGTCCGGATCGTCTTACGGCGGTGGCTCCAGGTCGCCGTCCACCAGGTCACGTCATGGCCGCGGGCCACGAGCACGCGGGCCAGCGACCAGTAGCGAAGCGGCGGGATCCCCTCGCCGGGGATGTCGTCGAAGGGGTCGACCAGCCAGACCGAAAGCGGGCGGGAGGTGAGGGGTTCGGGGGCGGGGCTGGGCATGAGAGGGAGATTAGCAGACGCCCCGCCGGCCACGTAGCCAGGCCCGTCTGGCCCGTGGAATCCGGCTGCCGCCCGAGTCCCTATCTCCGGGGAGTTTGGTGAACTACCATCAGAACGACGTCTGGAGG
>JAQCJP010000257.1 GCA_027592945.1 Planctomycetota bacterium
TATCTGCCGGGCGAGGCCCGGCTCTTTCGACGGATGACGGGCAACGAGGTGCTCGACTTCTTCGCCCGGCTGCGGCCCGCCTGCCGGCGGGATACGGCGGCCCGGGTGGCCGACCGGCTTGGGCTCGACCGCTCCCGGCAGGTGGCCCGGATGAGTACCGGGATGCGACAGAAACTGGCCCTCGCCAGCGTCCTGGCTACCGAGGCCGAGTTGCTGATTCTCGATGAGCCGACTGCCAACCTCGACCCGACGGCCCGGGCCGAGGTGCTCGACCTCGTCCGCGAGGCCAACGCTGCCGGCCGGACGGTGATCTTCTCGTCGCACGTGCTCTCGGAGGTCGAGGAGACCTGCGGCCGGGTGGCGATCATGCGGGCCGGTCGGCTGGTGCATGAGCAGACGATGGCGGCGGTGCGGCGGGGCCATCGGATCCGGGCCCGGCTGACGGCTCCCTTTGCCGGAGTGCCGGGCGAACTCGGCGGGCATGTCAGGCTCGCCACGGCCGGCGGCGGCACGGACGGCGAGGAGCAGCGGGTCGTGCTCGAGGCGGCCGAGTCGCTCGCGCCGCTGTTGGGCTGGCTGGCAACCCTCCCGCTGGCCGAGGTGGAGATCGAGCCGATCGGACTGGCGGCGGTGTATGACCGCTTTCATCGGTCGGGATCCGGCCAGAACACACAGGCAACCTGAGGAGCCCGTCTGCGGGCGAACGAGCGATGCTCAACTGGGCGGTCTGGCGTCAGGCATGGGGTGATCAGCGGCTGCTGCTGCTGGCAGTGGCCGCCCTCTGGCTGGTCTTTCCCTGGATCTTCATCTGGCTGCAGTCGCAGGTGCCGATGGGCGACTTTCAGTTGCTTCTCGGCCTGATTCCCGACGACTGGCAGAAACTCTCGGGCGTGCCGCTGGCGGATGTGGCGACGCCGGCCGGCCGAGTCGCGTTGGCCTTCGTCGATCCGGTGGTGGTCTTGGGGGCGACCGTCTGGGGCATTACCCGGGGCAGCGACGCTGTCGCTGGTCCGCTGGAGCGGGGCACGATGGAGATGGTGCTGGCCGCCCCGGTGCGACGGGGCGTGGTCTACGCGACGCAGGCGGCTGCCACGATCGCCGGCGCCGCGGTTCTCACCGGCGTGCTCTTGGCGGGCGTCTGGACGGCCGTCGCCTTCGGCCCCTGGGCGGGCACGATCGATCCCAATCGGTATATCCCGGCAGCGGGCAATGTGTTTGGGCTGATGGTCTCGATTGCCGGCCTGGCGTCGCTCTGTTCGGCGGCGGGCAGCCACCGCTCCCGGGCGATCGGGATCATGTGCGGCTTCTACGTGATCTCGCTGTTGGCCAAACTGGTCGGAAAGCTCAGCGATCGATTTGCCGGGATTGGCTGGCTGTCGCTGTTCAATGCCTACGAGCCGCAGCGGCTGGTCAGCGGCGAGGCCGACAGCTGGCTGCTGCTTGCCCGATACGACGCGGTCCTGCTAGGCGTCGGCCTGGCCGCCTACCTGGCCGGGGCGGTGATCTTCGCCCGCCGCGACCTGCCGGCCCCCCTGTAGCCGCCCGCGAACGACTTGCCGCATACTATTGCCGTGGGCGTGGTCTGGGCGGATCCCATTCGCCTGTGGCTGCCCCGCCCCCTCGAACCCTGGGAGCGTCTGCCACGATGTCTATCTCACGCCGGCTGCATGGCCTCTGCCCGACGACGGCTGCCCTCCTGCTGGGACTTCTCCTGGCCGCCTCTCCCTTGCCGAATTGGGCGGCTGAGGAGCCAGCGGCGGATCCGCCGGGGCAGGAAGACCTCAACGCGGCCATCGACGCCAAGCTGGCGGTCGATGAACTCGATGATTTCGGCCGGGTACTCGCCCTCTGCCGGCGGGCGGTCGATCGCGGGCTCGATGAGGAGTCGCGGAAGTTTGCCGAGGATCTCTACACGGGCACCCTGATCGACCGAGCCGGGATGCTGGTGGAGGCGCTCTTTGCAACGCCCCGTCCCGATCCGCAGTGGACCCGGATCCGGCTGTTTGCGATGCGGGATCTCGAGGAGGTGGTGAAGCGGGATCCAAAGATGGGCTCGGCCCACTTGATGATCGCCCGCCTGCAGGCGTTGCCCGGCGGCGACAAGGATCGGGCGGCGGCGTCTGCCGCCAAGGCCCTTGGCCTCCTCGGAGATGACAAGCTCCAGCGGGCCCAGGCGACGCTCGTCTTGGCCCAGCTCACCGACGACCCGCGGGAAAAAGGGGCGTTCCTCGACGCGGCGGTCGAACTGGCGCCTCGGGATGCCGACGTGCGACAGGCTCGGGGCATGTTCCGGCTGGCTGAAGACAACTTCGAGGGGGCCCGCAAGGACCTGATCGTGGCTACCGACGAGGAGCCTCGCAATGCCGCCCTTCAGGAAGCGCTGGGACTGGCCTGCCTGATGGACGACAAACTCGCGGAGGCTCGGGCGGCCTTCGACCAGGCGATTGAACTGGAGCCCGATGCTCCCGGCCTCTTCCTGCAGCGGGCCCGGATCGAGGCGATCGAAGGTGAGCGAGAGCAGGCGCTCGCCGACATCGACCGGGTGCTCGAAATCGCCCCGCGAGAGCAGACGGCGCTTTTGCTGCGGGCTCGGATCAACCAGCAGGCGGGTGAGACGGAGGCGGCAGTTGCCGATCTCGAGACCGTGCTCGACCGGGATCCCGACTCCCCGGCGGCCTTGGAGCTCCGCGGGCTGATCGCGGCTGAGCGGGAGGACTATGACTCGGCGATTCGCGACTTCCGCCGGCTGGCGGCCCGGGATCCCAACGACACGGCCGTGCTCGGCCAACTCGCCATGCTCTACCTTGCCGCCGACCAGCCCCGGGAGGCGATTCGCCGGTTCACGCGGGCCCTCGAAATCGACGCCGACAACTTTGTCTGTCGGCGGGGCCGCAGCGACGCGGCGATTTCGATTGGCGACCACAAGGCAGCACGGGACGACCTGGAGGAGGCTCTCGAGCTTGCCCCCGAAGACTCCGGCGTATTGAACAACCTCGCCTGGCTGCTGGCGACCTCGCCTGACGATGAGATCCGGGACGGAAAGCGGGCGATCGAACTGGCCGAGAAGGCCTGCGACCTGACTGCCTGGGAGGAGGCCCACATCATCAGCACCTTGGCGGCGGCCCACGCCGAGACGGGCGACTTCGAGAAGGCCCGGCGGTACAGCAAACAGGCGGTCGAAACCGGTGCCGAGGCGGAGGAAGTGATCGAGCAACTCGAGGCCGAGTTGGCCAGCTACGTGGCCGAGAAGCCCTGGCGGGAGCGGCAGACGCTCGCGGAGAAGGACGGCCAGGAGGGCGGCGAGGCTGCGGCGGAGCAGGGCGATGAGCCAGCCGCCGAGCCGGGCGACGAGGACGAGCCTGGGGATGAGGACGAGCCGATGGCCGAGGAACCGGCCGCGAAAGAGCCGGCAGCCGAGGCTGCCGAAAGGCGGGAGCCCCGCCGGCCGTTCAGCGACGACTGACCAGTGGCCGCAGGCCAAACCGGGCCGCACCATGATTTGCCGGGGCTGCAGGTTTGCAACCTGCGGAATGAACAGGCTAAAAGCCTGCCTCGCTGTGCACGGTGCCGCCGTTGCCGAAAAAGGAGAATGTCCCCTTTTTAGTGGGCGGCGTCGAAGCTCGCGGCGATGCCGTCCCAGAGGGCGATCCGGGCTGCCAAACATTCCCGGGCTGCGGCCGAGGCTTCTGCCCAGAGGGCCGGGGTGTCGCCGCAGAGGCGGGCCACGATCCGGCGGCAAATCGGGCCATGGTGGTCGGCGTCAGCCTCGATGTGGCGATCGAGGTAGTAGCGAAACATGCTCCAGGAGTCGGGATCTCGGTCAGCGAGCGTGGCGACGACGTTCGTGAACATGTCGGGGATCACGTCTTCGCGGCCGTAGGTGAAGGCGGCGGCGATCGCGGGCGTCGAGCCCGACTCGATCACGGCAAACGACCGGCGGACAAACTCGGCCGCCTCGGGCGTGCAGCCGCAGGCGGCGAGGGCGGCCGCCGGGTGCGTGCCCTGGCGGAGGGCTTCGAGCAGCCGCTCGATCGGCCCCGTGTCGGCGCCGGCCTGCCTCATGCAGTCGAGGTAGAGCTCGAAGTGAGAGGCATGGCCGCCGTTGGGCAGCGTGTCGGATTCCTCGTCGAGGACGACCTCATTGACGAGCCGGCGGGCCTCGGCGTCGGCCGTGGGAAACCAGGGTACGCTCGTGCAGGTGAGCCGCTGCTGGAGCGCCTTGAGCAGGCTCATGAAGTCCCAGACGGCGAAGACATGGCTCTCGAGGAACCGCCGCAGCCGCTCGGGGCTGTCGATCCTGGCGTAGATCGGATGGGCGACGAGCCGGTCGCGAAGGTCGCGAAGATCGATGGCCGAGGGACGCGACGAGGAATCCGCGGGTGGGGAGGAGATGGCAGGTGTCATCGGTATGGAGATCATAACGGGGGCGGAAAGACCACTGCCGTTATAGACCTGCCGGGTTCGCTGCCAACTGATCCGGCCCGCA
>JAQCJP010000020.1 GCA_027592945.1 Planctomycetota bacterium
CGGGTCGGCTTGCAACGAGATCCCGCCCATCTTACAACCCAGGAGGTCCTTTGAGAGGCCGTTCGCACGTGGCCTGCGGGCCAGAATCACCGGAAGACAAGGTATGGGCGTCAAGAAATCAGGGAAAGGCCGTCGCAAGCTCGGCCAAAAGAAGCGGCGGATGCGGGCCAAAATCCGCCATCGTAAGGGCTGAGCCTCGACGCGAGGCCGCAACTGCCGGGCCTCCGGCCGCCGCTGTCGCTACGACCGTCATAGTTTCTTGTGGCCGGGGCCATCTGCCCGCCAATGCGAAGTTGCCCCGCACGCTTCGTGGGGTACGTTTGCATGGCTTCCGTTGCGGGCCCTTCTATCCTGGCGATCACCGCCGCCGCCCGGGAGCCATGCTACGCCTGGTGAGGAGACGGAGCGATGCGTGCGAACGGATGGATTGGTCGGTTGATGGCCGTCGGTGTGCTGGTCGCAGTGGCTGGCACGAGTGGCTGCAAGACGCTCAACGAGCGATACATCGCCCTTGAGGTCTGGAAGTATGAGCGGTGCTTCGGACACCTGCCACCGGGCTTCGTGCCTCCCGGCGCGCCGCCACCGGCAGCATCAGCGCCGCGGGGACGAGTCTGCGGCCAGTCAGGTGGCTGCCAGCCTGCCTGCCCCGGCGTGCCGATGGGCTGCAACGACTGCGGCGGAGGGTTTGTCGAAGGAGGCATCTCGGCTGCTCCCGGCGTGCCGACGCCGGCGGGGGTGACAGCCGGCAAGCCGGTGGTCATCTCCGATGAACTCGTAGTGCCGTGATGACCGCCCGGCGGTTCAGCCGAGGGTTTCGCCGGGGCCGGGGAAGGCGGCTTCCTCGACATCGCGTCGCCACGCCACGAGCGCCTCGGCGACCGTCGCCTTGGTGTCGGCATAGGCCCTGACGAAGCGGGGCACCCGGCCGGCCGATAGGCCGATCAGGTCATGCATGACGAGCACCTGCCCGTTGCAGTCAGGACCAGCGCCGATGCCGAAGGTCGGCACCGGCAGTTCGGCCGAAATGCTGGCTGCGATCTCACGGGGAACGCATTCGATTACCACGGCAAAGGCACCGGCAGCAGCGGCCGCGGCGGCATCCTCGGCCAGCCGCGGGCCGTCACGCTGCAGCCGGTAGCCACCGAGCTGATGGACCGCCTGGGGCCGGAGCCCCACGTGGCCCATCACGGGTATGCCGGCGGCGACGAGGCCTGCAATGACATCTGCCTGTCCCGCCGTCCCCTCCAGTTTGACCGCCTGGCAGCCCGTTTCCTTGAGGATCCGTGCCGCCGCCCGAACTGCCTCCCGAACTCCCAGATGCTGGAGCGGAAAGGGGAGATCGACCACCACCAGGGCCCGCTCCACCGCCCGGGCCACGATCTCGCCGTGGTAGATCATCTGCTCGAGCGTCGCGGGCAGCGTCGAGTCACGTCCGGCCACGACCATGGCCACGCTGTCTCCGACCAAGACGCAGTCGATCCCGGCGGCATCGGCCAGCCGTCCAGTCGGCCAGTCGTAGGCGGTCACCATCGACAGCCGGCGGCCGCTTTCGGCGGCGGTGGCAAGATCCTGAACGGTCACCCGTCGCGGTTTCTCGGCCGCAGGCTCTGCGCTCGGCCTCCGGTCACTCATGACAGGCCCTTGAGAAAATCGTCGAGATTGGCGTCGCTACCGCCACCCGCCGAAGATTCTTCGCCCGGCTCGGGCCAGGCTGGCGGTTCGGTTGCTGGCGGGGCCTCGGCTTCCAGAAACGCGAAGCCTTCCGTCGGGGCGACATCGGCCTCGCCCGCGGCTGCTGCCGGCAAGACAAGCTCCCCAGGGGCCGCTTCTTCGTCCGCCGGCGGCCCTGTCGGCTCACCAGGCTCGAGCACCGGAGGACTGGTCGCCGGCGGCGGCATTGGCTGATCCGCGGCAGCCGCCTCGTTGATCGGAATCGTATCGCTGTCATGAGATGCCGCCGCCTCGCCCGGCAGGGCGTACTCGACTCGGAAGCCGATTTCTCCGAGTTTGACGCGTGATCCCGAGGCCACCGGGACAGCCACCCTCGGCTTGAGCGGCTTCCCGTCGAGCGTCGTGCCGTTGGTCGATTCGAGGTCCCGCAGGCTGACCTGGCCCTGTTCGTCAAGCAAAAACTCGCAGTGCCGGCGGCTGACACTGTCATTGCGGATGTGGAGCTTGATTTCCGGCGCGTCCGAGCGGCCCACCAAGACGGGCAGCCGCTTGACGTGGGAAATCGCCTTCCCAGATGACGAGGACTTTGATTTCGTCGACTTGAAGATGAAACGAACTTCCATCGTGGGCACCAGGGCGATCCGAGCCCGGTCACCGAGAGGCCGGCCGGCAGACCGGCCCCGGCAACGCGTCTTGAAAAAGAGTCTACCGTCCCCGGCTCGCAGGACGCCGGGTCGCGGGGAGAAAACGCCGGCATGGGCCGAGCCGCCACCGGAGGGCCGCCACGCCGGAGCCTTGCCCAGACTTCGCAGAAACCCGTCGTTCTCTGGCCGGTGACCTTGCGGCGGCCTCCTCCCACCCTATAATCGCCTGGTTCCGGCGGCGGGGCGTCTCCGGAGGAGTTTCGGCTCTCTCCCGGCCGCTCCGTTTTTCGGTTGCGGGTGTAGCTCAGTTGGTAGAGCACCACGTTGCCAACGTGGTTGTCGTGGGTTCGAATCCCATCACCCGCTCCTTGTGCTGCCTATCGAGTTCCTGCCCCTTCGGAAAAGCCGATGTCGTCCAGTTCGTCCGACGCCTCCTCGGCCCTCGCCTCGCCGGAGGGTGAGGCCGGGCCCCGTCCCCTCGACCTCGAAATTTCGATTGACGAGGTGTCCACCTGCCAACGGCGGGTCAAAGTCACCGTTCCGCGGGCCGATATCGACCGCTACCGTGACGACGCGATCAGTGATCTGATGCCTTCGGCGCAGCTGCCCGGTTTTCGCCCCGGTCGCGCTCCCCGCCAGCTGGTCAGCAGCCGTTTCAAAAGCGAATTGTCCGACCAGATCCGCTCCAAACTCGTCACCGACGCCATGACGCAGGTCTCGGAGGGCGGACAACTGGCGCCCATCAGCGAGCCTGACCTCGATCTGGCGGCCGTGGTCATCCCCGACGAGGGGCCTTTGACCTTCGAGTTTTCGATCGAGGTCCGTCCCGAGTTCGATCTCCCGCAGTGGAAGGGGCTCTCGATCGCCCGCCCAGCACGAGACATTACTGATGCCGACATCGACGAGGCGCTGGGGTCGATTCTTCGGGAACGATGTCGCTATGTGCCGACGAGCGAGCAGGCGGCTGCAGGCAACCTGATCGTCGCCAATCTGCTGTTTCGCGACGGCGATGAAGTGCTCTCTCAGGCAACGGAAGCCGAGATCGTCGTACGTCCGAAGGTTTCCTTTGCGGATGCTGAACTGGAGGGCTTCGAGTCGCTGGTGGCAGGGATCAAGCCCGGGGAGAAGGTGACCGCGACGGTCCGGGTTTCAGACGAGGCGGCCGTCGAAACGCTGCGGGGCAAGGACGTGACGCTCGAGTTGGAACTGCTCGATGTCAAGAAACACGAACTGCCCTCGTTGACGCCGGCCCTGCTCGAGGAGCTCGGCAGCTTCGAGTCGGAGGAGGCCCTCCGCGAGGCCATTGGCAAGCAGCTCGAGAGCCAGCTTGAATACCATCGCCGCAAGCAGGTTCGGCAGCAGGTGGCGGCCGCTCTGACCGCCTCGGCCTCGTGGGACCTGCCGCCCGACCTCCTCCGCCGTCAGGCCCAACGGGAACTCGAGCGGGCAATCCTCGAGCTTCGCCGCAGCGGCTTCGATGACGACTCGATTCGGCGGCACGTCAACGAGCTCCGTCAGACGGTCATGGCGAGCACCTCCCGGGCGCTCAAGGAACACTTCATCCTCGAGCGGATTGCCGAGGAGGAGACGATCGCCGACGAGCCGGCCGACTACGATCTCGAGATCAGGGCCATCGCCGCCCAGTCGGGAGAGTCGCCCCGCCGCGTTCGGGCCAGCCTCGAACGACGGGGGCTGATGGACGTGCTCCGCAACCAGATCATCGAACGGAAGACCGTCGACCTGATCACGTCGGAGGCCTCCTTCAAGGACGTTCCCTTCGAGTTCCCCAAGCCCGACACCGAAGCGATCGACCATGCCGTCTGTGGAGCGGTCGTGGGCGAGGAAGAGATTCCCGTCGCCACCCACGCCGAACCGGCCGCCCGACCGGGCCGCGGCTGACCCCTTCCCGCATGGCACGACCTGCACCTGCCGAGAGTCCGATGCACAGCATTTCTGGCCCGATTTTGCCCCTCGCCTCATCCGCCTACCGTGATTACCAGCGGCAGCGGACGATGACCCTCGGCGACCTGCTGCTCGAAAACCGGATCGTGTTCCTGCAGGGTGAGATCTACGACGGGAACGCCAACGAGGTGGTGATGAAGTTGCTCTACCTGCAGAGCGAAAATCGCCGCAAAGACATCCACTTCTACATCAACTCGCCCGGCGGCAGCGTGACTGCCACGATGGCGATCTACGACACAATGCAAATCCTGTCGTGCCCGGTGGCCACCTACTGTGTCGGCTTGGCGGCAAGTGGCGGGGCCGTGCTCCTTGCCGGAGGCACCACGGGCAAGCGGTTTGCCCTCCCCCATGCCAAGGTGATGATCCACCAGCCCTACGGCCAGGTGGGGGGCCAAGTCAGCGACATCGAAATCCAGGCCGACGAAATCATCAAGACCAGGGCGGTCCTCAACGAAATCCTGGCGGCGCACACCGGCCAGCCAATCGAACGAATCGCCAAAGATACCGACCGTGACAGGTATCTGACCGCAACCGAAGCCAAGGAATACGGCCTCGTCGACGAGGTCCTCTCCAAGCCTCCCGTCGAGGCCACCGACGAGGACGACTGATCTTTTCCGCGGGCCCCGCCGGTCCGCCTGCCACCGAACAAACCGACAAACAGCCATGCCCCTGATCCCGTACGTGATCGAGAAGAGCGGCCGCGAAGAGCGGGCGATGGACATCTACTCCCGCCTGCTCAAGGACCGAATCATCTTTCTGGGCACCCAGGTCAACGATGAAGTCGCCAACGCGATCGTTGCCCAGATGCTTTTTCTGCAGTCGGATGATCCGAAGGCGGACATCCACCTCTACATCAACTCTCCTGGCGGCAGCGTCACTGCCGGACTGGCGATCTACGACACGATGCAGTTCGTCACGTGCGATGTCGCGACCTACTGCATCGGCCAGGCCGCCAGCATGGGCGCGGTCCTGCTCACGGCAGGCACGACCGGCAAGCGACGGGCCCTTCCCAACGCCCGGATCATGATTCACCAACCGCTGGCTGGCATGGAAGGCACGGCGGAGGAGATCATGATCCACGCCAAGGAGTTCAAGAACGTCAAGCACAAGCTCAACAACATCCTCCTCAAGCATACGGGCCATCCGCTCGAGAAAATTGAGGAAGATACGGATCGCGATCGATTCATGTCGGCGCAGGAGGCACTCGACTACAAGTTGATCGACGAGGTGATCGAACACATGCCGACAGGCAAGGGGGCCGGCTGACCCAACGGGCCGCGGCCATCGGGCCGTGGCTGCCGATGCAACCAGGCGGCCCCGCGGGGCCGGTGAGGCGCAAGGAGGCGCATCATGAAACCGCAATCTGCGAGATGGCCCGGAACCAGCGGTCGATCGGCCGGGGTGGCGATTCTGCTGGCGGCAACCGTGCCGGCAGTGGGCTGCAAGAGCGATCTCAACCAGCAGCTCCTCGAGCGGGAGCTACGGTATCAGGAAGATCAGATCTACCACCTGCAGGACAAGTTGGCCGAACAGTGCGCCCGCCTCGAGTATGTCGCCGATGAGAATGCCAGCCTCCGGCGGCAACTCGGCGTTTCGGACGTCGACAACGCTGCCCCGTCTCGCCGCGGCCGGGGAAGAGTGCCGACAGTCGCTCCGGCGGTGACCGTGCCCCCGGCCATTGAAATCCCCGACGCCTCCCCCTTGCCGCCGCCCCGCGGCGGTGGCCCGCCAGCCAGCCTGCAGCCGCCAACCCTGGAAGGCGTGCCGCCGCTGCCGACAGATCCGGGAGGCCGCAGCCCTACGACCGATTCCGGCGAGGGTCTTTCGCTCCCCCCAGCGACCGTCTCTTTCGACCCGGCAGCCCGGCCAATCGAGGCAGCCACCGGCAGTGGCTCATCGACAGTTGCTACTGCCGCCGAGGAACCTGCTCCGTCGCTCGTCAGAATGAGCTATGAGGACTCGGCTGGTGCCGGAGGGCCCGTTCGGATCGTCATCAACCGCACCACGTCGGCCGGAATCGATGCCAATGCCGATGGCCTGAGTGAAGGGCTCTCGCTGGCCATTGAGCCCCGGGACACCGGCGAACGGCTGGCCAGCCTCGCGGGCGACCTGACGATCACCGCCTTCGATGCATCGGCGTCAGCAGCCGACCCGCCACTGGCACGCTGGACGGTCACCGCCGACGATGCGGCAGCCCATTTCCGGCCCGCGGGCCGCCGCCGCGGCCTGGTGCTCGAACTGCCCTGGCAGGACAGGCTCCCGGCAGGCGGCCATGTTCGCGTGTCCGTTGTGGCAGCAACGCCTGCGGGGCTGCTCGAGGCCGAAGCCCTGGTTCCCAGCCACTGACGCTGGAGGCCGCAGTCAGGCCGGTCATCCGCCGACTGCACACCCAGGTCCTCGAAAAATCTTGTGACCTGCAGACCCGCCAGGGCCGGCTGCGCTGGCGGGATTCCGCATTTTTTTCCCGCATCCGTCTCTAGGATGGGGGTGACAACGAGTGCTACGGTCAAATCAGAACGGGGGAGTGCCCGCCACGAACTCCCCGCCGAGAATGCTCGCGGCCGCCACGGTCCTCCAGCAGGTTCCTGGTGAATGCGTCGTTCCGGCGGATGTTCATCCCGCGAGCCCACCGCGACCTCTCTGAGCCATCACTCACATGTCACACCGTCGATTCACATCCGAGGAAAAGCCTCGAGTCTATGGCTTCACCCTTGTCGAGCTCCTGGTGGTGATCGCGATCATCGCCACCCTGATCGGATTGCTCCTACCGGCCGTCCAGTCAGCCCGCGAGGCGGCCCGCCGGATAAGTTGTGCAAACAACGTTCGCAACATCATGCTCGCCGCCCACAACTACCACGACATCTTCCGGAAATTCTGTGCCAGTGCCGAACTGCCGGGCAAGGCGAAGGAGACGTCGATCGGAATGCACATTCGGCTTCTTCCCTACATCGAAGAAGGCGCACTGGAGGCAATCGTCGCCGAGGCGCTCGACCGGTCAGCCAATGAGACGCTCGATGAACTGGCGATCTCCGATGCGCTGCTCAACAGCGGCATCACGATCTACTGGTGTCCCAGCCGAGACCAGTCGGGCCAAGAAGACTACACGAACGACGGCAGGGCACTGGTGACCTACTTCGGCATCTCCGGCGCCGGCCGGACCGGCAAGCGGTTTCGCTTTTCAAATCCGGGCCAATGCGGAGACGTCTACAACGACGGAATCTTCTACCCCTACGAGGAAGTGAAGATCTCTCAGATCACCGACGGCACATCAAAGACACTCGCGATCGGGGAGCGGACCTACCAGCTGCGGACTTTTTTCGCGGGCGCCTTCTATAACGGAGCGAAGCCCTACGCGACGGGCACCTCGCAAGTCTGCAGCCATGCGGCGAAGAACATGCGCTGGGGAATCACGACCCCGCAGCAGGCAGGATATTACGTGCGGGCTCAGGATGCCCCGCCAGGCGCTCCAAAAACCGTCATGTTCAACGATTTATTCTTCGGCAGCGAGCACGACGGCGGCGCCACCTTTGCGTTTGCCGATTGCAGTGTGCGGTTTCTCTCCGATGACATGAGTGTCGAATTGCTCCGCGATCTCTCCTCCCGTAACGGTGGGGAATCCTCCGGGACCGGCTTTTAGCCGAGGAACCCCGGCCATGCCCCGGATGACGCGACTGATCATCAGCCTGGCACTCGTGCTGGCGACCGGCTGCGGCCGATCTGCCCCTGACATGCAGCGGGTTCGGGGCACGGTCACCGCCGGCGGCACCACCGTGCCGACCGGGATGGTGACGTTTGTCGCCAAGGCCACCGGATCGCGGCACAGCGGCGAGATCGGGCCAGACGGGACCTACGAACTCGAGGCTCCCGCGGGACGCTACGGCGTGGCCGTGGTCGCCGTCGAGGAGTTGCCGACCGGCCCGGTGACCCCGCACAACTGGCGAGAGGCGTTCTCTGCGGCGACCGTGCGGCGATATGTCCCCGAAGTCTTCGGCGATCCGGAAACCTCGCCGCTGCACTATGACGTTGAGGGCGGCCACGACAACACCTACGACATTGCCATTCCAGGCTCCGACTCTCGTGGAGGCCGCTAGGTCAACGATCCAGCGGGTCTGCCGAGCACGGCAGCGGGGCAGCTCGGTCCAAGCGATGATGCTGACGGTCCGCAGCCGACCGAGTCGCCGCCCCGGTCGGCCCTGACGGAATCGTCGCCGGAACCGCTCGTCAGAGGCCCTTGTCTTCCAGGAAGTTGAGCAGGTCGGCAACCCGGCATGAGTAGCCCCATTCGTTGTCGTACCAGCTGACGACCTTCACGAAGTTGCCGATCCCGATGGTGTCGACGGCGGAGAAGATCGAGCTGTGGGGATCTTTCTTGAGGTCGGTGGAGACCAGCGGCTCGTCGGAATAGCGAAGGATGCCCTTGAGCGGACCCTCGGCCGCCTTCTTCATGGCGGCGTTGATCTCGGCGACGGGGGCCTCTTTCTCGAGGATCGCCGTGAAGTCGACCACGCTCACCGTCGAGACGGGCACGCGGAAGGCCATCCCGGTGAACTTCCCCTGCAACTCGGGAATCACCAGACCCACGGCCTTGGCAGCACCCGTGCTCGAGGGAACGATGTTCAAGGCCGCAGCCCGGGCGTCCCGCAAATCCTTGGCGGCGGTATCGACCGTCCGCTGCGAGTTCGTGTAGGCGTGGACGGTTGTCAGCAGGCCCTTGTCGATCCCGAAGGTCTCGTGGAGCACCTTGGCGACCGGAGCCAGACCGTTGGTCGTGCAGGAGGCATTCGAGATGACGTGGTGCTTCTTGGGGTCGTACATCGAGTCGTTGACCCCGAGCACCACCGTCAGGTCCTCATTCTTGGCGGGCGCCGAGATCACGACCTTCTTGACGCTGTCACGCTTGTGGGCGACGGCCTTGGTCGCATCGGTGAAAAAGCCCGTGCTCTCCACCACGATCTGGACGTCCTCGCTGCCCCAGGGAATCTGCCCTGGATCCCGCTCCGCGAAGACCTTGATCGTCTTGCCGTCGACCACGATGTCGTTGCCCTCGTGGCTCACGCTCGCGGCGAAGGGGCCGTAGTTGGAGTCGTAGGCGAGGAGGTGAGCGTTGGTCTTGGCGTCGGTCAGGTCGTTGATCGCCACCACCTGGACGTCACCGTCAAGGCCGTACTTCTCGTAGATGGCGCGATAGGTGAGGCGGCCGATGCGGCCGAAACCGTTGATGCCGACGCGAATGGGCACGGCGAGTCTCCTGGATGACGGGAGGGAGGCGAGCCGGCCTGGATCCTGCGACGTCGCGGGAGGCCGGAACTGATTGTTGCGGCGGGAATATACACCCGCGGCGGGCTGGTTCTCAATCGGCGGCTGTGAGGCGGCAGTGAAACCCCGCATGGTCGCCTCGTGCGGCGGCGCGGTAGGCTCCGGGCATCATGGCCGAGCCCGTCATTCGCCTGGAAAACGTCCGCAAGAGTTTCGTGATGCCTGGCGGCGAGCGGGTCGAGGTGCTCGACGTTCCCGGGTTCCTTCTCCAGGCGGGCGAGCAGGTGGCCCTCTCAGGAGCCAGCGGCTCGGGAAAATCGACGCTTCTGCACGTGATCTCAGGGATCATGCGACCCGACGCGGGACTGGTCGAGGTCGCCGGGGTCGACATCACCCGGCTGCCGGAGGGCCGTCGCGACCGGCTCCGGGCCGACAGCCTCGGTCTGGTGTTCCAGCAGTTCAACCTGCTGCCGGGGTTTACCGCCCTGGAGAACGTGCTCGTGGCGATGTCGTTTGCGTCCGGGCGGCCCGATCGCGACCGGGCGGCCGGCCTGCTGGAGGCCGTCGGACTGGCCCAGCGGCTTCACCACAAGCCGGCGGAACTATCGATCGGGCAGCAGCAGCGGGTGGCGGTGGCCCGGGCGCTGGCCAACCAGCCACGGGCCGTCCTGGCCGACGAACCGACCGCCAGCATCGACACCGCCCACAAACAGCAGGTCGTCGACCTGCTCAAGGACACCTGCGGCCGCGCGGGCGTCGGCCTGCTCGTGGTCACCCACGATCCCGACGTGGCCCGGCAGTTCGGCCGCCAGCTCTCACTCGAGACGTTCAACCGGGCGGGAAGGCAGGCGGTCTGATCCCATGTCGCTCCTCGGCATCGCCTGGCGAAATATCCGGCAGCGGCTCCTCACCAGCGGGCTGACGGCCCTCTCGCTGGCGTTGGGCGTCGCCCTGGTCGTGGCGACGCTCGTCATCGGCGGGTTGGTCCGCGATGCCTTCGCCTCGGGCCGGGGCCTCGGCTACAACCTGATCGTGGGAGCGAAGGGAAGCCCGCTGCAGCTTGTGCTCAACAGCGTCTACCTCGTCAGCAAGCCGATCGAAAACATCTCCTGGGGGTTCTACCAGGAGTTCCTGCCGGCCGAAGCCCGCTCCGACGGGATGGCCGGCCGCTACGCCGGCAGCGTGGCCAAGGCGGTGCCGATCTGCATGGGAGATTACTTCCGCAGCTTTCGCGTCGTCGGCACCAACGCCGCCTACTTCGACTCGCTCACCATGGGCGACGGCCGCCCCTTCGCCTTCGCCGCCGGACGCAACTTTCGCGATGATGAGTTTTTCGGCGGGGTCCTCGGCAGCAGCGTGGCCGCCAGGCTTGGTCTCGCCGTCGGTGACACCTTTTCGCCCACCCACGGCGCCGACGATGGCCTCGTCCACGACCCCTTCACCGTCATCGGCGTCCTCGCCCGCACCGACACGCCCGTCGACCGCGGCGTCTACGTCAACATGGAAGGCTTCTATCTCCAGGAGGGCCACGCCAAGCCGCTGCCGGACGACGAACGCGATGGAATTGACGAAGCAAACGATGACGAGGCCGGGGCGGAAGCTGGAGGAGCCTTGGAGATTTCGCGGCCAACGGCCGACCGACCACCACGACTGGTTCGCGAAATATCCTCGGCGACGAGGGCTTTTGCCCCGGCCGTCCCGCCAGATGCCAACCCCCCCCGACCGCGGCCGCTGCCCTTCGCGCAGCGGGAGGTGACGGCCATCCTCATCGAGACGGCATCACCGGGCGGGATGCCCCCGGAGCTGCTGGCGATGGGCCTCAAGACGACGATCAACGAGGGCCGCGACGGCCAGGCCGCCGAGCCGGTTCGGGAGATTCGCACGCTCCTCGATCTCTTCGTGCGGCCGCTGGAACTCCTCCTCCTCCTGGTCACGACGCTGGTGGTGATCGTCTCGGCGATCGGGATCCTGGTGAGCATGGTTGGTTCCTCCCTGGAACGCAGCCGCGACGTGGCGGTGATGCGGGCCCTCGGGGCCCGCCGCAGCCACGTGCTCACGACCGTGCTCCTGGAGGCGATCCTTTTGGCGGTGGGCGGGGGCCTGCTCGGCTGGCTCCTCGGCCATGCAGTCGTGGCCGCGATCGGCCCCCTGATCACCACCAACGCCGGCGTCTCGGCGGGATTTTTCTCGTCGGCACCTGCCGGCGAGGCCCTCCTGGTGCCCTTCCTCATCGTGCTGGCGATCCTGGCAGCCCTCCTTCCGGCCCTGGCCGCCTACCGCACGGACGTGGCCAAGTGGCTCTGAGTGCCGACGGACAATGCCAGCCGTGGCTCCAGCCTGCCGGGGTTTTCCCCACTGCTTCGACCATGAGAACTTCCCTAGACTTCACGGTGGAATCCCTGCTTCAAGGCATGCCATGAGAAATCGCCGCTCCTTGCGGGGTCGCCTCTTCGGGCCGGCATTCGCAGCAATCGTCGTGACGATGGCGGGGGCCTGCTCCCCTGAGGTGCCGCCAGCGGCAGATGCCCCGGAGCCGCACCCTGCCCGCGCGGTCGCTCCGGCCGAACCTCGCCCAGTGGCCGACGGCGAGCGGGTGGCCGAGACCGTCGAACTCCCCCGTGAATCGTGGCAGGCAGCGGGCATCACAATTGAACCGGCGGCGGTCGGGCCGCTGGAAGAGTCGGCGACGCTCACCGGCCGGATCACCCTCAACGAAGACCGGCTGGCCCACATCTTCCCGCTCGTCGAGGGCCGGGTCGACACCGTGCTTGTCGGGCTGGGCGACGAAGTCACCAAGGGGCAGGTGATGGCAATCATCCAGAGCCGTGAGGTTGGCCAGGCCAGGCTCGAACTCGTCCACGACCGCCTGGCCCTCGGCTTTGCCCGCCGTAAGGACCAGTGGCATCAGGCGGTCAAGGACAACACCGAGTCGTTGATCGAGATGATCCGTAGCGACATGCCGGTCGAGGCGATCGAGCAGCAACTGGCCGACCGGCCTCTCGGCGAGCACCGTGACAAGCTGATGACGGCCTACATCGAGGCGGCGGCCGCCAAGAAAAACCTCGACCGTGTCCGGCCGCTGCGGGCCGAGGGAATCGTCGGCTCGCGGCACATTTACGAAGCTGAAGCCGCCTGGGACTCGTCGCGAGCCACGCTCCAGTCGCTGCTCGAGCAACTCGGACAGGACGCCCGCCAGACCGCCGTGATGTCGAGCCAGACCGTCCAGGAACTCGAGACCCGTGTCGCCACCGACGAGACCGCCCTCGAAATCCTCGGCTTCTCTCGCGAGGAGATCGCCAAGATCGACGCGGCCGCGGGCGAGGCCCTGGCCCACTGCCCGATCGAGGCTCCCTTCGACGGCACCGTGATCTCGAAAGATGTCGCCCTCCTCGAGCACGTCGGGCCGACGAATCAGATCCTCAGCATCGCCGATCTGCGGACGGTCTGGCTCTCAGCCGACATCTACGAGGAACAACTGCCGCTGGTCGCCGGAGCCGCCGGCCAGGAGGTGACCTTCTCGAGCGATGCCTGGCCGGGTCAAACATTCACCGCGAAGATCTTCTACACCGGCGACATCGTCGAACAGGAGTCACGAACGGTCGCCCTTCGGGCGGTCGCCGACAATCCCGACCGTCTGCTCAAGCCGGGGATGTTCGTTCGGGTGCGGCTGCCCGGCGTTGCCAGGGCCACGGTGCTCCAGCTGCCCCGCACCGCCATCCAGGAGCACGAGGGTCGCCCCTTCGTGTTCTTGCATACCGGCGGCGACGCCTTCCAGCGCCGGGATGTCGTCCTCGGCCGGCGAACGGATGAAGCTGTCGAGGTGCTGGAGGGCATCGCGGCAGGTGAGCGGGTGGCGACCGGCGGCGGCTTCACCCTCAAGAGCCGCCTGCTGGCCGAACTGCTCGAGGAGTAGGGGCCAGCCCCCCGCGGATCGCTGCCGATGGTCAACCACCTGATCGCCTGGTCGCTCGACAACCGCTTCGTCGTGCTGCTGCTGGCGGCCGTGCTGCTTGCCGCGGGGGTGTTCGCCGCGGCCGGGCTTCCGCTCGATGCGGTGCCCGATCTGACGAACGTGCAGGTGCAGGTCCTCACCCTCTCGCCGTCGCTGGGGCCGGTCGAGGTCGAGCAGTTCATCACCTTCCCCGTGGAGAACGCGATGAGCGGCCTGCCGCGGGTGGAGGAGATCCGCTCGATCAGCCGCTACGGCCTCTCGGCGGTCACCGTCGCGTTCGAGGAGGGCACCGACATCTACTGGGCCCGCAACCTCGTCAACGAGCGGCTCCAGCAGGCCCGCGAGAGCATTCCGCCGGGCATGGGCGATCCCGCCCTGGGGCCGATCGCCACCGGGATGAGCGAGATCTACCAGTTTGAGGTCCGGGCTGAGCCGGGCAGCGGCCACAGCCTGATGGATCTCCGGACGATTCTCGACTGGCAAATCGCTTACCAACTCCGCAGCGTGCCGGGGGTGATCGAGGTCAACACCTTCGGCGGCGAGTTGAAGACCTATGAAGTCCAGCTCGATCCCGATCGGCTGCTCCGCTACCGCATCTCGCTTGATGAGGTCTTCGACGCCCTCGCCGCCAACAACGGCAACTCCGGCGGTGGGGCGATCCGCCACGGTGCCGAGCAGCGGCTCGTCCGAGCCGAGGGGCTGGTCAGCTCGCTCGATGACATTCGCAACATCGTCCTCAAGGCCGGCCCCGACGGCATTCCGATCCGAATCGCCGACATCGGTTCGGTCGCCTTTTCCCCCATGCTCCGCCAGGGGGCTGTCACCCGTGACGGCGACCGGGAGGCGGTCACGGGCATGGTGATGATGATCATGGGAGGGAACTCTCGGCAGGTAGTGGCCGACGTCAAAGAGAAAATCGCCGCCATCGAGAAGACACTGCCTCCCGGCGTCGTGATCGACACCTTCTACGACCGCACGGAACTGGTCGCCAAGACGATCCACACGATCACCGAGAACATCTCGGTGGGTGTGATCCTCGTGATCGTGATGCTGTTCCTGCTGCTGGGTGATTTCCGGGCGGGGCTGATCGTCGCCGCGGCCATTCCGCTTTCGGCGATGGCGGCGCTGGTGGCGATGCGCTGGGCGGGCGTCTCGGCCAATCTGATGAGCCTCGGGGCGATCGACTTCGGGGTGATCGTCGACGGGGCGGTGGTGATGGTGGAGAACGCCGTTCGCTCGGCCGCCCGCTGGCGGCGGGAGCACGAGGGCTCGGGGCCGGTTCCCAAGGCGGTCTTCCGGGAGTCGGCCCAGGAGGTCGGTACGCCGATCCTGTTTGCCGGGCTGATCGTCGTGATCGTCTTCTTGCCGATCCTCAGCCTCGAGGGCGTCGAGGGGAAGATGTTCCGGCCGATGGCCTTCACGTTCATGTCCGCGCTGGCCGCGGCCGTGGTGCTCTCGGTGACGGTGATGCCGGTGATGGCCTCCCTGTTCCTGGCTCGGCGAGTGAGCGGCAGCGATACCGTCCTGCTCCGCTGGCTCAAGCGGCTCTACGAGCCCGTCCTCCGCCTGGCGATCCGGTTTCCGCTGCCGCTGGTGGCGACGGCGGGGGCGGTCTTCGTCGGCAGCCTGCTGGTGGCCGCCGGCCTGGGCCTCGAGTTCGTGCCGACGCTCGACGAGGGCGACATCGCTATCCAGGCCACCCGGCTGCCGAGCGTCTCCCTCGAGACATCGATCGAGATGACCAAGGCGATGGAGCGGACACTCCTCGAGTTCCCCGAGGTGGAGAGCGTCGTCTCCAAGACCGGCCGTCCCGAGATCGCCAACGATCCAATGGGCGTCCATCAGACTGATGTCTTGGTGCGGCTCAGGGCGGCCCACGGCGGAGGTGAGCCGATCGACAAGCCGGCCCTCATCGAAGCGATGAAGGCGGCCCTCGAGCAGAAGGTTCCGGGCAACGCCTACAGCTTCACCCAGCCGATCGAACTGCGGGTGCAGGAACTCGTGGCTGGCGTGCGATCCGACGTCGGCTTGAGCCTCTACGGCGACGATCTCGACGTGCTCGAGCAGGAGGGCAATCGAATCGTGCGGGCCCTCCGAACCGTGCCCGGAGCAGCCGACGTGCAGGCCCAGCAGGTGGCCGGCCTTCCCTATCTGCGGGTAATCATCCGCCGCGACAAGCTTGCCCGCTACGGGATCAACGCCGCCGCCCTTCTCGACGCGGTCAGCGTGGTCGGGGGCCACGTGGTAGGGGAGGTCTTCGAGGGGCAGCGACGGTTTCCGCTGCAGGTCCGGCTCGCGGCCGACTGGCGAAGCGATCTCGAGAAGCTGACCGCCCTCACGATCGAAGATCCGCGGGGCCGGCCGATCCCGATCTCCCAGCTGGCCGACATCGTGGTCGAAGAGGGGCCCGCAGAGATCAGCCGCGATGCGATTCGTCGCCGGCTCTTGATCCAGTGCAACGTCCGCGGCCGCGACCTGGCCGGCTTCGTCGCGGAAGCGCGGGCCCTGGTCGCTCGGGAGGTTCAGCTGCCGCCGGGCTACGTGCTCGAGTGGGGCGGGCAGTTTGAAAACCTGGAGCGAGCCAGCAGCCGGCTGCTCGTCGCCGTGCCGGTGGCCTTGTTCCTGATCTTCTCGCTGCTCTATTTGACCTTCGGCTCGGTGAGCCTGACGATGCTCATCTATCTCAACGTGCCGGTGGCGGCCACGGGCGGCATCTTCGCCCTCTGGCTGCGGGGGATGCCCTTCTCGATTTCCGCCGGTGTCGGCTTCATTGCCCTGTTCGGGATCGCCGTGATGAACGGCGTCGTGCTCGTTGAACACATCCGTCATCTTCGTAGCGGGGGCGCCGACTGTCTGAATGCGGTTTTTCAGGGCTCGGTCGACCGGCTCAAGCCGGTCTTGATGACGGCCACCACCGACGCGCTGGGCTTCGTGCCGATGGCCGTCTCGGGAAGTGCCGGGGCGGAAGTTCAGCGGCCCCTGGCCACCGTCGTGATCGGCGGGCTCGTCACCTCGACCTTTCTAACGCTCCTGGTCCTGCCGGCGATCTACCGCTGGTTCGAACCGGCCGCCACCGAATCGGGCACCGCCTGACCAGACGGGGGGACGCAGCTGGCGAGCCCACACGCCGCCCGCAGAACCAGGCTTGCAATGAGGCGTGCCATTCGATAACCCCTCTTGCGCTGGGTTCGGTTGTGGCCGGGCCTCGCTGGCGGATCGGGTGGCCTTGGCGGTCACTGACCTGGGCAGCCCCTGCTTCGACGCGGCCTGCGGCTTGCCAACCTAATGGCGATGTCGCGACCATCTCGTCACCGACCGGCCGGTACCCAACTACCGTGACCTCGGACTCGATCCAGCCGGAAAGTATTTCAATGCCGGCGTGATGGTGATCGATCTGGTTCGGTGGCGGCAGGAGCGGATCGGGCGACGTGCGATCGCGGTTCTCGACAGGTATCGCGAGCATGTGATCTGGTGGGATCAGTACGGCCTCAATGTCATCCTGGCGGGCCGCTGGGGCGAGCTCGATCGTCGCTGGAACCAGGTGGCCCATGTGCACGCCTACCCGTCGTGGCGAGAGAGTCCGCTTGGCAGCGACGAGTTTTGCCGCCTCCGGGATGACCACTGGGTGGTTCACTACTCGTCGGCGTCTAAGCCCTGGCATTGCGACTGTAGCCACCCCTGGACCGACGCATTTCTCGAGGTACTCGCCACGACGCCCTGGCGGGGCTGGCGGCCAACCGCTCCTGGACCCATCCACCGCCATGTTCCTCGCCGCCCACGCCTCTGGCGTCGGCTCACGAAGGAAGCCCGTCACCTGCTGCACCGTCCGTCAGGTCGCCGCTGACAACTCCCCACTGCACGACCAGGCTTGCTCGCAGTCCCTGCAGGACGTAACATTCGCAACTGCCGGTTGTGTCCGAGTTGCCCTCTGGTCATGTGGCGTTGGTTCCCATGTCAACCAAGTCGTTCGAGGCATCGCCGAGGGCTGCCCGAACGTCTCCACGACGCTGGCTACCGGGCTGGAGACCGGCTTCTCTCGCAGTCATCTGGCACCCGCCGGCCGTTCGGCAGGCGTGCTGTCTGCTTGTGATGCTGGTGTTCGCCACCCGGGCTGGAGCCGGCATCCTGCTGTCGGACGCGTGGGGGGCCGCCGACGCTGCCTGCGAGTCGGAAGTCGAATCGCCGACCGAGGAGATCGAGTCTGACCACGACCTGGTCGATGGCCCGGCGGGCTGTTTCTGTCGAGGCTGGCTGCTTCGTCTCGTCCCGGCTGCGACGCCGCTGCCGGAATCACCGGCGCTGACAGCGATCAATCTGTCGCATCGGCGTCCGCCGCTGCTCCGCGGCCCTCCCGTCTGACGACCGGCTGCCTCGCTCCGGGCGACAGGCCTGGCTGAGGCTTGCCTGGTGGCATCCGGCCCGAGCGGGCCCGTGTGCCACGGTTGGCTGTCGTCATCCTGGCACCGCTTTGCTCCCTGATCGCCAGCGGAGCAGACCGGTCCTGGCCACCCCGATTCCGGGCTTTCTCATCATCACCCCGCCGAGCCTCTCCATGCGCCATCCCTCCTGCTGTGACGTCGTCGCCTCCCGGCAACCGACGAACCAGAACCCCTGGCACCGCCCCGCAGTTGCTCGTGCTGTCTCTCACCGTCTCGCCCTGTTCGCCGGGGCGTTGGCCCTGACGCTCCTCCCCCTGGCCGTGCCGGCCCTGGCTGAAGGCTCCGGAACCACGGCCCCGGTCATCCTCGGCCACAAGCTCGCCCAGCATGGCGGTGAAACCGCGGCCGACGATCACCGCGACGGCCCGCTCAAGCTTCCGATCGGGCAGCGGGTTTATCGGTCGATTGTCGAGGTCGAGGATCCAGACGCCATCAGGCCGGGCACGACGGTCGACGTCTGGCATGTCACCCTCGGTGACGAGGGACCAACGACCCGCCGGCTCCTGAGGCGGGTGGTCGTCGTCTCCGAGGCGGCCGCCCCGGCTGCCGCCAGCGACGTGGTCGAACCGGCCGAGGAGGCCGACGCGGATGCCGCGGGTGAGTCGGCTGACGCGGAAGACCACGACGGCTTTTTTCTCACCCGGATGGTGGGCCTGGCCGTCGGCGGCGGCCAGCTCGAGACGCTCCGGATGGCCGAGGCCCAGGGCGTGCTCCGACTCCGGCCGGCCAGCCTCAGTTCGACCGGCTCGCCCCTGCGGGACCTGGCCCGCAACTTTGTCGGCAATCTCTTCCAGCCGCTGCTGCTGTTCTTCTTCATGGGCTTTGCCGTGCCGCTCCTCAGGGTGCCCCTCGACTTTCCCAAGGCGCTCTACCAGAGCCTGACGCTCTATCTGCTGGTGGCGATCGGCTGGCACGGCGGGGAACTGATGGCCCACCTCTCCTCCGGCGAGCTGGCGGTGGCCGGCGGCATGGCGGCGGTCGGGTTCGTGGTCAACGGCCTGATCGGCCTGGCCGCCGTCTGGATCCTCCGCACGGTCACCCCGATGCGGCAGATCGACGCGGTGACGGTCGGCGCCTACTACGGCTCCGACTCGGCCGGCACCTTCGTCACCTGCCTGGGGATCCTCGCCTCCTTGGGCATCCTCCACGACAGCTACATGCCGGTGATGCTCGCGGTGATGGAGATTCCGGGCTGCCTGGTCGGCCTGTTTCTCGTCTCGCAGCTCCGCCGTCGGGGAATGGACGAGCTGGGCAACATGCCCGGGGAACGCCACTACGCCGGCCCGGCTCGGGTCGATCATCCCGAAGGCTCGTTGCTGAGCCCCAAAATCCTCCACGAGGTGTTTCTCAATCCGGGGCTATTCCTGCTTTTCGGCGGCTTGGTGGTCGGATTCATCAGCGGCCGCCAGGCGATCGAGGATCCCTCGGTCGTCGAGGGGCCCAATCACCTCTTCCTGTTCATCTTCAAGGGCGCGCTCTGTCTGTTCCTGCTGGAGATGGGCATGACCGCCTGCGAGCGGCTCCGCGACCTCAAGACGGCCGGCTGGGGCTTCATCGCCTTCGGCCTGTTCGCCCCGGTGGCGTTTGCGACCTTCGGGATGCTTGCGCTGCATGCCTATTCCTTGCTGCTGGGCCATCACTTCGAACTCGGCACCTACGTCTTGTTCGCCGTGCTTGCAGCCGCCGCCTCCTACATCGCGGTCCCGGCGGTGCAGCGGATCGCGATCCCGGAGGCCAGCCCGACCCTCCCGCTGGCCGCCTCGCTGGGGCTCACCTTCACCTGGAACGTCACCGTCGGCATCCCGATCTACATCGAGATCGCCCGCTGGATCGTCGCAACCGTGCCGCTGGCTGGCTGAAGCGACGCGGGTCGACGCCCTCTCTGCATGGGGTTAAGTGAGATGGACCCCAATTTTCAGGCGCCCCGATAAGGTGTCGTTTCCCAGGCGGGAGGCACCCTATCACAAGCAGGATGATGGCCGGGAAGCGGCGAGTATTGAGGCCGGCCTTCACTCTTCCGTTAGAGAAGCGCGGCGCGGCTTGTCCGCCTACGCTTCAGGTGATGGTTACGAGGATGCTTCTGTTCTCGATACCCCAGAGAGCCGTCACTCTGCGACTACCGTTTGTGTTTCCTTCGAGGATGAAGGGCCAAAGCTGGTGACAGACGCCATAACGCTGCCCAACGCAAGTCCAACAATCGTGCCCATGATCGCTCCCTGCTTCCTGTTCTGCTTTGCGAAAGCAAAGCCAATAATTGCTCCGAACAGTGTCCATCCTGCAACCATTCCTATGAATATCCTGAGAAATCCGTCTGCCATTTTCCTTCTCCTAACGACTGACCTCACCTGTCGGCGGGGCATCGGAGAGCGATGAATCTGGGAAAGGCTACATCCCCCGCCGGTCAGGTGCAGCGCCTGGTTCGGGGTGCCTTGCTCGCAGCGACCATAGGCCTGCGCTCACCGCAGCGGCGACCACGGCCACCAGCCAAGCCACACCGGCCGCGAGGAACAGGGGCTGGCTGATCCCCCGGTGATACCGCTCGTAGGCCGCCTGCTCCGGCGTGGGGTCGGGGTACGGCACGCCGACGCCCGTCGCCACGCCGTGCGTCAGGAAGGCCGCCGACAGCAGCACCGCGACCACGAACAGACCAGCCGCGACCTTCCACATCCCAAGCCCTCCGCCGCGGAACTCGTATTTCTCTAGTTCCCGATAGTCCTGCGTGCCGTCGTGATAACGCGGATGACTGTAGATCTTCGGAGGCAGCAAGTCGAATCCGAGGACGGTATTCCGTGAATGGTCGGCGGGGTGGGGGAGGAGTTTCCTTTGGCGTGTCCTTGGGTGTGTTGGCGACATCCGACGCATCGCGTTCATTACCGATCCGGGGCCGATCCGGAAGATCCTGACGCATCTCGGCGAACCGCTCGAACCACCGCCCGGCTCGCCGGCCCGTGGCCCGCCTGCCGACTGGGGAGAGCTCGTGCAGGTCCACTCTCGACCGGGTTGAGACGCCTCAAGGCAAAGTAAGACTTCTTTGTTCCGCCAATCGTCTTGGATCTCTTGGTAGGCTGAGTGAACCATGAAACTCGTGCGCCGCCGTCTCTCGGGTCCTGAGCCGCTCGAAACCCGCCGGCTGCTCGCCGCGAACTACGTCGATTTCGATCTGGTCAACCAGTCGGACGCACTCGCGGCGGACGGCGTCTGGATCTGGGTGACCGGGCAGACGAGCACCGACGCCGCCGCTCCGACTTATCCCTTCGAGATCGATACCACCACGGGGATCGCCACGCGGATCACCGACCCGGCCACGACCGGGATGCCGCTGGTGACACTGGCCGATCTCGGCGGCCGGCCGATCCGCTTCCCGGCCGAGTCGACGATGGTGGGGGGGCGCATCTATCTCACGACGAGCCCCTATACCACCGTCGCCACCGCCACCTCGTCGGCAACCACGGCAAGCGGCAGCGCGACAGTCGCGGTGCAGGGGCTCGCCTCCACAGAGGTCGGGGCAGCCGGCCTGACAACTGGCATGCTCGTCACCGGCCCGGGCATTCCGCCCAACACGACCGTCGCCAGGGTCAACAGCTCCGCTTCGCCGATTCAAACGACCGCGTCATTCGCAGCCGGCGTGAGCACGTTCACCGTGGCAGCCGCGACCAATCTGGCCGCGGGCATGCTCGTCACAGGCCCGGGCCTGGCAAACCTGACGACCGTGGCGAGCGTCGATCCCAGTACAAACCTGGTGACGCTCGCCGCCGGCCTGACCACCCAGGCTGCCGAGACGGCCGCTGGCTTGTCGTTCAGCGAATCGAGCATCGTGCTCTCAGCACCGGCCACGGCATCGACCAATGTTTCAGGCGGAGCTGCCGAGTCGATCACCCTCTCCTTCTTCGCGCCCGCGGTTGCCGTCGGCCTGGTCGACGGCGTGGTGCAGGTCACATCGGGAGGCAGTGCCACCTCCGCGGCAAGCTACATCTACGACTTCGCCGAGTTCGCCATCACCTCCCAGTCCGATTCGAACGACTGGCAGCTGACGGTCGACACGTCTCAGGTCGACCAGTTCGGCCTGCCCTACCGCCTCCAGACGATCCCTGCCGACACGATCAATCCAGCCGGGTCGGGAACGATCGCGACCGTCTCGCGGACCGCGATCTTTGCCGATTACGCGGCGGCCATGACCGCCGACCTCGCCCCGTTTCTCGATTCGATCGTGCACGGTTCCCCGGCCAGCGACCCCCCGCTTCGAATCCTCTCGCCGCAGGATGTGATCGTGCAGCGGGCGGCCGCAGGCAGACCGATCCAGACGGCGGGCGTCGCGATCAAGAATCCGGGTGGCGTGAGCGGCGGCTGGACGGCCACCCTCGTCGTGCCGGCAGGCATCGCCGGGCAGCTGGTCGATGCTGAGGGCTTGCTGAAGGGCGAGTTCTTCGTGTTCGGAAAACACCTGCCGGCCGGCACGCGGGTGACTGCGGCTGACGCCAGCCAGAATACGGTCAGCGTCGCCACCGCAAGCCCCGCGCCGACCAATCCATTCACGCCGCAAACCGGGCTGTTTGCCACGATCTACACACCGCCGGCGACCGAGCTGAACGCCTGGTTTGGTCCGGCGGTCGGCAGCACCACGAACGTCAACGGCGGCAATGCGATCGATGACTTCTTCAGCCACTGGCGCTCCCGGCCCGGCGAACTGCGGCTCGAGGTGACCGGCCAGGAGGGGCCGACGATCTACTCCGGCACCGTCACCACGATCAAGCAGCCGTCCAGCGACGATCCGACCGGCCTCCCGATTGATTACGCCGTCCTGCAACTCACCGGCGGCAAAGAAACCTACAACATCTTCTATCCCTATTTCACCACCAACGCACCGGCTACCAAGACCGATCCCTTCGGCAACCGGGTGCCCCCGCCACCGCACTGGATGTTTCCCGGGGACTACCTGGCCAAGGCCAATGAATCGCCGTCGCAGATGGTGTTCGCCGCCGATGGCGTGTTTGCCAACTCCGCGGAGGCTCCGCAGGGGCCGCCCCCCGCGGGCGCCTACACTGGCCTGAGCACGGCCCTGGGCAGTCTCGAAAACCAGATCGTCACGGCCCTGGCGCGGGGCTATGCCACCTCCTGGCAGACGGTCGACCGGGCCGTGCCCGGCCCGGTCTCCGCCGACGGCCGAACCGTCACCTACCAGCTCCCAGACGGCACGCTCTCCGGATCGAGCCCCGCGGCCACGCTGGCCGTCGGCATGAACGTCTCGAGCTGGAAGATTTTCAGCGTGCCGATGGAGATCACGGCGATCGACGCCGCCGCCAACACCGTCACCGTCTGGACCCCGACGACCTTCACGGGCAATCCGCCGGTCGAAGACCTACTGGTGTTCTTCGACATGTATCCCGCCGCCGGGACCTGGAGCGGCTACGCGAAGTACCTCCACAATCTGATGGGCTACGACGTGTTCATCGGGGGCCGCTCCTACGCGCTGCCCTACGACGACAACGGCGGCTTCAGCACGACGCTCACCTCGGTCTACGATCCGGCGACGCCGCTGACAGCCGATGGCAGCACCGCCGCGGAGGCCACGGTGACGCTCGGCAACTGGAATCCGCGGCCTGCCCTGGACCTCAATGGCGACGGCGTCGGAGATCTCATCTGGCACGAGACCACGCCTGAGGGAGCGACGGTCTCCTTCATCGGCTGGATCCTCGACCAGGCTGGGCACAACACGGCGAGCCGGATTCTCAGCACCGACCCCGGCTGGGAGCTCCTGACCGCCGGCACCTTCACCAACGGTCCGGTCACCGACCTGGTCTGGCGGCAGCTCGCCGACGGGGCGACCTGGCTCTGGATCATGAATCCCGATGGCTCCAAGGCGGCCGATCAGTACCTCGGCGGCGGTTCCGATTGGCGGATCGTCAGCAGCGGCGACTACAACGGCGACGGCCGCACCGACCTGATCTGGCGGCAGGCGTCGACCGGCGCATTCGTCGCCTGGCTGATGAATGGCACGACCACGCTCGCCGAGACCGTGATCGGCAGCGACGGTGGCGGGGCCTGGGAGCTGGTCCCCACCGCCGCCGATTACGACGCCAATGCCGACGGTATCACCGACCTGATCTGGCGGGAGAAATCGACGGGGGCCCACGTGAGCTGGCTGATGAACGTGACCGACGCCACGGCCGTCTACCCAGCCTTCGTCCTGCCGCCGGGCGGTGCCGGGCAGTCGCTCATGGCGACCGGACGATTCGACTCAGACGGCATCAGCGACCTGGTCTGGCGTGATCCGACGACCGGTGCCGTGTCGGTCGGCATGGTCGCCTTCGACCCGGCGACCAACACCGCCACAGCCGCACTGAGGCCGCTGATCGCCCCCAACCCGAGCAAGACGGTCGTCCAGACAATCGACTTCTGGCGCAATAGCCTCGTCTGGAGACACCTCGAATCCGGCATCTATTCCGAGTGGCGGTTGCAGGACGGCCGCAGGGCCGACGGCCGTGGACTCGGTGGCGGGCCGACCTTTGGCCTCGTGCGCCGGCTGCCGCGGGGCCAAAGCTAGCAACCAGCCGGCCGCGCCTGCCCAGGCGAGCCCCGATGGGGCAGGCCCGTCAGGCCAGGATGCCCTTGACGATCTTGCCGTGCACGTCGGTCAGCCGGTAGCGGCGGCCTTGGAACTTGTAGGTCAGCCGCTCATGGTCGATGCCCAGCAGATGGAGCATCGTGGCGTGGAAGTCGTGCACGTGGACCGGATCGCGGGCGACGTTGTAGCCAAACTCGCAGGTCTCGCCCCAGGAGATACCCGGCTGCACGCCGCCCCCGGCCATCCAGATCGTGAAGCAACGGGGATGATGATCACGGCCGAAATCGGCCCCCGGCGTGAAGAGTCCCTGGCAGTAGTTGGTGCGACCAAACTCGCCTCCCCAGACCACCAGTGTCTCATCGAGCATTCCCCGCTGGGCCAGATCGGCGACCAGGGCCGCGGCCGGCTGGTCGGTCTCTCGGCACTCGCGGGCCAGCCCGCCCTTCAGGCCGCCGTGATGGTCCCAGTCCTGATGGTAGAGCTGGATGAACCGTACGCCCCGTTCGGCCAGCCGCCGGGCCAGGAGGCAGTTGGCGGCAAAGCTGCCGGGGTCGCGGGCATTTGGGCCGTAGGCGTCGAGCACGTGGGCCGGCTCGTCGGAGAAGTCGGTGACGTCGGGGACGCTAGCCTGCATCCGAAAGGCCATCTCGTAGTTGGCGATCCGGGTCGAGATCGCCGCATCGGGTGTGCGGGCAAACTGTTGCTCGTGGAGGGCCCGCAGCCCGTCGAGCAACTGCCGGCGGCTCTCGGCGGAGACGCCCGGCGGGTTGGTGATCGAGAGCACCGGATCGGCCCCCGAGCGAAACCGGACGGCCTGGTGCTTCGCCGGCAGGAAACCCGCTCCCCAGAGGTGGCTCATCAGGGGCTGGCCGCTCTTATTCTTGGTGATCAGGACCACGAAGGCGGGCAGGTCGTCTCCGGCGCTCCCCAGGCCGTAATCGAGCCAGGCCCCGATGCTCGGCCGGCCCGGAATCTGTGAGCCGCTCTGCATGAAGGTCACGCCGGGGCCGTGATTGATGCTCTCGGTGTGCATCGACTTGATGAAGCAGAGCCGGTCGGCGATGGCCGCGGTATACGGCATCAGCGTCGAGACCCAGGCTCCGCTCTGGCCATGCTGAGCGAAGGCGAAGGGAGAACCGACCAGCGGGATCGAGCTCTGGTTACCCGACATCCCGGTCAGCCGCTGGCCGCCACGAACGCTTTCGGGGAGCTGTTCGCCCGTGCGGTCGAGGAGCAGCGGCTTGTGGTCGAAGAGGTCGAGCTGGGATGGCCCGCCCGACTGGAAGAGATAGATCACCCGCTTCGCCTTGGGCGGCACGTGAAAGGCGTCGAGCACGCCGCCCGTCGATCCGGCCGGCAGGGCCAGCTCGGCAGTTCCCCCGGCGGCCGTCGCCTCGCGGCCAAGCAGTTCGGCCAGGGCGATGCTCCCCAGGCCCATCCCGAAGGAGCCCAGCCACGCCCGACGGGTCAGGGCTGGCTGCGATCCGGTGCACCT
>JAQCJP010000258.1 GCA_027592945.1 Planctomycetota bacterium
GGGCCTGACCAACCTCCCCTCCCGATAAAAGCGCCCCGGCGCGAGCCGGGGGGATGGTGGGCCGTTGGGCTGTCCCGCTCCCGATTCCCGCGGGGGCCCCCGACCGACCCCTCCCCGGAGACGCCCCCCTTCACAGCCCGAAGTACCGCTTCCAGTATTCCGCCCCCTCGGGCCCCGGCTCGGGCGGCTTGGTCTCGGTCGCCTGACTCGCTCGGGCGTTCTCCCGCAGCTCCGCAAGCCACTCGCCGCTGCCGACCGGCCTGGCCCGGCGGCGGCGGGCGGCCGCGATCACGCGGTTGTCGGATGAGACAACCGTCAGGGCCGTGACCGCGTCGTGATCCTCGATCAGTTCCTCGATCAGGGCGTCGGCCGAGTCGTAGCCCCGAGCGAACCGCACCTGGATCCCCTCGTGCACCGTCCGCTCGGGCAGGCCCGGCGGTGCATCGGCGGCGTCGAAGATCACGGTCACCCCGCCGGCAGCCGGCCCCAGCAGCCGGGCGATCTCATCGAGGAGCGCCCGCCGCGAGGCCTCGAAGCCGCCGGCCCCCCGCACGCCCCCGAAGATGCCCGAGGCGTGGAGCAGGTTGTAGCCGTCGATGAGGATCTTCATCGCCGCTTCCTCCTCCGTCGCGAAGGCTCAGCATCGCTCAGACCGCCGCCGGCTCCGCGAGCCGATACTTGACGCGGCCCCCCACGATCGTGGCCACCGCCCTGCCCTGCAGCGTCCAGCCGTGGAAGGGGCTGTTGACGCTCTTGGAGGCAAACCGGGCCGCATCGACCCGCCACGACATCGCCGGGTCGATCAGGGTGATGTCGGCGACGGCCCCGGGCCGCAGGCTGCCGCGGTTGATCCCGAGAATCTCGGCCGGCCGGGTGCTCATCGCCTCCACCAGCCTGGGCCAGCCGATCCGGCCGGGCTCGACGAGCCGGGTGACAGCCAGCCCGACGGCTGTCTCGAGGCCGAGGATGCCGAAGGGGGCCCGGTCGAGCTCGAGCATCTTCTTCTCGAGCGCATGCGGGGCGTGGTCGGTGGCGATGCAGTCGATCGTGCCGTCGATCAGGCCCTCGATGATCGCCTCGACGTCGGCGGCCGTCCGCAGGGGCGGGCTCATCTTGAAGTTGGCATCGAAGCCCCGCAGGCTCTCGTCGGTGAGGGTGAAGTGGTGGGGACAGGCCTCGGCCGTGACCCGGCCGCCGCGGGCCTTGGCCGCCCGGATCAGGGCCACGCCCCCGGCGGTCGAGACATGCATCACGTGGAGCCGCCCGCCGGTCACCTCGGCCAGGGCGATGTCGCGACCGATCATCACTTCCTCGCCCGCCGCCGGCATCCCGTTGAGGCCGAGCACCATCGACACCAGCCCCTCGTGCATCACGCCGCCGGCGGTCAGCTCGAGGACCTCCTCGTGGGCAAGGAAGGGCTTGTCGAACATCCTGCAGTACTCGAAGATCCGCCGCATCAGCTCGGCGTCGGCGACCGGGGAGCCGTCGTCGCTGAAGGCGACCGCCCCGGCCTCGACGAGCTGGCCGATCTCGGCGAGCTCCTTGCCCTCGCGGTTCTTGCTTGCGCAGGCGACGACGAACACGTTGCAGGTATCGGCCCGCGCGGCCTTCTGATGGATGAACTCGACCGCCGCCTGCGAGTCGATCGGCGGCTCGGTGTTGGGGATGCAGGCGACGCTCGTGAACCCGCCGGCCAGGGCGGCCCGGGTGCCGGTCTCGATCGTCTCGTCTTCCTCGCGGCCCGGCTCCCGGAGGTGGACGTGCATGTCGATCAGCCCCGGCGTGACGATCAGCCCGCTGGCGTCGATCGTCTCGTCGACCCGGCCGACCGGCTGGGTGCCGGAGCGGCCGACGGCGACCACCTGGCCGTCGCGGACGAGCACGTCGTCGATCCGGTCGATCCCTTGAGAAGGATCGATCACCCGGCCGCCGCGGATCACGAGGCTCGCCATCAGGAGGATCCTCCGGGGAGGGCCGCGGCCCGCGGGCCGCAGGTCAGCCAGAGCACGCCCATCCGCACCGCCAGGCCGTTGGTGACCTGATCGAGGATCAGCGACTGCGGGCAGTCGGCCACCTCGGCGGTCACCTCCACACCGCGATTGATCGGCCCGGGTGCGAGGATCAGGAGGTCTTTCTTGGCCCGCTTGAGGCGGTCGCGGTTCATCGCGTAGAGGTGGGCATACTCGCGGACCGAGGGAAAGGGCCGCGTGTTCTGCCGCTCGAACTGGATCCGCAGCAGGTTGAGCACGTCGCAGCGGGGCAGGATCTCGTCGAGATCGTGGGAGACCTCAACGCCGAGTTCCCGCCAGCGTTCGGAGACGAGCGTTGGCGGGCCGCAGAGGATCACCCTAGCGCCAAGCTTGACGAGCCCCCAGAGGTTCGAGCGGGCGGTGCGGCTGTGGGCGATGTCGCCGACGAGGCCGACGGTCACGCCGGCGAGATCGCCGACCCGCTCCCGGATCGAGAAGATGTCGAGCAGCCCCTGGGTGGGATGCTCGTGGGGCCCGTCGCCGGCGTTGATCACCCCGACGGAGAGATGCTGGGCCAGCAGGTGGGGTGTGCCGGGGGTCCGATGGCGGACGACGACCGCGCTGACGCCCATCGCCTCGAGGTTGCGGGCCGTGTCGATGAACGACTCCCCCTTGGAGAGGCTGCTGCTCGAAGCGGAGAAGTCGATCACGTCGGCCCCGAGGCGGCGGGCGGCCAGCGAGAAGCTCGTCCGGGTGCGGGTGGAGTTCTCGAAGAACAGCGTCACGATCGTCGTGCCGGCGAGCACCGCGAGTTTCTGCCGGCAGCCGTCGGTGGCCTCCTTGAAGCGGGCGGCCGTGTCGAGCAGGAGGGTGATCTCGCCGGGCGTCAGCCGCTCGAGATCGAGCAAATGGCGGTGCGTCCAGTGGGCGGGCACCGAGTCCCGGTCGATGGAGGCCGTAGCCATGGTCGAAAGGTCTGCAGGAGGCGGAGAACGGCTATTTGTCGCGGAGTTTAGCAGAGCCCAGACGCGAGAGGGCCAGTTTTTCCCGGGTCTTCCCAGCTCGTTCTCAGCGGGCGGTTTGGGCTTGTGGCCGCCATCGGGAGACGCCTAGTCTCCCGTCCCATACCAGCCAGCCCGGACAGGGGTGGCGGTGATTCAGCGCGGTACCACTCCATGAGACATTCCGTCGGCAAGAATAGCCTCCCGGGCCTGCTGCTCACGCTGGTGGCACTGGTCGGCTCCGGCTGCAGTTCTGTGCTCAGCACGGCCTTGCTCAAGGACCTCGTTTGGGATCCTGGCGACCATGCCGCTGAACTCGAGCCAGCCGATGAGGTGATGGCCGAGGCCGCCGAGGAGCAGGCGGCCAGCGACGTCGAGATGGCAGCCGCCGATGTCGAACGCCGGGAAGCGGCCGTCGAAGAGGCTGTCGAGCGGCTGGCCCGGCTGGGTGAACTACCCCCGGCCGTCCGCATGACACTCGTCGAAACCCTCGAACGCACCGAGCAGGAAGACTGGCCGACCGTGGTCGATGCCTTCGCCGAGTCGTTGGCCGCGTCTGACCTCGCTCCCGCCGTCGAGCCCGCTGCCGAAGTCCACACCGTGGCCAAGGCTGATCTCGACGCCGCAGGCGGCCAGGCCGCACTCGCCATCCCGCCCTCACCGGCAGAGTCCGACCGGGCCGCGGATACAGCGACTATCTCCGAGCCACTGCCGGTCGCTTCAGCCGCGGCAGCGAATGACGAGGCGACCACGATGGCGGATCCTTCACCCGCCTTGGCGATGGCCGCCACCGATGCCGCTCCGGAACCTCCAGTCGGCAATGCACCGGCTGGGATCGCGGCCACCGAGGAGCCCTCCGCCGAGTCGCTGACGATCCAAAACGCCTGCTTCGCATCCCGCGTCCAGGCCTGGGGCATCCTCGATCGCTTCGCCAGCGACCGGTTTCGTCCGGGCCAGGAGGTGATCGTCTACTTCGAGCTCGACGGCCTTTCTGCCGGTGAATCGTCCACTGGCCACACGACCTGCATCGATTCGACGCTCCGGCTGGCCGCCGATGAGAACCTGATCCGCGAATGGTCGTTCGAGCCGATCGCCGAGACCTGCCGGGCCCGGCGGCACGACTACTTTGCCCGCTATGTCGTGCGGATTCCGGATGACGCCCCGGCCGGGCCCTGTCAGATCGAGCTGGCAGTGACCGACACGCTCTCCGGCGAGCAGGCGACGACCTTGCTGCCGCTGGAAATCAGCAGGCCGTAGCAGCACACCCCCACGGTGGCCAAGCTCGAGGTGAACCCGGATTCCGTGCGTCCTCGGGTTGGAAAAGGGTACAGGCACCTCGCTTCGCTCGGAGCCAGTCCCCTTTTC
>JAQCJP010000259.1 GCA_027592945.1 Planctomycetota bacterium
ACCTCGCTTCGCTCGGAGCCAGTCCCCTTTTCCATAGAAGCCCCCAAGCGCGAGCCGGCGGGACGGCGGGCCGTTGGGCGAGAGACGCCCCCGGAAGCCCGCGCAATCGCCCACCACCAACCCGTCCAATCCGTAATCCGGAACCGCCCACTGGCGATTTTCGACCTGCTAGGGCTGCTCGACCTGCTCGGCCTGCTCGGCCTGCTCGGCTTGGCGGGCGAACTCGAGTTCGGCTTTCCACCGCTCGACGGATTCGGCCGCCTCGGTCTGGCGGGCCCGGGCCGCTTCGGCCTCGGCCTCCGCCTCGGTCATGGCCTGGCGGGCGGCGGCGAGTTGGGATTCGGCCACCTGAATCGCCTCGGCCGCCTGGCCGACCTTCGCCGCTGCGGCCTGCTCGGCAGAGGCGACCTCGCCGAGGGCCCGCTCGGCCGCCGCGATCCGCTGCTCGAGCCCGGGCGGGTTGGTGTCGAGCCGGCCGGCTTCCGCGCCGTCGGCGGTGGTGAAGGCGACGAGCGAGCCGGCCCAGTCGCCGACGAAGAAGCGTCCGCCGTCGCTGGTGGCGGCCACCCGTGTGCCGATGTCCGCCAGCGGGCCGAGTTCCCGCTCGAGTTTGCCGTCGGCCTTCCAGAGCTTGGCCTTCTTGTCGCGGCCGGTTGTCAGCAGCCGGCCGTCAGGCAGCCAGGTGAGCCATGCGCCGCCGCCGCCGTGGGCATTCCAGGTCTTCAGCTGCTTGGCGTCCTTCACCTCCCAGAGCCGGGCCGAGCCGTCCTCCGAGATGCTCGCGACCAGCTTCCCGTCGGGCCGCCACGCGACGGCGGTGATCGCCGCCGAGTGGCCTTTGAAGGTGCCCGCCTCGCGGCAGCCGCGGGTCTCCCAGAGGAAGAGGTTGCCCGCCCGGTCGCCCGTCACCAGCCGTTTGCCGTCCGGGGAGAACTCGAGGGCCGTCACCCAGTCGGTGTGCTTGCGGATTTCATGCGCCACGCTGCCGTCTGCGGTTTCCAGCAGCCGGACCACCTTGGCGGGCCCGCCAAGCGCGACGTACCGCTGGTCGGCCGAGATGTCAGCGGCGAGCACCTCGTCAAACTCCTCACCAAGGGTTGCCACTCGCTTGGCCGTGGCGACATCCCAGAGGGCGACCCGGCCGCTCTTGGCCGCCTCACCGCCGCCGGCTAGGAGAAGCTTCGCGTTGCGGGAGAATCGCACGACCCGGGCCACACCCTCGGGGTAGGGGAGCACGCCGAGCAGGTCGAGGGAGCCGGTGTGATAGAGCAGCAGTTGGCGGCGGCTGCCGACCGCGAGCAACTCGCCGTGGGGGGAGGCGGCCAGGGCGGTGACCGTCGTCGGTCGGCGGCCATGGGTGACCACGTCCTTGGAGAGCCGGGGCGGCATCACCGGCGGCCCCTCGGGCTTGGCGGTGACGACCGCCTCGAGGGGCACGGCACTCTTCTTGCGGGCGATCGGTTTGGCTCCGTCTCGCTCAATCGCCCCGCCGGCAATCCAGTCGCGAATCACCGTCAGCGTTGACTCCGAAAGCTTGTCGGACTCCGGCGGCATCACCGGCTCCGACTCATGCGTCACCAGCAACAGCAGGTAGGAGCCGTCGGGGTCGCCCGGAGCGATCACCTCCCCGGAGCTGCCTCCGGCCAGCGCCTGGCCGTAGCTCGTCAGGTCGAGGCCCCCCTTCTTCTTGTCGGCGTTGTGGCAGGAGCAGCACTTCTCGCGGAAGACCGGCAGGACCTGGTCTTCGTAGGTGGGCGGCTTGTCGGCTGCGGCGGTGGCTCCCGGGAGAAGCGTCAGCAGGGCGGCCGCGAGGGCGGTTGGTGCGTGAGGGTTCCGCATATCGCGATCATTCAATGGTTGAAGATGAACTCGGGGGAGTTGAGCAGAGCCCAGAAGATGTCTTCGAGGGCTTGCTTCTTGTCGACGGCACCGAGCACCGTCACCAGCGTCTCGAGCCGCTCTCGCTCACTGGGCATCCGCCCATAGCAGCGGATGAACAGGCTGTCGATGATTTCGGCCGGCCGGCACCCCGCCTGGAGCATCCTCCCGACAACATTGCCCTGGCGAATCCGCTCGTTGGCGGCGTCGCCGTTGAGCAGGTGGAGGGCCTGCGAGAGGCTGGGGTCCATCTTCACGGCGCAGGTGCAGACATCCTCGCGGGTGGCCCGGCCGAAGGTGGTCAGGAAGTAGGTGGTCGTGCGGCCATCGGCCACCTGAACCGCCCGGGCCCCTTGCGGCAGCCCGGGGAACTTGTTTTTGGTGTCGGTCACCTGGGCGAGCACATCAAGGAGCACCTCGGCCCGCGGCCGGCGGACGGCTGCCCGGGCGAAGTTGGTCTCGTCGAGCCGGTTGGAGGCGTTGGGCTCGCAGGACCGCTGGTAGGTCTGCGAGGTGCAGATGTCGCGGACAAGACCGCGGAAGTCCCAGCCAGAGGCGACCAGCCGGCGGCCAAGGGTGTCGAGAAGCGGGCCGTTGGCCGGAGGATTGCTGACGCGGGCGTCATCGGGCTCGTGGATGATGCCGCGGCCGAGGAAGTGGGCCCAGGTGAGGTTGGCAATGTGCCGGGGGAAGGCGGGGTTGTCGGGAGAAGTGATCCAGACCGCCAGCGCCTCGCGGCGGGAGCGGCCCTTCAGCGAGGGCACCTCGCCGCCGAGATACTTCGGGGCGACGTTCTGCTTGGTGACCGGGTGCTGCATCTCGCGGGAGCCGGAATCGAAGACGATCGTCTCCCGGGGGTCGGCGGCCCGCTTGCGGCCGATCTGGGTGAAGAAGGCGGCGAAGCCGTAGTAGTCGTCCATGGTCCAGCGGTCGAAGGGATGGTTGTGGCACTGGGCGCACTGGATCCGCGTGCCGAGGAAGGCCTGGGCGACGTTCTCGGCGAGCTTGAGCGTGTCACGCTCGAGCTGGAAGTAGTTGGTGGGGGGATTGTCAAAGGTACCGCCCGAGGCGGTCAGCAGGTCGCGGACCATCTCGTCGATCGGCTGGTTGGCGGCGATCCGCCGGTCGAGCCACTGGTGGTAGAGGAGGGCCCCCTTGGGGCTGACGTCGTTGCCCTGGGAGCGGATCTGGAGGATCTCCGCCCACCGCATCACCCAGATCTCGGTGAACTCCTTGCGGGTGATCAGGGAGTCGACCACCCGGGCCCGCTTGTCCGGAGCGGGATCGGCCAGGAAGGCCGCCCGCTCCTCGGGCGTCGGCAGGAGGCCGATCAGATCGAGGGTGACCCGCCGCAGGAAGGTCTCGTCGTCGCAGACCGGCGAGGGGGCGATCCTCAGGCTCGCCAGCTTGGCGGCGACCAGCTCGTCGATCTCCCGGGCTCCCTCGCTGGCTCCCGGCTGCAGCGGCTCTTCGGGATAGGCGAAGGAGAGACCCTCCGGAATCACCACCAGCGGCACGCCCACGGTGATCGTGTCGTAGCGGGCCATCACAAAGGCCTCGCCCCGCACGCCGCTGGTGGTCAGCCCGGCGGGCGAGACTGCCACCGAGCGGTCGTTGTTGGAGGCATACCAGCAGAGGTCGGTGACATCCCGGTCGGTGCCGTCGGCGAAGCGGGCCACAGCGACCAACTGCTGGGGAGCCTCCCCCTCGAGCAGCGACGTCGGCGGGTAGAGATCGACCGCCACCAGCTGTGGCACGCCTGCGGGATCCGGATCGTCTGGGGCTCCCGCCTCGATCCAGCGGCGGAGGGTGGCTGCCAGGTCGCTGTCGGGCTCCATCCGCTTGCCGCCGGTGTGGGGCACCGCCCCGACTGACTTGAGGAACAGGAGGCTCGCCGCGGGGCTGGCCAGATCGATCCGGCGGCCGGGGAACTCACGGGTGATCCGGTGGTAGTCGCCGGCGGGATCGAAGCCGAACAGTGAGAGCCGGAAGCCATCCTTGCCGCGGGCCGCCCCGTGGCAGCTGCCCATGTTGCAGCCGGCCCGGGCGAAGACCGGCATCACGTCGAGCCGGAAGGAGAGCGGGGCCGGGCTGCTGGCTGAGACGACTCGCAGGGGAATCTCGGCGGCGTGGCCGGCGAAGGCGACGCGGATCGCCGTCTCACCGTCAGCGATCGGGCGAACCAGGGCACCGCCGGCCGGCTTTTCGATTGCGGCAAGCTTCCCGTCAGCCAGGCTGATCTCGGCGGCCGCCGTCACGTCGCGGGTGCGGCCGTCGGCCGCCCGGGCCTGGACGACGATCCGCTGCCGATCACGGGCCGAGTCGAGCTGCACAGCCGGCGGAAAGACCTCGATCCCAACCGCCTCGAAGTCGGCCGCGCGGGCGACGGCCGGCGGGGTGAGGAGGAGGGCGAGCATGGCCAGGCGGGCTCTCCACAAGCCGGTTCGCGCGGCTTT
>JAQCJP010000260.1 GCA_027592945.1 Planctomycetota bacterium
AACGCCGCGCGGTGCGGGCGGCAGGGCGATTGTTCGCATCGCCGGTGACGGGCTGCCCGAGATCCTGGCGGCCCTGCTCGACCCGGCTGCCCCCGGCCTGCCGCAGCCCGGCGACCAGCCCCGGCTCGTCGCCGCCCGGCTATCCGCCGCCGGCCTGGGCCGTGACTGGGGGCCGCTGCAGGTCGACGTCTTCTTCTGGCCGGGGCATGCGGGGCCGCTCGGGCAGCCGCTTGCCGAACTGCAACTGCCCGCCTCCGGTCCGCTGGTGGCGGCGGTGGTGGAGGAGGCCTGCCGGCAGGGCTGCCGTCTGGCCCGGGGCGGTGAGTTCACGCTGCGGGCATTCCTGGCGGGTCGGCTCGACCTCGTCCAGGCCGAGGCTGTCTTGGCGATCGTCGAGGCACGCACACCGGATGAGCTGGCGATCGCCCTCGATCGGATGGCGGCCGGCGCTGCCGGGCCGCTGGCTGTCGTCCGCGGCGACCTGCTCGACCTGCTGGCCGATGTCGAGGCGGCGATCGATTTTGCCGACGAGACGATTCCCGACAGCGTGCCTGCAGCGGCGATCGCCGGCGATGTGGCCCGTCGGATCCGCCTGTGTCGTGAGGCCGTGGAGCGGGTCGCGGATCGGCTGGCGGCCCGCGCGACGACCGCGGCCGAACTCCCCCGCGTCGTGCTCGTCGGACCGCCGAACATTGGCAAGAGCACCCTCTTCAATGCGATTCTTGGTCGCGAGGCCGCCTTGGTGGCCGATGAGCATGGCACGACGAGAGACTGGCTCGAGGGCCGGCTCGAGACTGCTGAGGGGCCTGTCTGTCTGGTGATCGACATGGCCGGCATGCGAGAACTCGCGTCGCCTGCCGAGGGTCTGCGAGCGAGCGAGAGCCCCGCTGCCCTGGGCCTCACGGCCACTGCCGAGGCGTCGGCCCGGGAGGTCGTTGGTCGTTGCGATGTGGTGGTGGTCTGTCGCGACACTGGCACTGCCGGGGTCGAACCGGTCTGGCTGCCAACGGGCATTCCGCGGCTCGATGTGGTGACCCGCTGTGATCGGGCGGCAACACCGCCCGCGGGCGAGGCCATCGCCACCAGCGGTCTGACCGGCGCGGGTGTCGGCCTGCTGCGCACTGCGATCGTGGCCGCTGTGAGCGGGCTGCCGGCCCGCGGAACGGTCGCCAGCGAGCGGCTGGCGGCCGGGTGTGTCGCTGCTCGCCAGGCCCTGGCCGCGGCGGAGGGAGCCTGCGGGGATGCGGCGGTCATCGCGGGCGACGAGGCTATCGTTGCGGTAGCGCTGCGGCGTGCTGCCGCGGCACTGGCTGACGTCACCGGCGCCACCATCGACACCGATCTTCTCGACCGCATCTTTTCCCGCCACTGCATCGGCAAGTGAGGCTCTCGTGTCACAGACATCTCCCAATGCGGCCTTGCCCGCTGCCCCGCTCGCCCGGCTGTCGGCCGGCTCGTCCTCCTGGGTGAGCTGCGATGCCGGTGGGCGAGCGGCCCTGGCCCTCGAGACCGCGCAGACTGTCGCTGCGCAGGCCGACCGTTGGGTCGAGGTGTCCTTGGCGATCAAGGCTGCCGCGTTGGCCCACTCGGCCCAGCATCGTTCGGCAATCGAGGCCGAGGAGGCCGCCACCGGCCCCCTGGCGACGCTCCGGCTTCTGCTCTTGACGGCCGAGGCCTGGCGGGAAATCGCTGAGCGGGGGCTTCCGGCCGGCAGTCGGACTCCTCGGATCGAACACCCTGCCGCAGGTTCTGCCGGGCCGGCCTCGTTCATCGGGGTCGAAGTGCTTCCCGAGTCGAAACTGCATGACCAGGCGATCTTTCAAGGGCATCGGGCGACGGTTCGCTGCGTCAATCCTGGAGGGATCGCAGCCTTTGAGGCGACCTGGCGAGAAGAGGTCGCTGAGCGGCCGATGGCGGGCGGGGTGGCTGCCGTGCTGGCCGCGGGCAACGTCACCGGGCTCGGACCGGCCGACGCGATTTGCCAGATCTTCGAACACGGGCGAGCGGTCGCCCTCAAACCGCATCCCCTTCACGCCCCCCTGGAGTCCGTCTACCGCGAGGCCTTTGCGCCGCTCTTTGCGGCCGGCGTACTGGCGATTGTGCCGGGCGGGGCAGAGACGGCTCGGGACCTGGCGGCCGCAACCGCCGTCACCCACGTCCATCTCACCGGCGGCCAGGCTGCCTTTGATGCGCTTGTCTGGGGCGGGCAGCCGGCCGCCGCGGGCGGACAGCCCCGTCTCGCCAAGCCGATCACCTGCGAACTTGGCAACGTGACGCCCTGGATCATCGTGCCGGGACGCTACACGGCCCGGCAGCTCCGCTATCAGGCCGATCTGGCGGCCGCGTCGATCGCCAACAACACGTCCTTCAACTGCATCGCCACCAAGTGCCTGGTGACCTGCCGGGACTGGCCGCAGCGGGAGGAGTTTCTCGGGCATGTTACGCGGCGGCTGAACTCATTGGCTTCGCGGCAGGCTTGGTTTCCGGGGTCGGCGGCTGCCTGGGCGGAGGCCGCCGGCCGATCGCCGCCGGACGACGGCACGCTCCCCTGGTATCTGGCCCGCGATGTCGATCCGGTGGATGATCGGCGGCTGCTCGAGCGGGAGTGGTTTGGCCCGGTCGCGGCCGATGTCGCCCTCGCCGCCGCCGATACCGAGGCCTTCTGCGGCCACGCGACCGACTTTGTCCGAGGGCTTCCCGGTTCGCTCGCGGCAAGCGTGACCATTCCGGAGACGCTCAGCCAGCGGGATCGGCAGCGAGCGGAACTGCTGGTCGAGCATCTCCGCTACGGAGTCGTGGCGGTCAATACCTGGTCGGCCCTGGCCTATGCCCTGGGGAGCGTTCCCTGGGGGGGCTATCCCGGCGGCACGCTGGTCGACCCTGGCAGCGGCATCGGCCGGGTGCACGACCCGCTGATGCTGCCGCTGGTTCACAACACGATCCTGCGGGCTCCATTGGCTGGCAGCCTCACGCCCGCCTGGGTGCCCTGGCACCGTTCGGGCAGACAGTTGGCCCGGGGCGTGCTGTCGATGTACGCCGCCATCGCCCGGGGCGGGCGAGGCTTCGGCCCACTCCTGCGGATGTTGCCCGCCGTGGTTTGGGGATAGACTCTGGGACCCCACGGGCAGGGTTTCTCCATCCAGGCGGCCGGCATCATGGCATCGCAGCCCTCCACTGATCACGAGGGCCTGGTCGGCGATGTGCTGGCTTCCCGGTACCGGGTGGTCGGCTGCATCGGTGAGGGGGGCATGGGGGTCGTCTACCGGGCTTGGGATCATCAGGCCGACTGCTATGTGGTGGTCAAGCTGCCGCGGGGGCAGTTGTCGAGGAATACGGATGTGGTCCGCCGATTCGAGCGGGAAATGGAAGCTATCCGCCAGATGCGGCACGAGGCGATCGTGCCGGTTCTCGACTTCGGAGCCTGGGAACGGCGGCCTTATGCCGTCATGCCGTACCTCGGGGGCGGGAGCCTCGAGCGACGACAGCGGCGGGGCGGGCGGCCGATTTCGGTGAGGTCGGGCACGCTTCGTCACTGGCTCCCGGCCGTGGCCGCGGCACTCGACCACGTGCACGCCGCAGGTTTCGTTCATCGAGATGTCAAGCCGGCCAACATCCTCTTCGACGGGCTCGGCCGAGCGTTTTTGGGCGACTTTGGGATCGTTGCCTGTCTTGAGCGGGCGGGTGCGACCGGGGTCGGAGTTGACGGCCTGGGGACCGGACCCCACGCCGTGGCCACCAGCTGGAATGAAGAGGCGGCTTGTGTGCCGTTCCAAGGCCCGCAGCCGAGCGGGATCACCCGGGCCGGGCACGTCGTCGGAACGCCCGAGTACATGCCGCCGGAGGTCGTCGCCGGAGGCCTTCTCGATGGCCGCGGCGACCAATACGCCTTGGCGGTGGTCGTGTTCGAGATGCTGGCCGGCAGACCACCGATCACCGCAACGACCGCGGCAGGCACGATGATCGCCCAGGTGACGTCCCGTCCGGCCTGCATGACCTCGCTTCGACCGGAGCTTCCCACGAGCATCGCGGCCGCAGTCCGCCAGGCACTCGCCAAGCGGCCGGAGGATCGGTTCTCCTCGTGCCGTGAGTTTGCCGAGGTCCTCCTACTGGAGGTGCCTCGTGAGGCAGTGCCCCCGCCGCGACTGCTCTGCCCCTGCTGCGGCTGCATGATGGAGCCACCGCCGGGATGGGCGGGCGGGGCGGG
>JAQCJP010000021.1 GCA_027592945.1 Planctomycetota bacterium
GGCTGGCGGCAGAGGCGGTCGCCGGCTGCCAGCAGCGGCGGCTCCGCGAGGTGCTGGAGTTTCTTCTTGATCTAGCCGTGCCTGAGGCGCCCGCCTGCCCATGAGTCGCGAGCCAGACGGAGCCGCCGTCGACCGGGCGAGAGACCTGGTCGGCTTCTTCCATCCGTCGGAGGCCGGCTTTGGCGCGGTGGCGGCGGTCGCGGCCGCCGACCTTCCTGCCGCCGCCCGAGCCCTGCTCGACCATCACAACCACATGACGGTCGCCATGGAGCGGTTTCACGGCGGCCCGGTGGGGCTCGAGGTGCTCCACCGTCGTGAAGACGCCGCCGGTCGGTACGCCCGCGAGATTCTGCTGACCCGGCCCGACCCGCGGGGCGGCGGCAGCCGGTCTGTCCAGTACGGGATCGTTCGGATCGATCTCAGTCGCCTCGCTCCGGCGGAGTCGGAGGCGGTCCGCAGTGAATCGATCCCGCTGGGTCGAATCCTTCTGTCCGCCGGCCTGATGACGGACGTTCATCATGTCGCGCTGCTTCGCATCGCTCCCGGTCCTCAGCTGGGGCAGTACTTCGCAGCCGCGTCGCCGGCGGCGCCGGAGACGTTTGGGCGGGTCGCGGAGATCGGGCTCGATGGCGTGCCTGCGATCGAACTTCTGGAGATTCTCGCCCCGGACAGCTGGCGGAACGGGGCCGCGTAGCCTGAAGGGGCTTCGGGGGCGAACGGGGATTTTGGCCCGGTTCTGAGGATGCGCGCAAGGGCTTGCCGTTGCGGCAGTTACGGCGGGCAGGTCGATATTGACTCGCTGCGCAAGCCATCTGTAGAGTTGGGTTGTCTGGCAAGGATGGTCCGCAGGGACGCGGTCGGAGGCGAGGGCAAAACCCTTTCCTCCCCTGCCCCGCCCCGCTGCCCACCCTGGCTGGCGAGAGTTCCCTTGGTACCGGGAACGATCGCGGTTGTGCCACGTCGGCATGGAGTCCGGCGGGCTGCCGCGATCGGGTACCTGGGAGATCGATTCGTGGCAAGGAAGCCTAGGCGTTTCGGGGTCGCTTCTCTGGTGAAGCCGCTTCGGGCGTCGTATTGACTAGCTGCACCACGGCTAGGGAGAGGGTGGTAAGGCACATGCAAAAGACCGTGTATACGACGGGCGAAGCGGCCAAGATCTGCAAGGTCAGCCAGCAGACGATCATTCGCTGCTTCGACTCCGGACAGTTGAAGGGGTTCCGCGTGCCGGGCAGCCGGTTCCGGCGGATTCCGCGAGACCAGTTGTTCCTGTTCATGCGGGACAACGGCATTCCGACCGACGCCCTCGAGAGCGGCCGGCGGAAGATTCTCGTCGTCGATGACGACCAGGATCTCGTCGAGCTGATCACCGACGTCCTCGAGCGGGATGGCCGCTTCGAGACCCGCAGCGTCAATAACGGCTTCGACGCCGGCATGATGGTCAAGGACTACCGTCCCGACCTAATCGTGCTCGACGTGATGCTGCCCGACATCAACGGCAAAGAGGTCTGCCAGCGTGTCCGCAGCGACTCCACGATGGACGAGGTGCGGATCATCTGCATCTCGGGCATGTGCGAGCCCGACAAGATCGAAGACCTCAAGGCCTCGGGCGCCAATGAGTTCCTCCAAAAACCCTTCGAGGCGGAGGTGCTCGTCGACCGGATCTGCGGGCTGCTCGACATCGAGTCGGGCGTCGCCGGCTCCGGCTCCTGATCATCGGCAGTCGTAGGCTCGTCCAGAACCAGTAGCCTGAAGCGTGCTGCGACCGCCCGCGGTTCCCTCCGGAGCCGCGGGCGGTCTTCATGCTCCCGGCACCCCGTCAGCACAAGGACTTCCCAGCGTGACACACCAGCATGACGCCCGACCCGCCGCCCGCGGCTCTGGCGTAGCCTTAGCCCTGGCGGACGGAACGACGCTGCTGGCACTCTCGGCCGCTGGCTGCCGGCTGCTCGCCCGCGCCGTGCTCGCCGCGCTGGCCGGTCGCGACGATGCGGAAGCCTTCTGGCTGGCCGCTCGCAATGACCCTGCCGTGGCCGCCTGGGCGACTGCCGGCTCCGCGGCGGACCAGCCGGTCGACCGGATCGAGCGGCTGAGCAGCTCGCTGGTGGTGGCAGCGGCATCTCATGCCGACTCCCCGGCCACTCAGATCGGCGGCCGCTGCCCGGATGCCGAACTGCTCCTCGACGCGGTCGCGGCCGGCCGTGCCCACGCCGACCTCCTCCACCGGTTCGAAGAACGGCTCGCTGAAGCCCGGCTGGCAGCCGTCCGCGAACTGGCCTACGGCGCAGGCCATGAGATCAACAACCCCCTGGCCAACATCGCGGCCCGGGCCCAGGCCTTGCTCCGCGACGAACGGCAGCCGGAACGCCGCCGCCGCCTGGCGACGATCGTCGACCAGGCGTTCCGGGCCCGCGACATGATTGGCGGGCTGATGCTCTTTGCCCGGCCGCCCCGACCGGAGCCCGATGAGACCACCGTGGATGATCTGCTGCGTCCGGTGCTGGCCGGCCTCGCCTCACAGGCCGAGCAGCGGGGCATCCGGCTCCACTACGTCCCGACCTCGCAGCGACTCCCGCTGTTCGTCGATCCGACGCAGGTGGGTGAGGCGATCCGCATGCTGGCGGTCAACGCGTTGGAGGCCGTGGCCGAGGGGGGACGTGTCGAGTTCGCCGGTGAAGGCGCGACCGCAGGGCCTCGGGCCAGAATCACCGTCACAGATGACGGGCCCGGCATGGATCCTGAAACGGCCGCGACCGCCGGAGATCCGTTCTTCAGCGGCCGGGAGGCCGGCCGCGGGATCGGCCTCGGCCTGCCCAAGGCCCGCCGGCTGATCGAGTCGAGTGGCGGCAGCCTCGAGATCGAATCGCGTCCTGGCAAAGGCACGCGGTGCATCCTCGACCTGCCGGCTGCCCGTTCGGCCTAGGGGCACGCTGCCGCGGCCGCAAAGTCCCCCCATGTCTCCTGGGGTGCCGAGCAGCGGTCTCGCGGCGATGGCTACGCGGGCTGCGGGGCCGCCCGGACCGCCCGTGCACTTGTCGATCGGGGGGGGTTTTTCTATTCTCCCAGGCGATTTTCGGCCCGCAGGCACGGGATGACGGATCATCCGCAGGTGCAGGTCGACAGGGATGGACGGATGACATTCACCGGATCCAACGCCGGTCTCGTCGAAACTGCCAGCCGGGGAGTCGGAACCGGGGCTGCGACGCGGCCGTGGCATCGCACGGGGACCTTTGCGGCCTCGCCTGGCCTCCCGACGCCGCCGACCCCGAGCCAGGCGGCCGCCCTGACCGCGTCCTGGCTTCGCGACCGCCAATGGGTCGACGGCCATTGGCGGGGCCCGCTCGAAGGCGACACGATCCTCGAGAGCGAGTACCTGCTCCTGCTCGCGTGGGCTGATCGCCTTCGCGGGTCTTTCCCAGCTGCCGCTGCCCGCCGCATCCTGACCGAGCAACTGCCTGAGGGCGGCTGGGCCATCTATCCGGGTGGCTCGGTCGACATCAGCGCGAGCGTGAAGGCTTATCTCGCCCTCAAGGTCACCGGCCACGACCCCGACTCGCCACCGCTGCAGAAGGCCCGGCGGGCGATCGCGGCCGCAGGCGGACCGTGGGCGGTCAACAGTTTCACGAAGTTCTACCTCGCCCTTCTCGGGCAGATGCCGTACTCGGCATGTCCGGCGGTGCCGCCGGAGATGGTGCTCCTGCCGGAATGGTTCCCGGTCAATCTCTACCGGGTCTCCGCCTGGTCGCGGACGATGATCGTGCCCCTCTCGCTGATGTGGGCCTTCAAGCCGCTCCGGCAACTGCCGGCCGGCCACGGCATCGAGGAGCTTTTTGCCGAAGCCCCACCCTGCCGCTCGGCGACGCAGGAGGGTGGCTGGGCCCGGTTCTTTCGCGGGGTCGATCGTGTCATGAAGGCCTGCGAGGCGATCGGGCTGACACCCCTGCGGCCGCGAGCCGTGCAGGCCTGCCGCCGCTGGATGCTCGAACGCTTCGACGGCAGCGACGGCCTCGGCGCGATCTTTCCGCCGATCGTCTGGAGCATCATCGCCCTGCGGAGCCTTGGCTGCGACGACGAGTCGCCCGAGGTCCGGGAGAGTTGGCGGCAGCTGGAGCGGCTCGTCGAGCGGGGCTCCTACGGAGAAGTTCGAGTGGAGCCATGCCGCTCACCCGTCTGGGACACCGCCATCACCGTGATCGGGCTGGTCGAGGCTGCCGCCATGCCCGAGCGGGTGCAGGGCGGTTCACGTCGGGATGAGGCGGATGGAGAGTCCGATCACGCGGCCTGCCGAGGGATCGACTGGCTGCTCGACCACGAAGTAAGCGTCGTCGGTGACTGGGCCCGGGGCCTGTCGGCCGCAGAGCGGCCGGCCGCTTCCGGCTGGAGCTTCCAATACGCCAACCGCTTCTATCCCGACATCGACGACACGGCGATGGTGGTCATCGCCCTGGCGACCTGGCAGCGGCAGCAGCGTGTGGCACAAGCCAGGACCTTCCAGGGAGCCGGAGGCGAGCGGGCTCGCCTCGAGCGGGTCGAGGCCGCCATCGCGCGGGGCCGCCGCTGGCTGCTGGCGATGCAGAGTTCGGACGGCGGCTGGGGCGCTTTCGATCGCGACAACGACATGGAGTTGCTCTGCAAGGTGCCGTTCGCCGACCACAACGCGATGATCGACCCCAGCACGCCCGACATCGCCGGCCGCGTCTTGGAGGCGCTCGGCAAGACCGGCCTCGGCATCGGTCATCCGGCGGTCGACAGGGGCGTCGCCTATCTCCGGCAGACGCAGGAGCCTGCCGGCGGCTGGTTTGGCCGCTGGGGTGTCAACTACGTGTACGGAACCTGGCAGGCCCTCGAGGGGCTGCGGGCCGTCGGCATCACAGATGAGGATCCGCTCGTCGCCCGAGCGGCTGATTGGCTCGAGGATCATCAGCAGCCCGACGGCGGCTGGGGCGAGTCACCGAAAAGCTACACCGACCCGGCACTTGCCGGTCTCGGGCCGGTCACCGCCTCGCAGACCGCCTGGGGCATCGCCGGCCTGGTGGCAGCCGGCCGCGGCCGGTCGTCGGCCGTCGCCCGTGGCATTCGCTGGCTCACCGAGCGGCAGCAGGCTGATGGATCATGGGAGCAGGAGGAGTTCACCGGGACTGGCTTCCCGCTGGTGTTCTATCTCCGCTACCACTACTACCCGATCTACTTCCCGCTGGTAGCCCTTGCCCGGGCAGCGGCTGCGAGTCCTCTCGGGCGGGAGCAGATCGCATGAGTGTGCCGGTCGGACAGATGATGGCGGTGGTTCGCCACGTGATCACGCAACGACTGCGGGGCAACGCCCGTTATCCGCTGGTGCTGATGCTCGAACCGCTGTTTCGCTGCAACCTCGCCTGCGGCGGCTGCGGCAAGATCCAGCACCCGCCCGACATCCTCCGCTCCCACCTGACGCCCGAACAATGCTTCAAGGCGGTGGACGAGTGCGGTGCGCCGATTGTGTCGATCCCCGGGGGCGAGCCACTGCTTCACCCCCAGATCGAGCAGATCGTGGCCGGGATCGTGGCCCGCAAAAAATACCTCTACCTCTGCACCAACGCCCTCAAACTCGAGGAGATGCTGCCGCACTTCAGGCCCTCCCGCTACCTGGCCTTTTCGGTACACCTCGACGGCCCCCGCGAGGAACACGACCAGGCCGTCTGCCGAGAGGGCGTCTACGAGCGGGCGGTGGCGGCGATTCGAGCGGCCCGGCGGGCCGGCTTCCGGGTCACGACCAACTCGACACTTTTCGCCCACGCCGATCCGGCCCGCTACCGGCAGTTCTTTGACACGGTCATGGAACTGGGCGTCGAGGGGATGATGATCTCGCCCGGCTATTCCTATGCCAAGGCACCCGACCAGGAGCACTTCCTGCCCCGCGACCGAAGCCAGTCGCTGTTTCGCCGCATTCTCGACAACCCATCCCGCGGCTGGCGGTTCAACCAGTCGCCAGTGTTCCTCGAGTTCCTCAAAGGCGCCTGGGAACTCGAGTGTCGGCCCTGGGGCACGCCGACCTACAACCTCTTCGGCTGGCAGCGACCCTGCTACCTGCTCGACGAGGGCTACGCGACGAGTTTTCGGGAACTGATGGAGCAGACCGACTGGGACGCCTACGGCCGCTCCAGCGGCAATCCGAAGTGTGCCGACTGCATGGTGCACTGCGGCTACGAGCCGGCGGCCGTCGAGGCCACCTTCGGCTCGCTGGGAGGCCTGCTGGCAACCGCCCGACTGGTGCTCTTCGGGCCCCCGCGGGCCGCACCTGAGCCGGCTACCGAACCGGCCCCTGCCAGTCCTGGGCTCCGGATCCAGCCAAACGGCCTCCCGGCCCTGCCGGTGATCGACCGGGTCGCCTGACTTAGGCAATGGGCAGGCTACAAGCCCGCCCCCACAGCGGCCCCGCCCCGCGACCTTCCACCGCAGCCGCCCCACGTGACCCTCCACCGTGGCCGCCACGTGACCCTCCACCGTGGCCGCAGGTTTGCAACCTGCGGAAGTCTTCGTGGCCGCAGGTTTGCAACCTGCGGAATCCCGGGAGCCGTTGGGCACTCCCGGCCCGGAAACCCGCACATGCCCTCGCCTCCCGAAGCCGCGTCCGTCCCGTGAATGTCACCTCAGGCGGGGATTTTCGAGTTTCCGAGCCCTGGGTTTACTTATGAGTGTTCTGTGAGCCTGATTCGGAAGTCTTGATGAAACCTGTGTTTTCCCCGTCCCGCATGCGTTCCTGGCTCTCTGCGAGCCCGGCTTTGATTTTCGTTGCCGTCATCGCGACGGCAGCGCTGCCGACCGTGCCATGCCTGGCCGAAGACGCCGCCGATTCAGACTTCCTGGCGCCGGCGTCTTTTGACGACACCCTGAGCGACGACTGGTCGCTCACGCCTGGCCAGACCCGCCTCCTCGCGGCAGTTGGCGTCGTGGCTGGGATGGTCGGCTTCGCAGCACTTGCGGCCTCCATCGTGACCCGGCTCGGCGATCGCGGTCCCTCCGGCCCGCCTGCCCCGCTGGCCGACCTCACGGCTCCGGCCCTGCGACGCCGCCCCGAGCCAGCCCCGCCCGAGCCCGACGAGTCGCCCTGACGAGCTGGCCTGCCGCGAGTGCTACAGCCCCTGCTCCCGCACGAGCCGAGCCGCGTCAAGCGCCGCCCCGCGGGCTCCGGCCGAGTCACCGTCGCGGATCACGTGGATCGGCAGATCGGCCTGCTCCTCCCGCTGCCCCGGCATTCCCGCCCGGATCTCGGCGACAAACCAGCTGCGAAACGCCTCGCCCGTCTCGACCGCCCCGCCCCCGACGAAGACCGCCGCGGGATCGAAGACATTGATCATCTCGTCGAAAAAGAGCCCCAGGGCCCGGGCCTGCACCTGAAAGATTTCCCGGCACATCGCGTCGCCCCGTTCGGCCAGCCCGCGAACCCGCGTCGCGGCCGCGGCGATGTCGCGATCAGCGGCCAGCGGGTGGTCGGGATGACGGGCGAGGAAGTGGGGCAGCAGCGATCGCCGGATCGCCGTCAGTGAGCAGAGTGACTCGAGGTCGCCGGTCCGGCCGCAGTTGCAACTCGGCACGAGCCCTTCGATGCCGGGGATGGCCGTATAGGGAAGCAAGACATGGCCGAGTTCACCGCCGAAGCCATGGCTGCCGGTGACGACCCGCCCGCCGACGATTACACCCCCGCCCAGACCGGTGCCGATGATCGCCGAGACGCTCGTCGCGGTGTTCTCCGAGCCAAACACCGACGCATGGCCCCAGAGGGCGGCGGCGTTGCCATCGTTGAGGTAGGTGACCGGCAGGCCGAGCCGAGCCTCGAGGCCCGCCCGGGCGTCGTAGCCGGCCCAGTCGGGATGCACGAAGTTGGTCGAGCCGCGACGGCTGAAGACACCGGCGGCACTCGCGGGTCCGGGCGTATCGAGACCGACCGCCACCAGCTTGGCCAGCGGCACGCCCGCCCGCTCGGCGGCGATCGCCAGCCCGTCGGCAATCTGGCCAAGGCAAACGTCCGGCCCCTCAACACTGCGGGCCGGATGCTCGCAGAGCCCGTCGATCAGGAACTGCCCCCGCTCGTCGAGAAAGGTGTAGTTGATGGCGGTGCCGCCGAGGTCGATCCCGGCGACGATCTTTTCAGCGGGTGACACGCGTCTCCTCCCCTCCTGCACTCGATGGCCTGACGCAGAATCCTGACCGATGCGCCGCCTCCAGGGAAGCCCGAACGGCCGATGCCGCATCTGGCCGGCCGCGCGGCCTTAGGCCGCCTCCGCAAAGCCCCGCCGGATCCGGGCGGTGATCGCCTGCAGGCCGCGGGCCCTGAGCATCCCGAGCACCTGCCCCAGCCCGAGCCGCTCGACGAGATCGTCCGGAATCTCGGCTGCTTCCGCCACCGGCCGGCCCACCACCGCCGCGGCCAAGAGGGCGACAAACCCCTTGACGGTCGGCGCCTCCGGGGCGACGTCGGCCACCAGGTGGGCCCGTCCGTCTCCATCGGCCTCGGTCCAGAGAAAGACCGGTGTCTGACACTCGTGAATCCGTCCCTCCGCAGCCGCCTTGCGAGCCTCGTAGGCGGGCGAGAGCGGCTCGAGGCCCGCTGCATACTCGACGAGCATTTCGAGCTTTTCACGGCTGTCGAGGTCGGCAAACTCCTCGACCACCTCGTCGATTCTCGCCGCGACGCTCTCCATCTCAGCCCTCCGCGGGAGGCGTCTCGGGAGCCGTCCCGAAACCCAGCGACGGTGGCTCCGCCGGAGGCTGGGCCACTGGGGCCGGAACTTCCGGCGCGGCAGGCACCGCCGCCGGAGCGGCTGCCGGGGCGGTCTTGGCTGCCACGGAGCCGCCCGGCTCCACCCCCTTCACAATCGGCACGCCCACGCAGTTGCCCCACTCCAGCCAGGAGCCGTCGTAGTTGCGGACGTTGCCGAACCCGAGGAGATACTTGAGCACGAACCAGGTCAGGCTCGACCGCTCGCCGATCCGGCAGTAGGCGATCGTCGGCGACCGCCGCTTCATCTTCAGCTCCTTAATGTAGAGCTTTTCGAGGTCGCGGGCCTCCTTGAAGGTGCCGTCCTCCTGGCAGTTCTGCGGCCAGGGCACGTTGAGGGCCCCCGGGATGTGACCGCCGCGGACCGCCCCCTCGTTGGGATAGTCGGGCATGTGCGTTCGCTCACCCCGGTATTCCTCGGGGCTGCGGACGTCGAGCAGCTGCTTGCCCGCCTTCTGGTGCTTGAGGACCTCGTCGCGGAGGGCCCGGACCGACTTGTCCCGCTCCTGGGCCGAGTAGCTGGTCGCCGGATAGGAGACCCGCTCGGTCGACCACGGCCGTCCGTCGAGCTCCCATCGCTTCCGGCCGCCGTTCATGATCTTGCAATTCTCATGGCCGTAGAGCTTGAACACCCAGAAGGCATAGCAGGCCCACCAGTTGCTCTTGTCGCCGTAAAACACGACTGTGGTGTCGTTGGCGATGCCCTTCTCTGCGCAGAGCCTCTCGAAGGCCTCCCGGTCGATGTAATCCCGTTCGACCGAATCCTGGAGATCGGTCTGCCAGTCGATCTCCACGGCACCCGGAATATGCCCCTGCACGTAGAGTGCCCGATCTTCATCCGACTCGACGATCCGCACCTGCGGGTCGGTGAGATGCTCGGCCACCCAATCGGTGGAGACGAGGACTTCTGGATGGGCATAACTGGGCATGAGAACCTCCGGAAAAAGAACGCAAAAGGCCGCCCGCCAGGCTGCCGGGAGGCCACGACGGGATGGTAGTGCATCCCCTGAAGCCCTGCAACGAGCGGCTGTCGCAGGGCCGCGGCCAGCGCGATACGATACGTGCTCGAGCAGGTCGCGCGGCTAGACCGCTGCCGCCGGCGACGACCATCCTTCCTGCCCCCTTCCCCGCCGCGATTGGAATCCTCTCTCTCATGGGCGCCGCCTTCATCTTCCAGATCTCCCACCTCTTCAAAAAGTTCGGCCAGCGGGAGCTGCTCAAAGACATCAACCTCGCCTTCTATCCCGGGGCCAAGATCGGCCTCCTCGGCCGCAACGGCGCCGGCAAGAGCACGCTCCTCAAGATCATGGCGGGGATCGACAAGGAGTATGAGGGGGAGGCCCGCCTGGCCGACGGCTACACCGTCGGCTACCTCGAGCAGGAACCGCAGCTCGATCCCGAGAAGACCGTCTTCGAGAACGTGATGGACGCGGTCGGCGAGACCAAGGCGATCCTGAACCGCTTCGAGGAGATCAACGCCCGCCTGGCCGAGCCGCTCGAGCCGGAGGAGATGGAGAAACTCCTCGAGGAGCAGGCGGCCGTCCAAGACCAGATCGAGGCCCGCAACGCCTGGGACCTCGACCGCCAGATCGAAATCGCCATGGACGCGATGAATCTTCCTCCCGGCGACTGGGCGGTCACCAACCTCTCCGGCGGTGAGCGGCGGCGGGTGGCCCTCTGCCGGCTGCTGCTCGAGAAGCCCGATCTGCTCCTGCTCGATGAACCGACCAACCACCTCGACGCCGAGAGCGTCAACTGGCTGGAGCGGCACCTGGCCGAGTACGAGGGCACCGTCGTGGCCGTCACCCACGACCGCTACTTCCTCGATAACGTCGCCAAGTGGATCCTCGAGGTCGACCACGGCCGCGGCATCCCCTTCGAGGGCAACTACTCCGCCTGGCTCGAGCAGAAGAAGGACCGGCTCGCCCAGGAGGAGAAGCAGGCCAGCGCTCGCCAGAAGACGCTCGACAAGGAACTCGAGTGGGTGCGGATGTCGCCCAAGGCCCGCCAGGCCAAGAGCAAGGCCCGAATGGCCGCCTACGAGAAGCTGGCCGCCGAGCAGGCCGAGGTCCGGGAGCAGGACATCGAGATCTTCATCCCCGCCAGCCGGCCGCTCGGCGACCAGGTCATCGAGGCGGACAACATCTCCAAGGCCTTTGGCGACAAGCTGCTGTTTGAGAATCTCTCCTTCCGGCTGCCCCCCGGCGGGATCGTGGGGATCATCGGCCCCAACGGGGCCGGCAAGACCACGCTCTTCAGGATGCTCGTCGGCCAGGAAGAACCCGATGCCGGCTCGATCAAGGTGGGAGGCACCGTTGACATCGGCTACGTCGATCAGAGCCGCGACTCCCTCGACCCCGAGAAGACCGTCTTCGAGGAGATCTCCGGCGGCCACGACACGATCGAGCTCGGCAAGCGGACGGTCAACGCCCGCAGCTATGTGGCGAAGTTCAACTTCATGGGGCCCGACCAGCAGAAGAAGGTCGGCAAGCTCTCCGGCGGCGAGCGGAACCGCGTCCATTTGGCCAAGCTGCTGCGGGGCGGGGCTAACCTCCTGCTGCTCGACGAGCCGACCAACGATCTCGACGTCGACACGCTCCGCTCGCTCGAGGAGGGGATCACCCACTTCGCCGGCAGCGTCGTGGTGATCACCCACGACCGCTGGTTCCTCGACCGGCTGGCGACCCACATCATCTCGTTCGAGGGCGACGGCTACGTCCACGTCTGCGAGGGCAACTTCGAGGTCTACGAGCGGAGCCGCAAGGAACGGCTCGGCATCGACGCCGACGAGCCGCACCGCTTCCGCTACAAAAAGCTGACGAGCTGACACCCGGGCGATGGCGGCTCCTCCCGGCGGCCGTCTGCCCTGGCCGACCACCTCGAGGCTGCCGTACGCGACCACGCGCGAAGGTGTCCCGGCAGTATTCTCGCGTCGTGGTTCACACAATTTGCCACACGCATCTGATCGTGGCGCTCGCGGGTGTGCCGTACTGGAAGGCCTCTTTCCAGCCAAATGGGCGCGTAGCCAACGGCACGATAGACTACAGGGTTATGCTGATTGCGGGCTGACACGAATCGGCACCGCGTTTCATGAAGCGTCTCTCCCCTGCGATGAGTCCGACCGGCGATGTTTCGCTCGCGCTGGCACCCATCCGAATCCCAAAAGGTATTCCCTTGCATTTCCTTTTCACGTTAATAGCGGGAGACCGATCGGGTTCGGCGGGCTTCCGCAGACCGAGGAACCGGGCAGGCCGCGGGAGCGGCGTCTCGATGTCGCCAGCCAGGAGCATCGCCCCTGGCGAGCGACTGGAACCGCGACACGTCTTGTCGGGTTTCGGCGTCATCGAGCCCCTCGCCGCATCGCCTGCCGGGGACGCGGCGGATCCCGTCCCCATCGTCTTCACGACGAGTAACCAGGTGCCTGCCGGCGGCACCATCCTCGCGTCACCCGTCGAGCCAACAAATATCGGTCGGGCACAAAGTTTTCTCGAAGCCGTGCCGGGCGTTGCCAGGATCTCCGTCCCTGCCTCGAAGGGCGGCATCGACTTCACGCTCGATGTGTTGGATGTGCCCAGAGAAACGTCGCTGTACAAGGCCCTGAAGATTCCGGCGTCGGGACTGTTCCAGCAGGACGACGTCCTCAATCGGTTCGCGGTATCCACGAACTGGTACAGCAGCCTCGACGTCGCTTCGAACTACGCCGATTCCGACTGGGGCCGCAGCCAGGGCTATCAGGTCGTCGAGTTTGCGGCACCCAAGGCCTTGCGGCTGATCGATCTCGGCGACGACGACACGCTCGGCTATGTCTGGGCGAGCCTGGAATCGGACGTGGCCTGGACGGAGTCGCAGTTGGCGAGCCTTCAAGGTGCCGACCCACCGACGACCAATCCGCAGGCGGTCGAAATCGTGACGCAGAAGCTCGCCGAGCTTCGTCGCGACATGGAGATCGTGCAGTTGACGACCGGATTCAACGCCTCGTACGCGACGCAACTGGATCTGCTTCTCACGTACGGAGATGCCATCACCAACGACTTCACCTACCATCCCGGCACGGAGATCGCCCGGCGGGGGAGTTCGCCGTCCGACACGTTTATCGTCGAGACCGCCACCACGGGCGTGTGGCGGGCCGCCACGCTCGTGACCGGAACGACGTCTGATCCCGTCGATCTGGTGACGTGGGGAGGAACGATCGACGACCTCAATCGCATCAGTTTCACGACGGACATCGACAAGGAACTCACGTCGATCCTCGGCACCTACCTGAACGTCGACGGGTATTTCGCCACCGAACTGCCCAGCCTGTTCCACCGCGACGGCCGGCTCATCGAGGAGATCGGTCTCTTCCTTCCGCGGGACAGCACCGCCATCGTTCCGCAGCCCACCATCGACCCGCGGCCCGCGATCGACCTCAACGGTGACGGTCTGCTCGACGGCCTTTGGCGGGAAGCGACGACCGGCCTGGTGGTGGGCACGCTGTATGACGCCGACGGCCGCGCGGCCGGCACGCGGATCCTTGGCGGGGATACCGACTGGACGATCGGCTCCCCCGGCGACTTCGACGGCGACGGCGTGACCGACGTGATCTGGCTGCACTCCAGCGGGCTTGGGGTGATGCGGATTCACAACGCCGACGGCTCGACCCGCTCCAGCGACGTGATCGGAGCCAGCGCCGAGTGGGGGATCGAGGCCTCGGGCGACTTCGACGGCGACGGCCTGAGCGACATCGTCTGGCGGCATGATGTCAGCGGCACCACCGTGATGTGGCTGATGGACGGGGCCGCCACGACGCAGCAGACGCTGCTCGGCGGAGATACCGACTGGCGGCTGGTCGCCACCGGCCCCGGCTTCGATGCCAACGCCGACGGCACGACCGATCTGATCTGGCGGCATGCCCCCAGCGGAACGCATGTCGTCAAGCGGATGATGGGAGCCAGTGAAATCTCCGCCACCGTTCTCGGCGGCAGCAGCGACTGGGAGATCGTGGCGACCGGCGACTTCGACACCGACGGCTACGGCGATCTGCTGTGGCGGCAGGCCTCGACCGGCACGGTCGTACAGTGGCTTCTCGTGGATGCGGCTCTCCGGCAGGCTGCCTGGGTGGGGGGGAACCTCGACTGGTCGGTCGTCGCGACCGAAGACGTTGACGGCGACGGCCGGAGCGACATCATCTGGCGGCAGGCCTCGACCGGGGTCAATCTCACCCGGCTGATGGAGGGCACGCTGCAGCGGGGCAGCATGATCCTCGGTGGCGATCAGAACTGGTCGATCCTCCGCTGGCCCGGCCGGCAGACCGGCTAACCGCCGCCGACCTGATGCGACTACCTGTTCTTCCCCGGCCTGACCGGCTCGCCCTCAGCATCCTTCACGAGCCACTGCCCGTCCTTCTTGTGGAGCAACACTTTCACGCCCGCCAGAACTGTGCCCGGCGTGGCCTTGTCGATCACGTTGCCTGTCACCCGCACAATGAGGTTGGCGACGGCCTCCGGCGGCTTCTTGGCGGACTCCACGACAACATCGAGGCTCGTAATCGCTACCTCGGTCGGCTGCACCTGCTTGAGGACCCGCTCGGCTTCTTCCCGCAGCGGAAGCAGGTCTGGATCGAGCGCGGCCATGATCGTGGAAATATCCTGCCTCTCCGCCGCACGAGCCAGCCGCGGGAACATTTCCAGCAGGTACTCGCGGTCGGTCTCAACGAGCAAATCTGCGACGAATACTCCCATCCCCGCCAACGCGAGAAGCGTAGCCGCAGCCAGAAGCCCCCGTGATCGCACCTGCAGCCAGACGAAGAAACCACCGACTGCCCCAAGAAGACAGCAGATGACCAGCGGTAGTGAGGATTCAAAAGGCACGGGAGCCCGATAGGCGTGGTGAGGAACTGACTTCGATTTGAGCCGCAAGTTCCTTGAGCATGTCGGCGTAGGCGGTGGCAAGCAAATCCGACTCTCGTATCCCCAGCCGACTCATCAGGCCTTCAGCGATCTTGTGGCCCTCTGCCGGTGATTGGTCAGGTCGCAGCACCACCTCCAGTTCGAGGAACGTGCCCAGCCCCACGACCGTATCGAGATGCACGCGGGTCTGGCCGACGAGGGAGAGCACCCGCGTCTTCTCCACCACCACCGTCTCACCCAATGCCTGCCGAAGGACTGACTTCAACGTGACGGCATCCGCAACCGGTGTGATCTCGTAGTCCGACTGCTTGGCACCGGTGACGTCGGCCCGGTCGTAGAAGATCAACTCGCCCTCGCCTGTCTCCAGTTCACGGAGTTTCAGGCGGCCGGTTGAGCACCTGAAGAACGTGTCCCTCTGCTGGAGCGTCTTTGGCGGCTTGTCGCTCATCGTTGCCACCAAGGCAGCGACCTTCGGCAGGTCGGCTATCCTCGCCTTGATCTCGACGTTTGACGGCATGTGCTCCTCGCGGTGGCTGTATCCAGTGGGAATGTAGCCGATCCGTTCGCCGCCCCGGGTCGTTCCCTCGGCTGGCCCCATCTGCCGGCGGCGACCAAGGCGGCGATTCTGGCCATCGTGCGGGACGGCCGGGGCGAGCGGTGACCGCCGCCGTCAGAGCCAGCCGCCTATCTGACTCTCATTCCACCCCACCTTCCTCGTCCCACATCAGACGGGGAATCCTAAACCGGTACCAGCCTTCGAGCCCAAGTGGCGCAGCGGGGACCTCCAGGCGAAGCTCCTGCGCGGCATCGACGGGCGGCTCAAAGATCAACAGGTCGATCATCCTGCCGCGGGGAGCAATGGTCTCACGAGGGATTGGCCCATCCCACGTCTCACCGATTGCGGCCCTCATCTGCGCATAGTTGTTGCCGTGCTCATCCACCAGGCTGCATTTGGGCCCCAGGAAATCTAGCCCATTGCTCCACCCCTTAAAGTCTACTTTCTTGGTCGAGCTGCGGTTGTTCACACGAAGTCCAATCAGCAAGTACGGCCCGACTTCTTGCTTGCCGTTGATGCCGAGTCGTGTGGTGTTTCCCAACTGGACGCCCGTAACCTTCATGGAGACATCACCGCGCGTCAGGACGATCCTCGTGGCGTCCGCCCACCGCTTCGGTTCACGGGACTCGTCTTTGGCTGACTGCTCGGGCAACGTTTGGGTACCCGAGGGCTGACCGGCTGCAACGCTCTTGTCCATGTCCGAGAGAGCAGTCTTCACAGCCGTCTTCATTTTCTGAAACCCATTGTCCATTTGGAAACCGAGCACAAGCCCCACCATCGACAGCCCGACACCACCCAACGGAAAACCTAGGCTCACGCCCCGCCGCTGTGAGGCTACGACCAGGCCAAACACGCCGAGCACAACACCCAGTACCCCGATCGCGTAGCCCAACCGGTTCATCATGGGCAGCCAGCAGAACAAGAGCGCCAAGACGCCGACCACAAGCGACACGATCCCCATGCTATTGCTGGGATGTGCCGCGTGGACAGTGACACTCGACCTCCGCTTGGGCTTCGTGTCGAACTGGAGAGTAATCTCCGTAGGGTCGGGAGTGGCGATATTACGAGAGCTCTGACGCGGCACCATCCCGCCACCTACGTTGCCGGAGGCTGGAGTTTTTGGGGTCGCTGCGACTTCCGGCATCACGAACTTGGCGCGGCACTGGGGGTTGCCGCACGTGGCGGTCTTCCCGGCGGCCTCATCGGGAACCTTGAATCGCGAGCGACAGCGAGGGCAGTGAACAAGCATGGCTACCTCCTGGCGGAATTAGATGCCTCTGGCCCGTGCCCGACAACCGGCTCAGGGACCAACCTTGTCCCTCACGGGCAGAAATTTTTGAGAGCGTTTCAAGCCTGTTTTCAAGGCATTCTCTTGCTGAGGGACCAAGGATGTCCCTCAGGGCAGGATCAATGCGGGGTTCGACAAAAAATAACCGCTCGGTCGGCCTGCTCCTCGCAGCCCACCGGGCCGTCGTGCTCCCCTATACCGAGGGGCCGCGAGAGCGTACTGTGGACGAGAATTCGGCCTGCGGCCCGATTCAATCATGAACAAGAAATCCCTCTCCGAACGCGACATCTGCTCGAAGTTCATCACGCCTGCGCTCAAGGACGCAGGCTGGGACGACGCGACGCAGATCCGCGAGGAGGTGAGCTTCACGAAGGGACGAATCATCGTCCGTGGCAAGCTCGTCACGCGGGGCAAGGCCAGCCGTGCCGACTACATCCTCTACCACAAGCCAGACCTCCCCATCGCGGTCATCGAGGCCAAGGACAACACCCACGCGCTCGGCGACGGCCTTCAGCAGGCCCTGGCCTATGCCGAAACGCTCCGCGTCCCGTTCGTGTTCTCCTCGAACGGCGATGGGTTCATCTTCCATGACCGCACCGCGACCGGGACTGACCGGGAGCTGATGCTGCCGCTGGCGGGCTTCCCCTCACCCGCGGACCTTTGGCAGCGCTACTGCGCCTGGCGTGGCTTCGCGCCGCCCGCCGAGAGCCTCGTCCTCCAAGACTACTACGACGACGGAAGCAGCCGTTCGCCACGCTACTACCAGGTCAACGCCGTCAACGCTGCCATCGAGGCGATCGCGAACGGCCAGGACCGCGTGCTGCTCGTCATGGCCACCGGCACGGGGAAGACCTACACCGCGTTTCAGATCATCTGGCGGCTTTGGAAGGCGGGCCGGAAGAAGCGAATCCTGTTTCTCGCCGACCGCAACGTCCTCGTCGACCAGACCATGGTCAACGACTTCCGGCCTTTCGGCCCCGCGATGGCCAAGCTCTCGACCAACTCCAAGACGATCGAGCGGGCCGACGGCACCACGGAAGATCTGACGCTGGCGATGGACAAGAAGCGGCAGGTGGACAAGGCGTACGAGATCTACCTCGGGCTCTACCAGGCGATCACCGGCCCGGAGGAGTCTCAGAAGATCTACAAGTCGTTCTCGCCCGACTTCTTCGACCTGATCGTGATCGACGAGTGTCACCGGGGCAGTGCCGCCGAGGACTCCGCCTGGCGGGAGATCCTGGAATACTTCTCAGCCGCCACGCAAATCGGGATGACGGCTACGCCGAAGGAGACGAAGTACGTCTCGAACATCGAATACTTCGGCGACCCGGTCTATACGTACTCGCTCAAGCAGGGCATCCACGACGGGTTCCTCGCGCCCTACAAGGTCGTGAAAGTCCACGTGAACGTGGACGTCGAGGGCTACCGCCCGGAAAAGGGCAAGCTCGACCGCGACGGCAACGAGATCGAGGACCGGATCTACAACCAGAAGGACTTCGACCGCACACTCGTCCTCGACGACCGCACCAAGCTCGTGGCCGCGAAGGTCACGGAGTTTCTCGTGTCGAGCGGCGACCGGATGCAGAAGACGATCGTGTTCTGCGTGGACGAGGAGCACGCGGCCCGGATGCGGCAGGCGCTCGTCAACGAGAATGCCGATCTGGTGGCGAAGAACCACCGCTACGTGATGCGGATCACCGGGAGCGACGCCGAGGGCCAGGGCCAGATCAGCAACTTCATCGACCCCGAGGCCGACTACCCCGTGATCGTCACGACCTCGCGGCTGCTCTCCACGGGCGTGGATGCCCAGACCTGCCGCCTGATCGTGCTCGACCGGGCCGTGGGGTCGATGACCGAGTTCAAGCAGATCATCGGCCGCGGCACCCGCGTTCACGAAGACAAGAAAAAGTTCTACTTCACGATCATGGACTTCCGCGGGGCCACGAATCTCTTCGCGGAGCCCGAGTTCGACGGTGATCCCGCCCAGGTCTACGAGCCCGGGGAAGACGATCCCGTCACGCCGCCGGAAGACACCCCGCCGAACTCATCGGGTGACGACGCGATTCCGCCGGAGCCCGCCGCCGACGAGACGGTTATCGACGATGGGCTACCGCCGCCCGACGACGGCGGCCAACCCAGGCAGAAGGTCTATGTGGACGGCGTCCACGCCACCGTGATCGCCGAGCGGGTCGAGTTTCTCGACGACTCGGGAAAACTGGTGACCGAGAGCCTCCGCGACTTCACGCGAAAAGCCCTCTGCAAGCGGTTCACGAGCCTCGACGCCTTCCTCCAGAAGTGGAACGCCGCGGACCGCAAGCAGGCCGTGGTCGAGGAGCTGGAGGAGGAGGGCCTGCCGATCGAGTCCCTGGCCGCCGAAGTCGGCAGGGACCTCGACGCCTTCGACCTCATCTGCCACGTCGCCTTCGACGCCCCGCCGCTGACTCGCCGCGAGCGGGCCGAGCGGGTTCGGAAGCGGGACGTGTTCACGAAGTACGGTCCGACCGCCCGCAGGGTCTTGGAAGCCCTGCTCCAGAAGTATCAAGACGAGGGCGTGCTCGCGATCGACGACCCGCGGATCCTCCAGATCTCGCCCTTCGATGCGATGGGCACCCCTGTGCAGCTGATCCGCGAGTTCGGCTCCCGCGAGGCCTTCGAGAAAGCCGTCCACGAACTGCAATCCGCCCTCTACCAGAGTGCCGCCTGACCCATGAGCGTTCGCAATCTCGTCAAGTCGATCCAGGACATCATGCGGAAGGATGCGGGGGTGGACGGCGACGCCCAGCGGATCAGCCAGCTCTGCTGGATGTTCTTCCTCAAGATCATCGACGACCAGGATCAGCAGCTCGAACTCCTCGACTCCGCCTACAAGTCGCCGATTCCCAAGAAGTACCAGTGGCGAGCCTGGGCGGCCGACCCCGAGGGAATCACCGGCGAGGCGCTCCTGGCGTTCGTCAATGACGAGCTGTTTCCGGGGCTCAAGAACCTCTCCACGGCCGGTGCCTCGGCCGAGCGTCGCCGCGTCGTCCGCGACCTGTTCGAGGACGCCTACAACTACATGAAGTCGGGCCAGTTGATGCGGCAGGTCATCAACAAGATCCAGCAGGTGGACTTCAACAACCTCACCGAGCGGCAGCACTTCGGCGACATCTACGAGCAGCTCCTAGCCGACCTCCAGAGCGCGGGCAACGCGGGCGAGTACTACACGCCCCGGGCCGTGACCGCCTTCATGGTGGACCGGATCGACCCGAAGCCCGGCGAAACGCTCTTCGACCCCGCCTGCGGCACCGGCGGGTTTCTCACCTGCGCGATCCGCCACATGCGGGATCGCTACGTGAAGAAGTTGAAGGACGAAGAAAAGATGCAGGCGGGCCTGCGGGCGGTCGAGAAGAAGCCCCTGCCGCACATGCTCTGCGTGACGAACATGCTCTTGCATGGCGTCGAAGACCCGAGCTTCGTCCGCCACGACAACACGCTCGCCCGGCCCTACATCTCATATGCCGCGGCCGACCGCGTGGATGTGGTCCTCACCAATCCGCCCTTCGGCGGCAAGGAGGAGGACGGCATCGAGAGCAACTTCCCGAACCACTTTCAGACGCGGGAAACGGCCGACCTGTTCCTCGCGCTGATCATCCGGCTCTTGAAACCCTCGGGCCGAGCGGCCGTGGTGCTCCCGGACGGCACGCTCTTCGGCGAGGGCGTCAAGACGCGGCTTAAGGAACATCTCCTGGAGGAGTGCAACCTCCACACGATCGTGCGGCTGCCCAACAGCGTGTTTCGGCCCTACGCCAGCATCGGCACCAATCTCTTGTTCTTCGAGAAGGGCTCGCCGACGAAGGAAATCTGGTTTTACGAGCACCGCGTGCCCGAGGGTCAGAAGGCCTACTCGATGACCAAGCCGATCCGGGTCGAGCACCTGGCCCCCTGCGTGAAGTGGTGGGGCGGTGAAACTCGCAAGGGCCGCAAGGAGACGGACGTCGCCTGGAAGGTGTCGGCCGACGAGGTCAAGGCCCGCGGCTACAACCTCGACTTCAAGAATCCGCACACCGTCGCCGACGACCACGGCGATCCCGCGGAACTGCTCGCCAAGCTCGACGCCGCGGAGCAGGAGACGGCGGCGATCCGCGACCAGCTCAAGGCGATCCTCGCAGAGGCGCTGCTGCGATGAATGCCGCCCGGCTGCTCGAGCATTTTGAGCGGATCAGCGACGCGGCCGACGCGGTGCCGCGGCTGCGGCGGTTTGTGCTGGATTTGGCGGTGCGGGGCGCATTGGTAGCCCCTGAAGCCCACGACAAACCGGTAAGCCTTGCTGATGCAAAGGCTAGGGCACCACAGGTAAAAGCCGTCGATCTTCCTATCGAGTCGTTGTCCTTCACCGTTCCAGCCGCGTGGCGATGGGCTTATCTCACCGAGTTCGCAAATGTCGCGTATGGGTTTGCATTCGCGTCGAACAGATTCAACAGCTCCCGCAAAGGGATGCCGCTGATTCGCATTCGTGACATCGCCAATCTCGATACTGAAGCGTATTTCGATGGTGACTACGACGAGCAATACATCGTTCGTCGAGGCGACTACGTCGTTGGCATGGACGGCTCATTCAACGTCCGGCGTTGGAGAGGCTCGGACTCGCTTCTCAATCAACGAGTGCTTCGCATCAAAGACTGGCACCCAGACGCACTTTGCGCATGGTGCCAGATACCGCTGCAGATGATCTTGGATCATGTTCATGGCCAAACCTCCCAGACAACCGTGAAGCACCTGTCCGCGAAACAGATGAACGGAGTGCGAATCCCCCTCCCGCCCCTCGCCGAGCAGCACCGCATCGTCGCGAAGGTGGACGAACTGATGGCCGTGTGCGACCGGCTGGAGGCCGCCCAGGCAGAACGCGAAGCCCGCCGCGACCGCCTCGTGTCGGCGTCGCTGGCCCGCGTGACGAATCCCGACAGCGACGATGCAAAATCCGCGACGCCTTCGGTCCGCTTTCACCTCGACCACTTCGCCCGCCTTGCGACGCGGCCCGAGCACGTCAAGCAACTCCGGCAGACGATCCTGAACCTCGCCGTGCGCGGCCGCCTCGTCCCGCAATTTCCCCACGAAGAGACCGCCGAACAGATGCTGGAAGGTGTAGAAGCGCCGCCGCTTCCTCCTCGTTACAACAAACGCAGCCAAGAGTCAGTAATGGGTAGCTGCGGGCTGGCTATTAATCATCCAAAGGCCGCTGCGCCGCCTGGATGGATGTGGGTGCCGCTTATTCGAATCGCCAAGCTCGAGAGCGGGCACACACCGAGTCGTAATCGCCCGGACTGGTGGAACGGTGATGTCCCTTGGATTGGGCTCGTAGACGCCCGTGTCCATAACAATGGTGTCATCAACACAACCATACAAAGCACAAATGCGGAAGGACTGGCTAATTCTGCGGCTCGTCTGCTACCCGCTGGAACAGTGTGTTTCAGCCGAACCGCGTCAGTAGGCTATGTCGTGATCATGGGGCGGGCCATGGCAACAAGCCAAGACTTTGTCAATTGGGTGCCAACACCTGCAGTCACATCTGAGTGGATTCAACTTGTCCTGATGGCGGAGCGCCCGGCGCTGGATCGCTTCAGCAAAGGCGCTGTGCATCAGACGATCTATTATCCAGCCTGGATTTCGATGCACATCGCCCTCCCGCCGCTGGCGGAGCAACGGCGGATCGTGGCGAAGGTGGAAGAGTTGATGGCCCTCTGCGACCAACTGGAGGCCAGCCTCGCCTCGGCAGCCACCGACCGGGCCCGGCTGCTCGAAGCCCTACTCCACGAAGCCCTCGCTTCAGCCGCGTAGGCGGCTGCGGACGGTTATTCGCTGGGCGGCGATCCCGTCAGGCCTCGGCGCCTTCGGCACTGCGGCACCGCTCATCGACTGCTTCGAGCACCGAGAGACGGACGGACGGCGTCAGATTGACGAGTCGCACGTTCTGCCGAAACCACGCCTCGCCCCGCTCCGCCACGAGCACGGCGATCGCGCCGTCGGCAAATGACTCGCTCACGGTCCGGACGCCGGCAAAATCCAGCGTCACGGGCTTGACTCCCGCCGCCGTCTGCGTGGTGATGTCAAGCCGCAGCGTGGCCGCCCTCTGCCGACTGGAGAGATCGGTCCCAAACGTCTTCGCGATTTCGACCGTGTACGTCACAGCCCCAACCTCTCTGCCAAGCCTTCGAGCGCCGCCCGCGGAGCCGAGCCTTGCGGGGGAAACGAGTTCTCAGGCCCTCGGCTCCTCGCGCTTCACGATGCCTGCAACCGCCGTACGGCGAGCACCTCGTCTGCCGCGAGCGGTTCGATGTTCGATTCGGGCACGGTCACCGTGGCAATCGACTCGCCCACGGCGTTAAACACCTCGAGCACGCAGCCCTGCTCGCCACCGGCGGGATGTGGCACACGGTCCACCAGATACGCGACGTCACCCGCCCGAAGCCAGTGGCCCTCGACATTCCGCCTCAGGGCAACCCGCTCGAACATGTTTGCGTTCATCTTCAAGTCCGGGCTGGTTTCAAGGTGATGAATCGAAAGCGATCATTCGCATGCATCTGCAGCCAGATCGCAACGACGGGCACCGCTCGATCCGGCCCGCGAAGCAATCCTGTCACACGCCAAAAAACGCCGTATTCATTCCCTCCATCTTCGGTCGCGGGCTCCGCCGCTGCAAGGCCGCGAATGGCCGCGTCGAGAACAAGCGGGTTTGCTGGACTGAATCCTGCCTGCATGAGAAACTTTGATTTGTCATCGAGTGGTCTGGGGACCAACAAATAACGCGTCAACTTCTCGGCGGCGATCTCGGCGTCAGCGGGGATGTGCATCGATTTGCCGCTGTCGAACCTTCGTCGATTCGGAAGTGTATGGTGGTGCCGCCGTCCGTCACGAGCGGGGCCACTCGCAAGCCGTCCGTCGTGGCGATCATCGAAGGCACGTCAAGCAGGCGGCCAGCGAGTGATTGGCCACGCTCGGCTCCGCCCCCTGGTCGGGCCGGATGCCCGTGCTCTCAGGCCGGCGGCACGAGAGAAAAGGAAGAGGCTCCGGTCGGAGTCGAACCGACGATGGCGGATTTGCAATCCGCTGCCTTAGCCACTTGGCTACGGAGCCGTTTGTGTTGATCGCCGGGGTGCTCCCCGACCCTTTCACGCTACGGCAATCTGGGTGACCTGGTCAAGGTCTTTCGACTGCCGCGACTTGGCCGGTTCTTCCCAAGGGACCGATCGACCAGGTCATGCCTGTCAATCGGTTTCCGAGGCCCTCGACCTTCAGTCGTTTCCAGACAGGGCCAGGAATCCCGGTTCGCACGGGGCATCGGGATTCATGCCGAGCAGAGGGCTCTCGATTGCCCGGGATCGCAGGGCGGCGATATAGTCGGCGGCTTCCCCGGCGGCGACGCCGCGACATGCGGCTCGCCCACCCCCTGAGCGAGGAGTTTGGCATATGACGGCCGACGAGGCATCCGTGGATACCTGCGACATCGGCCTGGTCGGCCTCGCGGTGATGGGGGAAAACCTCGCCCTCAATATCGCCAGCCGCGGCTTCCGGATCGCGGTCTACAACCGGACGACGAGCGTCACCGACGCCTTCGTGGCCGGCCGCGGCAACCTCCCCAACGTCGTCGGCTGCCACAGCCTCGAGGCGCTCGTGGCCGCCCTGGCCACACCCCGCAAGGTGATGCTGATGGTCAAGGCGGGGCCGGCGGTCGATCAGATCATCGCCACGCTGATCCCCCTGCTCTCCCCCGGCGACGTGATCATCGACGGCGGCAACACCCTCTATTCCGACACCGAGCGGCGGACCAAGGAGGTCGAGGCTGCCGGGCTGCTCTACGTCGGCACCGGCGTCTCCGGCGGCGAGGAGGGGGCCCTCAAAGGGCCGAGCCTGATGCCGGGGGGATCCGCCGCCGCCTGGACCCTGATCCGGCCGATCTTCCAGGCGATCGCCGCCAAGGTCGGCCCTGAGGGCGACATTCCCTGCTGCGACTGGGTCGGGCCGCGGGGAGCGGGCCACTACGTCAAGATGGTCCACAACGGGATCGAATATGGCGACATGCAGCTGATCTGCGAGGCCTACTGGCTGCTCAAGCAGGCCGGCGGGCTCTCCAATGCCGCCCTGGCCGAGGTCTTCGCCGACTGGAACCGCGGGGAGCTCGACAGTTACCTGATCGAGATCACCCGCGACATCTTCACTGTCACCGATCCCGACACCGGCGAAGACCTCGTCGAC
>JAQCJP010000261.1 GCA_027592945.1 Planctomycetota bacterium
TCGATTGGATGGCGGGGGAAATGCTCGGGCGGTTTGTCAGCTCCTCTTGAAAACGTCCTGGCCGTCGACGCGAACGGTGTCCACCAGGCCGATCACGACGGCGTCGATCGGCAGGGTTTTGGTCTCGGGTGTGAGCCGGGCGCTCGAGCCCTGCGTGATCAGCACGAACTGCCCTTCGCCGGCACCGAGGGTATCGACGGCGATGAAGGTCCGGCCGGTTGGCACCAGGCTCGAACGGCTCTTCTCGTCGAGCCGGTAGGGCTCCACCACGAGCAGTTTGTGGCCCGTCATCGTGGCCGCCTTCTGCGTGGCCACGACCGAACCTGTCACCTGGGCGATGAACATCAGCCACCGATCCTTTCTGGGGCACTTTCCTCGTGCCGATTGGTCGAGACGAGCAGGTCGCGGGTCTGGCGGGCGACGACGAGCTCTTCGTTGGTCGGAATGACCCACACGGCCGTCGGCGAATCCGCCGCGGCGATCGGCCGCTCACCCGCGGCCGCGGCCGCGTTGGCGGCCTCGTCGATCGTGATGCCGAGGTCGCCGAGCCCGGCGAGCACCGCCGCCCGCGTGGCGGGGGAGTTTTCACCGATGCCCCCGGCAAACCCGATCGCATCGAGCCCGCCGAGTTCGACGAGCCCCGCGCCGAGCCAGTGGCGAATCGCGGCGACGTAGACAGCGATGGCGGTCTCTGCCGGCTTGCTGCCGGCAGCCATCGCTGCCTCCAGGTCCCGCATGTCGCCGGAGGTGCCCGACATGCCGGCCAGGCCGGCGTGCGACGAGAGTTCGGCGAGCAGGTCTTCCAGCGGCCGGCCTGTCGCCTTGGCCACGTGGAGCACCGCGTAGGGGTCGAGATCCCCGGCCCGATTGTTCTGGGGCAGGCCCGACTGGGGGCTCATGCCCATCGACGTTCCCACGCTCCGGCCGTCGCGAAGCCAGCAGACGCTGCTCGAGCCGCCGAGGTGGCAGGAGATCGCCCGCAGCGGGCGATCCGGCTTGGCCGGCACGAGCGCCCGCAGCCGTTCGGCGACGAACCGGTGGCTGGCCCCGTGGAAGCCCCATCGCCGGACAAGATGCCGGTCGGCCCATTCCGTCGGCACCGCGTAGAGGGCGTTGCGATCGGGAATCGTTGCATGAAACCCGGTCTCGAAGGCTGCCACGAGGGGCACGCTCGGGAGGTGCTCGGCAAGCTGCCGCATCGCCCGCACATACGGCGGATTGTGGGCGGGGGCCACGTCGGCCATCTCTTCCATGGCAGCCAGGACCCCCGGTGTGACCCGCGTCACACCCCCCGCCCGACCACCATGAACCGCCTTGAACCCGACGGCCGCGACCTCCGTGACGCTCCCCAGCGGGCCCCCGTCGCCGGTGAGCTGCTCGAGGGCCGCCTCGATCGCGACGGCATGATCGGGCACTGGCCGCACCGCCTCGAAGGAGCCCTTTCCCGCCGTCCCGTAGACCCGACTCTCAGCCGCCCCGATCCGCTCGACCCCGCCCCGCGCAAGCTCCGCGCCCTCCTCGTCGCCTGCCGTGTCCGGCAGGGCGAAGAGGCGGTACTTGAAGCTCGTGGAGCCGAGGTTGGCGACCAGGATTTTCATGACGATCACTGAAAAAACGCGGTCACGAGGCTGTCGGCGGGACGCGGAATCACGTGGCTAGCCACGAGCTCTCCCGACTGCTGGGCCGCGTTGGCGCCCGCCTCGACAGCCGCTCGCACGCTGCCGACATCGCCCTGCACCACCGTCGCCACCAGGGCGTTGCCGATGCTGATCCGCTTGATGATTTTCACGTTGGCCGCCTTGGCCATCGCGTCGGCGGCTTCGACGAGGCCGACGAGCCCCTTGGTCTCCAAAAGTCCGATTGCTGTGTTCATCGCTGTTCCTGTCTGAAAAGGGAAACTGAAAAAATGATTGACGTTCGAGCCGGATCCGACCTACTCGGCGGCCGGCAACACGACACCGATGTCTTCGTGCGGACGGGCGATGACCTGCACGCCCACCACGTCGCCGAGCCGGCCGGCAGCTGCCGCTCCGGCATCGGTCGCGGCCTTCACCGCCGCCACGTCACCCGAGACGAACGCCGTCACGAGTCCGCTGCCGATCTTGTCCCACCCCATGAAGGTGACGTTGGCCGCCTTCATCATCGCGTCCACCGCCTCAACGAGGGTGGTGAACCCCTTGACCTCGATCATGCCGAGGGCTTCGACGTTCTTCGCCATCTGTCGCACCGTTCCTGTCTGCTTCGATCCACGCATCCCACGGGGCGACTGCCCCGCCGACCGCACCGGCACGCGCCGGCTTGACGGTCTTGTCTTGTTGTTCTCGCGGCGGCCTGCCGCCCGCTTGGCCATCAGATCTGCCTCACCAGTTCCACACGCTCCGCATGATCGAGATCGGCGGCGTTGCCCTCGTCGGTATCGATGTGGACCTCGAGCTTGGCCGACGGATCCGCCCGCACCAGCAGGTCGCGAAAGACTGTGCCGCAGGAACCCTTGATCACCAGGCTCATCCGGTCCCCGTTGCGGACGCCGAAGTGCTCGGCATCGGCGTGGCTCATGTGGACATGCCGCTCCGCCCGAATGACACCCTCGGTGAGTTCCACCGCTCCGGCCGGCCCAACGAGCACGCAGCCGGGCGTCCCGCCGATCTTGCCGCTGGCCCGGACCGGCAGGTCGATCCCCAGCGAGATCCCGTCGGTAAAGGCGAGCTCCACCTGGGAGGCTTTGCGGGTGGGCCCGAGCACCCGCACCGTGGGGAGCATCTTTCGCTTCGGCCCCACGACCATCACCGTCTCCTCCGCCGCGTAGAAGCCGTCCTGGTAGAGATCCTTCATGGGCGTCAGGGTGTGGCCGGGGCCGAACAGTTTTTCCACGTGCTCGTCGGTGAGATGGCAGTGGCGAGCCGAGATGCTGACGACCAGCCTGGGCTCGGTGGCCGGCTCGGCAGCGGCCTGCGAGGGCGCCGGGCTGGCGTTGCCGAGGACAATCTCCCGGACAATGCGTTCGACCGCTGCCTGGTCGAGCGCGTGGGCTGCGGTGAGGACGGATGCGTTCATGCGGGCTGGCTCCGGCGGTTGGGCAGCGTTGGCGGCTCGGCCTCGTCGACCGGGGTCACCACGAGCCGCGGACCGGCCTTGACGATGCGATCCTGCCAGCTGCGGGAGAGCGCCTCGTCGGAGACCACCAGATCAATCGCTTCCAGCGGTGAGACGAGCGTCAGGCTCTTGCGGCCAAACTTGGAACTGTCCGCGACCACGATCACGCGGCCGGCGGCCTTGAGCATCGCCTGCTCCGTCTCGGCCAGGAGCAGATGAGCGTTGAAGAGGCCCTCGGCATCGATGCCGGCGGCGGAGAGGACCGTCGTCGTGACATGCAACCGGCCGAGCAGCTCGTTGGCATACGGCCCCAGGCAGACGCCGGTCCGCGGCGAGACGTAGCCGCCCAAGAGGACGAGGTCGGTTCGCGACTCCGAGGCGAAGAGATTGGCGACCGGCAGGCTGTTGGTGACCACCTGAAGCGAGCGGCCGACCAGGAGCCGAGCAACTTCGTACGTGGTCGTCCCGCCGTCGAGCAGGACCGTTTCGCCGTCGGCGATCTCCTCGACAGCCCGGGCAGCGATCGCCCGCTTCGCCGCCCAGTTGGCCGGCTTCTGTTCGCCAAACTCGGCCCGCCGCGGCAGCCCCCCGGCGTAGAGCGCGCCCCCATGGGTCCGCCGGGCCGCCCCTTGCTCCTCCAGAGCATCGAGATCGCGCCGGGCGGTCGACTCGGAAACCCCCATTTCCTGGGTGATTTCCTCGACCGTCGCAAACCCGCGGACGCGGATCATGTCGAGAAGCCGGCTGCGTCGTTCGTGATTCTGCACGGTCTGGGTCGCCTCGTGAACCTGATTCTGACTGGCCACGACCGAAATGCAAGTAATCATTCTAGTTCTGCGTGTTTTCAATGGCTGAAAAGCGTCAACCGTGCCTGCTGGGTGTTGGCCTCTGCGTCCGAAGAGCACCCTGCGCCCCGTTTTTCCGCGAAAATTGCGGATTTTTTGGGCCGCTTCGAGCCTAGGTCACGATTGGTGCCGGCGGAGCCAGAGGCTGGGCCGCAGCCCAACCGGCTCGAAAAGCATGGCTGCAGCCGCCGGCCGTGGCTCAGCC
>JAQCJP010000022.1 GCA_027592945.1 Planctomycetota bacterium
CTGGCTGCGCTCGGTTTCCCAACGCCGGCTCGATTGGCACGGGCCACCCCTCGCGAACCCGTATTCCGTTCGCAGAGCGCATTGACGCAAGAAAAGCCCGCCGGCGCGAGCCGGCCGGACGGCGGCCCGTCGCGCAAAACGTGCTCTGGCAATCCGGGCAAGCTGCGCAAGCCCGCGAGCCCCCGAGTCAATCTGGTGGCGTTGCGGGGGGTGTGGTACCTGTCCACCTCTCGTAACACAACCTCGGCACCGCTCTGCGATGTCTACGCCACCCCCACCTCGCATCACGCCACGCACCGCCCCCAGCGGGGTCCGGTTCTCCGTCTTGTTGCCGACGTATGAGCCAGACGAGAAACTCGTGCGGGCGATTCGGTCGGTGCTCTCCCAGGCGTTGCCGCCGGACGCGATGCAGATCGCCGTTATCGACGATGCCTCCCGCCCGGGGCTCGTGCGGGAGCTCGTCTCGTTTGCCGATCCGGAAGGACGGGTCGAGGTCGTGGAGCACGCCACCCGGCTTGGCCTCTGCGGCAACTGGAACCGGGCTCTCGGCATGGCCCGCGGCGAGCTGATCCACCTCCTCCACCAGGATGACTACATCCTGCCGGGCTTCTACGAGCGGATGGCTGCTGCCTTTTCGCAGGCGCCCAGGATCGGGATGGCTTTCTGCCGCACCAAGTTTGTCGATGCCGAAGACCGGCCGCTCCGCACCGCCTCGCGGCAGCAGTGGCGGCCGGGCATCCTGGCCAACTGGCTGCCCACCATCGCCGAGCGGCAGCGGATCCAGACCCCCTCGGTCGTCGTCGCCCGCCGCACCTACGAGACCGTGGGGGGCTACCGGCCCGAGCTCCAGCTGGCTCTCGACTGGGAGATGTGGGTGCGGATCGCCGCCACCTGGCCCGTCTGGTACGAGCCCCGGCCCCTGGCCGCCTACCGGCGGCACGCCGCCAACGAGACCAGCAGGCTGAAGGCCAGCGGCGTCGCCTGGGCCGATGTCGCCCGGGCGATTCGCATCAATGCCGAGTCGGTGCCGCCCGCCATTCGCACCCGGGTGCTCGCCGCCAGTGTTCGTTGGTATGTCTCGTCGGCGATGCGGACGGCCGAGCGGCAGATCCGTCAGGGCGGCTTTGCCAAGGCCGCCGTCACCCTCGGCCATGTGCCGGCCATGCTCAGCCTCCTCGATGATGAGCCCCGCAGCATCGGCACCGCCCGTCGTTTGATGCTCCTCAAGGCCCAGGTCGGCCGCGGCCTGCGGCGGCGAGCCGCCTGATCCCGTCGGAGGCTGACCACGGTGACACACGAGGTTCTGTCACGGCGGGCCACCGATCGTCAGCGGGCGATCGTGTTCGCCCACTTCGATCCCCACGGGCTGTTCGATCCCCACGTCCACCACGCGCTGGCCTGCTATCGGAACCTGGCCGATCACCTCGTCGTGGTCTCCAATGCCGCCTGCAGGCTGCCGCCCTCGCTGTCGCCGCTGGTCGACACCTTCCTGCCGCGGGCCAACGTCGGCTACGACTTTGCGGCCTGGCGGGACGGCCTGGCGACCCTCGAGCCGGGTGCCTATGACGAGGTGCTCTGCATCAACGACAGCGTCTACGGACCGCTGTTCGACCTCCGCCCCGCCCTCGCCGCACCCCGCCTGGCAGAAGCCGACCTCTGGGGGATGGTGCTCTCTGATCAGAACACGAGCCGGGATGCCCCCCGGGTGCCGCACCTCCAGTCTTGGTTTCTGGGGATGCGACGACCGCTGCTCGAGTCAGACGCCTGGAATCGGTTCTGGCGAAGCGTCGAGCCCACCACCAGCAAGCGGACAACCATCGAACGCTATGAGATCGGCTTCTCAGGAGCGATGGCTGCCGCCGGCTTCCGGATCGCCGGCCTCTACGACGCCACGACGGCCCCCCCTGTGACCCTCGCCGAGGTCTGGCCCCACCTCTCGCCCCGGCACCCCCGCCGCGGCTGGCGACTGCTGCGAAAGAGCCGCCGCGTGCCCCACAACCCCAGCGAACTGGTCTGGTGGCGACTCTGGGAGGCGGGCGTGCCCTACCTCAAGGTGGGGTTGCTGCGGGTCAACCACTACGGCCTCGACCTGGGTCGGGTCTTGGCCGACCTCGAGCAGCGCACCGGCTACGACCTCGGCCTCGTCCACGGGCACCTCCGCCGCTGCGGATGAGCCGTCGCCGCCCCGCCAGATTCCTGGCAGAACCGGAAAAAGAGGCCGACTCGTCGCGGGCCGCGGCCGGCGGTATAACTTGACGTCGACGATCCGGCCAGCCGGAGGCGAATCAGTACCAGTCCGCCTCCGGTTTTTTTGGAGCGGACTTTGTGACGAATTTCACGAAGTCTGTTTCCACGGCCGAAAACCGCCTTCACGAGTCCTTTCCAGGCTCTCCCCCGACTCCGAACGCTGCCCTCCCTGCCCATGGATGCGATCCTCCCGGTTCTGCTGTTCGTCGCGATCGCGGCGGCCGTGTCGGTAGGCCTCGTCGTCTTTGCCGAACTGGTCGGGCCCCGCAAGAGCGGGGCGGTCAAGGAGATGCCCTACGAGAGCGGCATGGACCCCGTCCACGACACGCGGCGGCGATTCGACGTGCGGTTTCACCTCGTGGCGATCACCTTCCTCGTTTTCGACGTCGAGTTGCTCTTCCTGTATCCGTGGGCGGTCGCCAGCCGCTCGCCGGCCGGTGTCGATGCGGCGGTGGCCGAGGGGCTCGTCTCCTCCCGAGGTCTGGTGTTTGGGGGCGCGATGCTCTTCACGGCATTGGTGGTCGTCGGCTTTGCCTATGACTGGCGAAAGGGGGTCTTCCGATGGCGGTAAGCGATGCTGGCAAGCTCCAGCTTCCCGAGAATGTCGTGGTCAGCCGGCTCGACAGCCTGGCCAACTGGTGCCGGAAGAACAGCCTCTGGCCGATGCCCTTTGCGACGGCCTGCTGCGGCATCGAGTTGATGGCCACCGGCGCCAGCAAGCACGACCTCTCCCGGTTTGGAGCCGAAGTCTTCCGGTTCAGTCCCCGGCAGTGCGACTTGATGATCGTGGCCGGCCGCGTCGTGATGAAGATGTTGCCGGTCCTGCAGCGGATCTGGCTGCAGATGCACGAGCCCAAGTGGTGCATTTCGATGGGGGCCTGTGCCAGCACCGGTGGCGTGTTCGACACCTATGCTGTCGTTCAAGGGATCGACCGCTTCATCCCGGTTGACATGTACGTGCCCGGCTGTCCGCCCCGGCCCGAGCAACTGATCCAGGCGATCATCGACCTCCAAGACAAGATCCAGCGGGAAGGCACGATCACCGGCCGGGAGTTTGAAACCGCCGGCCGCCAGGCCCGCAAGCGGGCCCTGGTCGAGATCGCCGAGCCGCTCTCGATTGACGCCTCTCGCAATCCCATTCTCCAGCGGGAGCTTGCCGCCGACTCGGCCTCACCTGCCGGCCGCTCCTGACACCACGCCATCCATCCTGCCCATGCCCTCCACGCCTCCCTCCGTTGACGACGTGCTGGCGGCCCTCGCCGAGCAGTTCGGCGACCTGCCGTCTTCCGTCTTCCGCGGCCAGACTCGGGTGGTGGTACCCGAATCGGCCTCCCACGAGGTGCTCTCGTTCTTGAAGGAGCGGGGCTTCGACCTGCTGGTCGACATCTCCTGCGTCGACTACCTCGACTACCGCGAGTCGCCGATGGAGATGGCCGCCTGTGCCGGCCACCGCTACGGGCTCGTCTACCTGCTCGCCTCGACCGCCACCAACCAACGGCTGACCATCCGCGTCTTCGTCGACGATCCCGAGCCGACTGTTCGCAGCGTCGTCTCGCTCTGGAAGGCCGCCAACTGGCTGGAGCGGGAGGTCTGGGACCTGTTCGGAATCCGCTTCGCGGGCCACCCCGACCTCCGCCGACTGGTGATGCCCGAGGAGTTCACGGCCCACCCGCTCCGCAAGGACTATCCGCTGCAGGGCCGCGGCGAACGCCACAACTTCCCGGTGATCACACGCCACGAAAGCTGAGCCATGTCGATCGCACCTCCCCGTTTTGAATCGGTCGAGATTCCCGAAGCCGCCACCCGGAGCGAGGACTACCTCTGGACGCTCAACTTCGGCCCGCAGCACCCTGCCACCCATACGACCCTGCGGCTGGTGCTCAAGCTCGAGGGGGAGCGAGTGGTCGACGCCTTGCCCGAGATGGGCTACCTCCACTCAGGCTTCGAGAAGATCGGCGAGCACCTCACCTACAACCAGTACGTCACGGTCACCGACCGGATGAACTACATCTCGCCGATGGCCAACAACGTGGCCTGGCACCATGCCGTCGAGACGCTCCTGGGGATCGAGCTGACGCCCCGCTGCAAGGTGATCCGAACGATCATCGCCGAGCTCGCCCGGATCAGCGATCACCTCCTCTGCAACGGCGCCGTGGGCCTCGACACCGGCGCCTTCACTTTTTTCCTCTATGCCTTCTACCAGCGGGAGGTGATCTACGACATCTTCGAGACCCTCTGCGGGGCTCGGTTCACCAACTCCTACACCCGCGTCGGTGGCCTCTCCCAGGACATGACGCCCCTGGTGATCGAGAAGATCCGCTCCTTCGTGAAGACCTTCCCCAAGACGATCGACGACATGGAGCGGCTCCTGACCCGCAACCGGATCTTCGTCGACCGCACGAAGGGGGTGGGAGTGCTCAGCACGGAGGAGGCGATCAGCCGCGGGGCCACCGGGCCGGTCGCTCGGGCCAGCGGCGTGACCCGCGATCTCCGTCGCGACGAGCCCTACCTCGCCTATGCCGACTACGACTTCCAGATCTGCTGTGCTTCCGCCGGCGACTGCTATGCCCGCTACCTCGTCCGGATGCAGGAGATGCGGGAGAGCCTGAAGATCGTGGCCCAGGCCCTGGAGAACATTCCCGAGGGGCCGATCAACGTCGGCATCGACCAGCGGACGGCCCTGCCGACCAAGCAGCAGGTCTACTCGACGATCGAAGGCACGATCTCCCACTTTGAGCTCTCGATGAGCAACCGCGGCTTCGAGGTCCCCTGCGAGGAGAGCTACGCCGCGATCGAGGCCCCCAACGGTGAGCTCGGCTTCTACCTCGCCGGCGACGGCAACGAGACCGCCTACCGGGCCCGCTGCCGCCCCCCCTCGGTGCTCCACTACGCCCTCTTCCCGCACCTGATCCGGGGCCACACCCTCTCCGACGTGGTGGCGGTCCTCGGCAGCCTCAACATCATCGCCGCGGAGCTCGACCGATGATTGCCCACGGACGCCGCGTGATCACCGATGAGATGGTCGCCGAGATCGAGGCCCTCGCTCCCCGCTATCCCGACCGGCGGGCCCTCGTGCTGCCGGCCCTCCACATCGTCAACCGGGAACTGCGGCACGTGCCGCTTGATGCGGTGGTCGACGTGGCCGCCGTGCTCGGGCTGCCGCCGGCCGAGGTCCAAGACACGCTCACCTTCTACCAGTTCTTCCATCAGGCCAAACCCCACGGGAAGGTGCGGGCCTTCGTCTGCCGGTCGATCTCCTGCGCCCTCCGCGGCGGCGACGAGCTGCTCGTCGAGCTCTGCCGCAAGCACGGCGTCGAGCCCTACGGCACGACCGAAGACGGCTCGCTGACGCTCGAGCCGGCCGAGTGCCTGGGGGCCTGCGACTTCGCCCCCTGCATCCTGGCCAACGACGACCTGCTCAAGAATCTCGACCCCGACTCGGCGGCGGCAGCCCTCGAGGAGGTCAAGGCCCGCGCCGCCGCCAGGGAGGACTCCTGACATGCAGCCGTTCAAGCCCGTGCTCCTCGAGGCGGTCGGCGTGCCCGACGGCAACACCCTGGCCAGCTACCGCTCCCGCGGCGGCTACGCTCCGCTCGAGCGGATTCTCCGCGAGCAGCAGCCGGCCGACATCATCGAGATGGTCAAGGCCTCGAAGCTCCGCGGTCGCGGCGGGGCGGGCTTCCAGGCCGGCCTCAAATGGTCGTTTCTCCCCAAGGATCACCCCGGGCCGATCTACCTCTGCGTCAACGCCGACGAGAGCGAGCCGGGCACCTTCAACAACCGGATCCTGATGGAGGACGACCCCCATCAGGTACTCGAAGGAACGATGATCTCGGCCTTCGCGACCCGGGCGACCACCGCCTACATCTACCTTCGGTACGAGTATCCCCACGCCTGGAACCGGCTCCAGGCGGCGATCGACGAGTGCTACGCCGCGGGGCTGTTGGGCAAGAACATCCAGGGCAGCCAGTTCTCGCTGGACATCTACCTGCATCGCGGGGCGGCGGCCTACATCTGCGGCGAGGAGACCGGACTGATCGAGAGCCTCGAGGGGAAGCGGGCCTGGCCCCGGATCAAGCCTCCCTTCCCGGCGATCGAGGGCGTGTTCCGCAAGCCGACGGTCGTCAACAACGTGGAGACGATGGCCTGCGTCGCCCAGATCGCCCGCCGGGGCGTCGACTGGTTCACGTCGATCGGCGTGCCAGCTGATCCCGACAATCCCCGTGATCCCGGCTCCTACGGGCCCAAGCTCTACTGCCTCTCCGGCCACGTCGAGAAGCCCGGCTGCTATGAAGCCCCGCTGGGGATCACGGCTCGGGAGTTGATCGACGGCTTCGGCGGCGGCGTCTGGAAGGGGCGGCGGGCCAAGGCGGTGATTCCCGGCGGGATTTCGATGGGCCTGATGACCGAGGCGGAGCTCGACACCCCACTCGACTTCAAGGGTCCCGGCACGGTCGGCTGCATGGGCCTAGGAACGGCGGCGGTGGTCGTGATCGACGAGACGGTGAGCATCGTCGACTTCCTCCACAACTCCTGCCGTTTCTTCGCCCACGAGTCATGCGGCCAATGCACCCCCTGCCGCGAGGGCACGAGCTGGAGCCTGCGGATGCTCGAGCGGATCCGGGCGGGCAAGGGCCGGCTCAAGGATCTCGACATCCTCCTTGAACTGGGCAACACGATGGGGATGATGCCGGGCTCGACGATCTGCGGGCTGGCCGATGGCGCCGCCTGGCCGATCAAGAACGCGATCACCAAGTTCCGCAACGAGTTCGAGGACTACATCAAGCGGACCAACCCCGAGGGCTGGATGGTGACCGACCCGGTGCCCGCCCTCCAGATCGTGGGAGCCCACTAAAAAAGGGGACATTCTGCTTTTTCTGGCAGTCAGGAATCCGCAGTGCAATCGAGAATGAAAAAAGCAGAATGTCCCCTTTTTCGGGACGGAGGCTGAGGTCTATGCCCATCGTCATCGTCGACGGACAGGAAATCGAGATTGGTGCCGATGAGCGGCTCAACTGCATCGAGGCCGCCCGGCGGGCCGGCGTCGAGATTCCACACTACTGCTGGCACCCGGGGCTCTCGGTCGTGGCCAGCTGCCGGATGTGCCTGATCGAGGCGGGCCAGCGAGATGCCGAGACAGGCAACGTCTCGATGATCCCCAAGCTCGTGCCGGGCTGCCAGACGCCTGTCAAGGACGGCACGGTGATCGTCACCGAGAGCGAGAAAGTCAGGGAGAGTCGGGCTCGGGTCGAGGAGGCCCTCCTGATCGACCATCCGATCGACTGCCCAATCTGTGACAAGGCCGGCGAGTGCCTCCTCCAGGATTACCACTTCGAGCATGGCCAGGCCGAGCGGCGGGCCGACATCCACCCCTTCACCAGCCGCAAGCGGGACGTCGGCCCGACGGTCAGCCTGTTCGTCGACCGCTGCATCATGTGCACCCGCTGCGTCCGGTTCACCCGCGAGGTCAGCGGCACCGGTGAGCTGATGGTGACCAGCCGCGGCGCCAAGGAGGAGATCGACGTCTTCCCCGGCTTCCCGCTCGACAACAAGCTGGCCGGCAATGTCGTCGACCTCTGCCCGGTCGGCGCCCTCGGCGACAAGGACTTCCTCTACCAGCAGCGGGTCTGGTTCTTGAAGCGGGAGGCGAACGTCTGCGGCGGCTGCTCGGCCGGCTGCTCGATCTACACCGAGCACAACCAGGACACCGTCTACCGGCTCAAGCCCCGTGAGAATCCCGAGGTCAACACCTGGTGGATCTGCGACGAGGGCCGCTACGGCTGGCATCACCTCCACGACGATGAGCGACTGCTGACGGCCACCCGCCGCGAGGGGCCAGCCGGCCATGCGGGCAACGGCAGCCCGGCCGCGGCTGACGAGACCCTCGAATGGGCCGACGTCGTCGGCCGGCTGCAGACCGATCTCCAGGCGGCCGGGAGTCTGGCGGTCGCCGTCTCGCCGATGCTGACGGTCGAAGAGGCCTGGATGCTCTGCAGCGTGGCCCGCTCGATCGATCCCGAGGCGTTTCTGGCGCTTGGCCATGTGCCGGTCGCCGGCGACGACGAGACCTTCCCCGGCGGCTTCACGATCCGCGGCGAGAAGTGCCCCAACAAGCGGGGCGTTGAAGCGGTGCTCGCCCTGTTCGGCTCGGGCGGCCATTCCTGGAATGACCTGCTGGCCCACGTCGCGGCCGGCAAGGCCTCCGCCGCCTGGATCACTGCCGGCTATCCCAAGGCCTGGATCGACGAGGCGACCGCCGCGACCTTCACCGGCCTCGCCTGTCTCGTCGTGCAGGACCTCTTCGACTCGCCGCTGATGGCCCAGGCCACCTGGCGGCTGCCGGCGGTCGGCTTCGCCGAGCGGGCCGGCACCTGGGTGAACGTCGCCCACCATGCCCAGAGCTTCCGGCAGGCGATCCGGCCGCCGGCGGGTGTCTGGCCAGAGGGCCGCCTGTTTTGGAACATGCTCGGCCGCCGCGGCCTCTACGATCCTGTCGCCATCCGGCAGGAGCTTGCCGAGTCGGCCGCCCCCTTTGCCGCCCTGGCCGGCGAAATGCCCGCCATCGGCGTCGACCTCCGCGTAAGGCAGCTAGCATGAGCGAACTCCTCCCCTCGCCGACGACCATCGCGGCGCTCGCCAAGATCGGCCTGTTGGTCGGCGGGTTGATGACAGCCGCTGCCTATCTCGTGCTCGTCGAGCGGTGGATCGCCGCCTGGGTGCAGGACCGCAAGGGGCCCAACCGGGTCGGGATTCCACTGACCAAGATCCGCCTGTTCGGCCTGGGCCAGCCGCTGGCCGATGGGCTCAAGATCATCCTCAAGGAAGACTTCACGCCCCGCCACGTCGACAAGGTCCTCTACGCCGCCGCTCCGCTGGTCCTGCTGGCCGCCTCGCTGGCGATCTTCGCGGCGATCCCCTTCGGCAGCGTCCTCCCGCCGCTGGGCATCGAGGGGCTGCCCGACCCGATCCCCTTCCTCGTCGCCCCGGCCCTCGACGTCGGCGTGCTCTGGGTCTTCGCCCTCTCGAGCATCGCCGTCTACGGCGTCCTCCTCGGCGGCTGGGCGAGCAACAACAAGTACGGCTTTTTGGGCGGCCTGCGGAGCAGCGCCCAGCTGGTCGCCTACGAGATTCCGCTCGGCCTCGGCCTCCTCGGCGTCGTGCTGGCGGCCGGGTCGCTCAAGCTCGACGTAATCATCAACGCCCAGGCCGAGAGCGGCACCTGGTATGCCTTCGCTCAGCCGCTCGGCTTCATCGTCTTCCTGGTGGCCGCCTTCGCCGAGGCGGCCCGGCTCCCCTTCGACCTGCCCGAGGCGGAGCAGGAGCTCGTCGGTGGCTACCACACCGAGTATTCGGGGATCAAGCTGCTCCTCTTTCTCGTCTCCGAGTTCCTCCACATGGTCACGGCCGCCTTCCTGATCGTGATCATGTTCCTGGGGGGCTGGCATCTCTGGGGCGTGACCGGCTCGGGGCAGGAGGTCACCTGGCTAGGGGCCTTCCTCCGGTTCGGCGTGCTCTCGGCCAAGATCTTCGCCGTGATCCTGTTCTTCATGCTCGTCCGCTGGAGTTGGCCGCGGTTTCGCTTCGACCAGCTGATGAGCCTCGCCTGGAAGGTGATGCTGCCGCTCGGCCTGGCGAACCTCGTGACCGTGGCGGCGGTCGAGGAGTTTCGTCCGCAGCTCGTCGAGGCCTTCGGCGCGGGCCCGGCCGGCTGGGTGGCGGTGCTGATTCCCTGGGGTGTCTTCTTTGCCGGCTGGATCGCCGCCGGGCTCCTCACGCCCTCGGGCACCGACAACACCCCGATCCACACCCACGGCCCGCTCGACGTCGAGCATGAACTGGTGGAGGTCTAGCCATGAAACCTGACGACCCGTCGATCACCTGGCTCGAAGAGAAGCCGCTGGGCCTGGCCGAGCGGCTCTACCTGCCGCTGTTCGTCCAGGGGCTCGCCACCACGGCCCGGCACTTGGTCAGCCCGAAGGTGACGGTCTCCTTTCCCGAGCAGCGGCCCGCGGTGGGCAATCCGCTGATCTATCGGGGCGTCCACCGGCTCAATCGCGACGAGGAGGGCCGCGTCAAGTGCGTCGCCTGCTTCCTCTGCGCCACCGCCTGCCCGGCCCACTGTATCGACATCGTGGCGACCGAGAGCCCCTGGCCCGACCGCGAGAAATATCCTGAGGCCTTCCAAATCGACGAGCTGCGGTGCATCTTCTGCGGGATGTGCGAGGAGGCCTGCCCCGTCGACGCCATCGAACTGACGAGCCTCCTGGACCTGACCGGCAAGAGTCGCGAGGAGATGATCTTCGACAAGGAGAAGCTGCTGAGCGTCTACGACATGACCAAGGACGCCGAGCCGATGAAGTCGGCCTCCCTGGGAGGCACGCTGTGAGCCCGGACGGCGGCCTTTCGATCGTCGGCACGGTCTTGGCCGTGGCCGTCGGCTGCGCCGCGGCGAGCCTCTGGCTGCTTCTGCCCCGCGGCGAGAGCGGCCTGCGGGAGCGGGCGGCCCGGCGGTTTGGCATGCTCCTGGGGGCGGTCGCCCTCGGGCTGTTTGTCGCCACCGGACACCGGCTCGGCGGCGTCGGCGAGGAGGCGACCTTTCTGGTCGTTTCGCTGGTGGCCGTGATCGGGGCGGCCGCCACGATCGTGACCCGCTCGCCGGTCTACTCGGCAATCTGGTTCGCCCTGGCCCTGGCCGGGGTGGCCGGGGTGCTGCTCGTGCTGGGAGCCCAGTTCCTCGGCGTGGCGACGATCGTCGTCTACGCCGGGGCGATCCTCGTGATGTTCCTGTTCGTGCTGATGCTCGCTCAGCCGACCGGCATGGCTTCCTACGACCGCGTTTCCAACGAGCCGCTCCTCTCGGCGGTCGCCGGGGCCGTCTTGCTGGGGCTCCTCACGCTGTTTATCGGCCGGCTCTCGGCCGGGCCGCCGAGCTGCTGTGCCGTCCCAACGAAGGCCGCGGCCCTCGCCGGAGCGAATCGGCCCACCGACGAGTCCGATGAGGCGGACGCCGCGAGCGAACCCGCCGCGGCAGACACACCAAACACGCCGGCCCTGGCCGGCACGCCATCTGCCGCCGCCGGCTCTTCGCCGACCACCCACCGCCCCTCGCCGCCCGACATGCTCGCCCGCGACCACGTCGCCAGGCTCGGTGGCGAACTCTTCGGCCGCCACCTCCTGGCGGTTGAGGCTGCCGGCGTCCTGCTCCTGGTGGCCCTGATCGGCTCGATCGCGATCGTCTCGCGGACGCCTCCCGAGGAGCGGCTCGAAGCCCGGCCCCGGAGGGCTTCCGCATGACACCTGCCCCGCTTGTTCTCGACGGCCTCGTGGTCGGCGCGATGCTCTTCGCCCTCGGGCTGGTCGGGATCCTCGCCCGCCGCAACCTGATCGTGATGTTCCTCTCGGCGGAACTGATGCTTCAGGGCGTCTCGGTAAGCCTCGTCTCCTGGAGCCGCCATCACGGCGACTGGGGCGGGCAGATGCTGGTGATCTTCGTGCTGACCGTCGCCGCCTGCGAGGCGGCGGTCGCCCTGGTCTTCGTCCTGCAGGCCTTTGCCCGCACCGGCCGGCTCGACTCGGCCGCCTGGCAGTCGCTGCGGGAGTCGAATCTCCCCCGCGTCGTCGACCACGAACTGCCGGCCAGCGATGCCGAGGCCCTGCAGTTCCCCCGCCTGACCCCGGCCGGTGTCCAGCCGGAGATCGATGAAGACGAAGCCCTCGAACGCGAGCACGTGTAACCGACCCGCCCCCGCTCGCATAAAACGCCGGCCAGCCCGGCCACCCGAACTGTTCTGAACCTATGGTTGACCTCGATCCCAAGACGCTCCTCGTGCTCGTGCCGGCCCTGCCGCTGGCCGGTGCGATCCTGACGGTCGCCCTCGGTCGCCTGCTCGGGCCCCGGGCCCACTGGCCGGCGGTGCTCTCGATCGCCGCCGCGGCCGTCGCTGCCGTCACGCTGCTGGTCGGGCTGGGCCGCGAGGTCGCCAGTTCCGCAGACCACGATCACGCGGCCTCACCGGTGGAGCTCACCCCGGTCACGCTCTGGCAGTGGGCCAGCATCCCCGACGCCTACCAGCCGGCGGCCGCGACCGGCCTCGACCTCGGCGATGACCTGACCGCCAAGGCCGAGGGCCTGCCGGCGGCGATCCCCTTCACGATCGGCATCGACCTGCGGCTCGACCCGCTCACCGCCGTGATGCTGGCGGTGATCACCTGCGTCGGCCTGCTGGTGGCGATCTACTCGATCGGCTACATGCACGACGATCCGGGATACCCGCGGTTTTTCGCCCTCGTGGCCGCCTTTGTCTTTTCAATGGCGATGCTGGTGGCCGCCAGCAACTTCCTGCTGGTCTACGTCTTCTGGGAGGCGGTCGGGGCCTGCTCGTACCTGCTGATCGGCTTCTGGTTTCGAAAGCCCTCGGCCTCGGCCGCCGCCAAGAAGGCTTTCCTCGTCAACCGCGTCGGCGACTTCGGCCTGGCGGTGGCGGTCTTCCTCCTCTGGATGACCTACGGCACCCTCAACTTCCACGACACGCTGCTTGCCGACGGCTCCCCCCTGCCCGGGATCCTCGGGATGGAGCGGCTGGCCGATCCGTCGGGCTACGTCGCCGGCGGCGTCGGCACGGCGATCTGCCTGCTGCTGCTTTTGGCGGCCTGCGGCAAGAGCGCCCAGCTGCCGCTGCACGTCTGGCTCCCCGACGCGATGGAAGGGCCCACTCCTGCCAGTGCCCTGATCCATGCCGCCACGATGGTGACCGCCGGTGTCTACCTGGTCGCCCGCTGCGCCCCGCTCTACGTCGCCTGCCCGGCGGCCTTGACGGTCGTCTCGATCGTCGGCGCGACGACCGCCCTGGTCGCGGCCCTGATCGGCACGGTGCAAAACGATCTCAAGCGGGTGCTCGCCTATTCGACGATCAGCCAGCTGGGCTACATGTTCGCCAGCCTCGGCACCGGCACCCTGCTCGGCTTCACCGCCGCGATCTTCCACCTCGTCACCCACGCCTTCTTCAAGGCGCTGCTCTTCCTGGGAGCCGGCTCGGTGATGCACGCGATGGGGGGCGTGATCGACATGCGGCGGTTCGGCGGCCTCCGGCGGGTGATGCCGATCACCGCGGCCACCTTCCTGGTCGGCTCGCTGGCCCTGGCAGGGATCGCCCCCTTCGCCGGGTTCTTCAGCAAGGACGAGATCCTCGCCTCCCTCCACGCCCGCGGCTGGCCCGACGCCCACACCGAACATCACGATGCCGATCCCCATGAGGGGCATGCCGGCCTCGACCTCCCCGCCGCCGCGGCGTTCCAGGCCGTCAGCTTCCGCAGCGAGAGCGACGGTTCGGCCGGCGGAGCCGACGAGTCTGCCAGCACCTTCCGCACCCTCTACTGGATGAGCCTGTTCACCGCCTTCCTGACCGCCTTCTACACGTTCCGGGCGGTCTTCATGACCTTCACCGGCCCGACCCGGGTGCCCGACGAGGCGGGCCATCATGCCCACGAGTCGCCGCCGGTGATGACCTGGCCGCTGATCGTGCTGGCTGTCGCGGCGACCGTCAGTGGCTGGTGGCTGTTCTCGACCCATGCCCTTGCCGACTTTCTCGCCGCCACGCCGTCGCTGACGGCCCCGGCCGTCGCGGCCACCGCCACGCCCCACGCCTTCCACCTCGACCTTGCCCTCCAGGGCACCTTCGCCGCCGTGGCCGGCATCGTCTTGGCGGCCGCCGGTCACTTCGGCCGCCGCAGCGACGGGCCCCAGCCGGAGCGATATCTCGGCCCCTTCGAGACGCTCTTTGCCCACCGGTTCTTTATCGACGAGATCTATACGGCCTTGATCGTCCGGCCGCTGGAGTTTGTCGCGATGCTCTCCGCCTGGTTCGACCGGTCGGTGGTCGACGGCCTCGTCGATTTTGTGGCCCGGATTCCCTGGGGCATCGGGGCGGTGGTCCGCCGGCTGCAGTCGGGCCTCGTTCAGCGGTACGCGGTCGCCGGTGCCCTCGGCACGCTCCTGATCGTCCTGATGCTTGCCTGGCGGCTGCGAGGCTGATCGTCGGCGCCTGTGCTCTCCACCCGATTCATCACGCTCCTGATTCATCCGAAAGTTCCAAAGCGTCCCGCATGAACGGCTTCGACACCAAGATCCACCTGCTGCTGACGATCATCGCTCCTCTGGTGGGCGGGGTTGTCGCCTGGGCCCTCGGCTCCCGCGGACTCTCGGCCGTCCGGCAAAGTGCGGCGGTCTCAACCCTGGCAACGCTCGGCCTGGCCGGCTGGCTGGTGATCCGGGCCCTGGCCGATCCGGCCCTGGCCGCCGGCCTCCCCGTCGCCCTGGTGGAGGTTCCCTGGCTGACGGGCGACTTCTTCAACGTCAGCCTCTCGCTCGGCCTCGACGGGCTCTCGCTCTGGATGTTCGGGCTCTCGGCCCTGCTCTCGGTGACGGCGGTGTTTGTCAGCTGGGAGGCTGTCACCGACCGGCCGGTCGGCTTCTACTGCCTGTTGCTCGTGCTCGAGTCGGCAATGCTCGGCGTCTTCGCCGCCCGCGACATTCTCCTCTTCTACGTGTTCTTCGAGTTCACCCTCGTGCCGCTCTTCTTCCTGATCGGAATCTGGGGCCATGAGGAGCGACGGAAGGCGGCTGTGAAGTTCTTCATTTACACGCTCGCCGGCAGCCTGCTGACCTTCCTCGGTCTGCTGGTGATCGTGCTCTGGTCGACCGCCCACACCAACATTGTCACCTTCGACATCGAAACGCTCACCGACCACATGCGGACTGATCCCCTGCCAATGACGGCCGCCGGCGGCTATCTCCAGATGGTCGTCTTTCTGGCCTTGCTGGCCGGTTTTGCGGTCAAGGTGCCGATCGTCCCGCTGCACACCTGGCTGCCCCTGGCCCACGTCGAGGCCCCCACCGGAGGCTCGGTCGATCTGGCCGGCGTGCTCCTCAAGATCGGGATCTACGGCTTCCTGCGGTTCTCGATGCCGATGCTCCCGGAGGCGACCGCCGTCGCGGCCCCCTGGCTGTTCGCCCTCGGGGCGGCGGGGATCATCTACGGGGCGCTGGTCGCCCTGGTGCAGACCGACCTCAAGCGGCTGGTCGCCTACTCGTCGGTGAGCCACATGGGCTACGTCGTGATGGGCCTCTTCGCCCTCACGCCGGTCGCCATCGAAGGGGCCAACATCCAGCTGATCAACCACGGCCTCGCCTCGGCGGGCCTGTTTGCGATCGTCGGGATGCTCTACGAGCGGTTCCACACCCGCAGCATTGCCAACCTCGGCGGGATCGCCGCCAAGGCCCCCTGGCTGGCGGTGTTCTTTATGCTGTTCACGTTTTCGAGCATCGGCCTGCCCGGCCTCAACGGCTTTGTCGGCGAGTTCATGATCCTGGCCGGCTCCTTCCAGCGGGCCTGGAGCGGCGTCTCGGCCGCCTGGCAGACCTGGTATCTGAGCCTCGCGGTTCTGGCGGTGGTTGGCGTCGTGCTCGGCGCCTGGTACATGCTCTGGGCGGTGCAGCGGGTCTTCTTCGGCCCGTCGCGGGAGCCGCCTCGCCACGGCGAGGAGCCGGCCGAGAGCCTCGACATCCGCCGGCATGAGTTGGTGGCCCTCGCCCCGCTGGCGGTGTTCGTGCTCTGGATCGGCCTCGCACCGGGCACCTTCCTCGGCCCCGTCTCGGCCTCGGTTCGCGAGACCACCGGCGAGGCTGCCATCGCCTTCGCCGCCCGGATGGCCGAAGAGCCAGCGACGGCCGATATCGTCGAGCGGCCGACCAGTCCCTCGCCCCTCGCGGTGCTGCCATGACCTCGCTTGAATCCTTCAGCCTCTTAACGCCCGAACTCGTCCTGCTCGGGGCGGCTCTTGTCGCCTACCTCGGCGGCGCCTTTGCCGGGCTGCGACAGGGCTGGCTGGTGGCGATCCTCGGGATCGCCGCGGCGATGGCGGTCTCCGGCGGCCAGCCGGCCGGCGGCGCGGCCGTGGCCTCCGGGCCGGTGAGCATTGACGGCTTCTCGATTTTCGTGCGGTGGGCCGTGCTGGGCATCGGTCTGCTGCTGGCCCTGGTGCAGTCGGGCGACATCTTCGCGGCGGCGGTCAGTCGCGGCCCGGGGCTGCATCGCGGCGGCACCTGCGAGGAAGCCGGCACCTTCCTGGTGATGCTCGCCGGGATGTCGCTGGTGGGCGTGGCGGGCGACCTCGTGCTGCTCTTTACCGGCCTCGAACTCGTCTCGATCCCGACCTACATCCTGCTCGGGCTGAAGCGGACCGACGCCCGCGGCCAGGAGGCCGCGATCAAGTACTTCTTCCTCTCGCTGCTGGCCTCGGCGGTGTTTCTCTTCGGCGCAACCACCCTCTACGGGATCGCCGGCACGACCAGCCTGGCAGGCATCGCCGACGCCCTCCAGGCGGCCGGCGGCACGAGCACGGCGGGGATCGCCACGGTGCTCCTCCCGATAGCTCTGGGCATGACCGTGGTCGGCACGGCCTTCCGGCTGGCCGCCGTGCCGATGCACTTCTACGCTCCCGACGTCTACGAGGGCACGAGCCCCGGCAACGCCGCCCTGCTCTCGACGCTCCCCAAGCTTGCCGGCGTGGTCGTCCTGGGACGGCTGCTCGCCCTCGGGATTACCGCCGAGCCTTCCCCGGCCGGGATCGGCCCGGCGGCGATGGCCCATCTCGACCTCTTTTGGCAGCTGACGGCCATCCTGGCGGCGATCACGATGACCGTCGGCAACATCATGGCCCTCTGGCAGCGAAACCTCCGCCGCCTGCTGGCCTGCTCGTCGATCGCCCACGCTGGCTACCTGCTCGTGGGCGTGGCGGTGGCCGCCGCGGCGGCCGCCACGCAGGCCGCCAGCCCGCTGGGCGATGTCGCTGCCGCCGAACTCAGCTGGACGCTGGGCATGGGGGGCATGTCAGCCGCGCTTTTCTATCTGGCGACGTACGTCCTGCCGACGATCGGCATTTTTGGCGCCGTCGCCTACCTCGGCCACCGCTGGCCGGAGTGGACCGCCACCAGCGGCCCCCGCCCGCCCCGCGAGGAGATCACCACCGTCGACGACCTCGACGGGCTCTCGGGCACCAATCCCGTGGCCGCCTTCGCGATCGCCCTCTTTACGCTCAGTCTGGCCGGCATCCCGCCGCTGCCGGGCTTCTGGGGCAAGTTCACCCTGGCCGCGTCGGCCCTCAAGGTCGACTGGACGAGTCCGCTGGTTTCTGGCAGCCGGCGGGCCTGGTTCGTCTCGCTGGCGGTGATCCTGGCGGTCAACGCTGCGATCGCGGCGGCCTACTACCTGCGGATCATCGCGGCGATGTACTTTAAGAGCACCAAGCGGGGCGTCCAGGCCGACGGCGGCCTGGCCGGCGGGCTGGCGATGCTGGCCTGCCTGGTGCTCGTGGCTATGCTGACGGTGCAGCCCCGCGGTCTCCTGGCAGCCGCCACCCGCGCCGGCAAGAGCCTGACCAGCCCGGTTCCGGCAGCAGTCGCCGACGAGTCGCTTGCCCAAATGTCTGACGCGGGCCAGGAACGGCTCACCGGGAAACCGGCCATTCCGTGAGGGGTTGTCCGTGCCCTGGAGCCGGCCTTGCTGGCAAGCGGAGCCAGGGATGGCGGGAGCGTGGCCAGCATGGAGTGAGCGAAGGCCAGGATGGCCGAAGCGAACGTCCGGGCGACAGGGCCCGGACAACCCCGGCTCGCTCTGAGAAACCCCAACCACAACCCAACCACAACCCCAACTGCTGAGTCGTCATGCCTGCTGCCCCCGACCCCACCACCGTCACCGCCGCCCTCGCCAACCTCAACGATCCCGAGACTGGCCGCCCGCTGGCCGAGACCGGCCAGCTCGCTGTCACCGCCGCCGACGCTGCGACGATCGCCGTCAGCCTCAAGCTCACGACCCACTCGGCGATCCTCTGGAAGGTGACGAGGGCCCGGGCCGAGGAGTTGCTGCGGGCCGCCTTTCCGACGGTGGCCGATGTGACCGTCACCGTCGAGCCCCATCACCGCCCCCCCTCGAAGATCGGCCAGATCGGCCTCGAGGCCAAGAGCGTGATCGCCGTCGGCAGCGGCAAGGGGGGCGTCGGCAAGAGCACGATTGCCGCGAGCATCGCCCTCGGCCTGGCCCGGGCCGGCAGCGCGACGGGCCTGTTGGATGCCGACGTCTACGGGCCGAGCGTGCCGCATCTGCTCGGCCTTTCGGGCCGGCCGCAGATCGACGAGGGCAAGATCGTGCCGATGCGGCTGCCGATCGGCGGCGGCGAGATGCCGGTGATGAGCATGGGCTTCCTCGTGCCGCCGGGCGAGGCGGTCGTCTGGCGGGGGCCGATGCTCCACGGAGCGATCACCCAGATGCTCCGCGACACCCGCTGGGGCCCGCTCGACTATCTCGTCATCGACATGCCCCCCGGCACCGGCGACATCGCCTTGACGCTCTCGCAGGTGCTGCCGCTGACCGGGGCGGTGGTCGTCTGCACGCCGCAGGACGTCGCCCTCTTGGACGCCACCAAGGCGATCGCGATGTTTCGCAAGGTGAACATCCCCGTCCTGGGCATGGTTGAGAACATGGCCTACTTCGTCTGCCCCGATACCGGCAAGCGATACGACATCTTCGGCTCGGGCGGCGCCAAGCGGACCGCCAGCGAGCTCGAGATCCCGTTCCTGGGCGAGGTCCCGATCCAGATTCCGATCCGCGAGCACGGCGATGCCGGCACCACGGCGGCCAACTACGACGATCCGGCCGCCCGCCCCTACCTCGAGGCGATCTGCGAGCGGCTCGTGGGGGGCATCGCCGCCGCGGCGGCCGCCCAGCCCCCCCTGCCGAGCCTCCCGGTCCTCTGACGCCGGGCGGCTATCGTAGAGGAAGAATCCGTCGCCTTCTGTCCTCTCTCGCCGGCCGCCCGATGTCGTCGCCTCCGCCCGTTTGCGTCTGGCTGAAGCGGGATCTCCGCGTGGCCGATCATCCGGCCCTGGCCGCGGCGGTCGAGCGGGCCCGGGGCGGGGCGGTGTTTGCGGTGTTTCTCTACGAGCCGGAGGTGCTCGCCCAGCCGGAATGGGATGCCAGCCACACCGGCTTTCAGGCAGAGTGCCTCAGCGACCTTGCCCCGGCCCTCGCCCGGCTTGGGATCCGGCTGGTGACCCGCCGGGGCGAGGCGGTCGCCATGCTCGAAGCGCTGCGGAGCGAAACGGGCTTCCGGCTGCTCGTCGCCCACGAAGAGACCGGCACCGGCGTGACGTATGCCCGCGACCGGCGAGTGCGTCGCTGGGCGCGGGAGGCCGGCGTCGAAATGCTTGAGCTCCCCCAGACCGGCGTCGTGCGGCGGCTCGCCTCGCGAAACGGCTGGAACCGGCTCTGGGAGGGGCGGATGGAGAGCCCGCAGGCAGCCGTGCCCCGGGCGACCGGCCGCGGCGGCCTGGCCGTGATCGAGCGGCTCCACTGGCACTGCCACTTCATGCAGAAGCTCGAGGACGAGCCGGCGATCGAGTTTCACAACATGCTCCGGGCTGTCGACGGCCTCCGGGAAGAACCGGTCGACGCCGGCCGGCTGGCGGCCTGGCAGACGGGCCAGACCGGCTATCCGCTGGTCGATGCCTGCATGCGAAGCCTGCTGGCCACCGGCTGGCTCACCTTCCGGATGCGGGCCCTGCTCGTCTCGTTTGCCAGCTACTCGCTCTGGCTCCACTGGCGGCCGACCGGCCTCCACCTAGCCCAGCAGTTTCTCGACTTTGAGCCGGGCATCCACTGGTCGCAGATGCAGATGCAAAGCGGCACCACCGGGATCAACACGCTGCGGATCTACAACCCGACAAAGCAGGCGATGGAGCAGGATCCCCATGGAGTCTTTCTCCGCCGCTGGCTGCCTGAGCTCGTCGCTGTGCCGAAGGCCTACCTCCACCAGCCTTGGACGATGCCCGCCGACGTGCAGGCCCGGGCTGGCTGCCGGATCGGCTCCGACTATCCCGCGCCGATCGTCGACCATGCCGTGGCCCTGCGAGAAGCCAAGGCTCGCTTCGCGACGCTGCGACGCAGCCCGGCGGCCGTGGCGGAAGCTCGTGATGTCGCCCTTCGGCATGGCAGTCGCCGCGACCGTCGCGGTGCCATGCAGCAGGATCCTGTGCGGCGGCAGCTGCGAAAGCGGGCCCGCCCCGCGCCGCCCGACCCGCAGCGGCTGCTTCCCTTCGCCGAGCCCGACAGCCGTGAGCCCTGACGGCGGGTCGGCAGGTGACAACAGCGTCGCGACGGGGGTGAATCAGGCGGTCGTTAACGGCGGACGCTGCGGCAGCGGGCCCAGGGCGATACGATGTCGACGTGCGGGGTGTTGGCCTGACAGCCTTGCTGGATGTGGCTGCGTTTCTTGTGGTGTTTTTTTGTGACTGCTGGCGTGCCTGTGTCTGCTTCCTCTGCGACTGCTGCCTTTCGTGACCTCCGCGGGAGCCTGGTGTTTCTCGGCACGGGCACGAGCTTAGGGGTGCCGATGGTCGGCTGCAGGTGCGAAACCTGCCAGAGCAGCGACCCCCGCGACAGCCGCACCCGCACGAGCGTGGCGGTGGGGCTCCCGGAAGGCACGCTGCTGGTCGACACCACGCCCGACCTCCGCGAGCAGCTGCTGAGAGAGCGAATCGGCTCGATCGACGCGGTGGTCTACACGCACGACCACGTCGACCATGTCTACGGCATGGACGACCTGCGGCCGATCTGCTTTCACGCCGGCCGGCCGGTGCCGGTCTACTGTGAGGAGCGGGTGGAGCGGCGAATCCTGCGGGCCTTCGACTATGCCTTCGTCGCCCCGGCCTCGCCTGGCGGTGGCCTGCCCAAGGTGACCTTCAACCGGATCTCCACCGATCCGTTTGAGCTGCTCGGCACCACGGTCACCCCGCTGCGGCTGCAGCACGGCACGTTTGAGGTGCTCGGCTTTCGCTTCGGCGACCTTGCCTACTGCACCGACACCAATGAGATCCCTGACGAAACGTGGCCACGGCTGGAAGGCCTCGACGTGCTCGTGCTCGACTGCCTGCGGGCCAGTCGTCATCCCACGCACTTCTCGCTCGACGAGGCCCTCGCCGTGGCCCGTCGCGTGAAGGCCCGCCGCACCCTGCTGGTGCATATGTCGCACGACATCCGCCACGCCGACGTCGCCGCTGCGCTCCCCGCCGGCGTCGAGCTTGCCCACGACGGCCTCGTCGTGCCGCTGGCCACGTGAGCAAGGCCGCGAAACCGCTTCCGCGGGCATCAGCTCAGCAGGCAGAGGGCTTGCCTAGATGGGAGTGCTGCGGTCCTGATCGCCGCCTGCACAGTCGTGTGAGCCGCGAGCCGCCTGGCTGGTCTGCTACCATGGAAGGCGTGACGAAAACCAGTCGCGGCCGTCGCCCCTTTTCACGGAGGTCACTCCTGCCATGATCAAGACACTCTCCACTATTGCTGCCTGTTGCCTGGTGATGTCGTCGGCCCTGCTCGTGCCCGAGGTCGCCCTCGCCCAGCGGGATGCGGGGGCCAAGGCCCGCGGCGACCTCACCTTCTACGCCCGCAGCGGCGGCTCACACATGAACGCCGCCCACGCTCACGCGAGCCATTACCACGGCTACCTGGGCCGTACCGAGACCATCTCGCCGCGGATCGTGCGCATGAGCGGCAGTGCGATCAATCACCACATCGACCACACCCAGCAGCATCTCGAAGGCCTGCGAGAGCATTTTGAAGCGGCCGACGACAAGCAGTCGCTGGCGGAAGTCGATGCGATCGAGAAGCATCTTGCCGAAGCCAAGCACCACCATGCCACGGCCGAGAGCAAGGCCCGCACCACGCCGGAAGACATCGCGTCAATCCAAGAAAGCGTAAATGAGCTGCGGGTGTCGCTGGACAAGGCGATTGCCGCCTATGGGGCGTTGCTCGCCAAGCATGACCTCGCCGATGAGCCGGTGGTGAAGCCGGGCGACGCGAAGGCCAAGGAGTAGCAGGCGAGGGCTCGTGCGGCTTGCGTTCACCGCAGCCGCAAGGCATTCCCGATCACCGAGAGGCTGCTGGCGGTCATCGCGGCTGCAGCCAGCATCGGGCTCATCAACATCCCGGTGAACGGATAGAGCAGGCCGGCGGCGATCGGGATCGCAAGCATGTTGTAGACGAGCGAGAGGGCAAGGTTTTCGCGAACGTTCCGCATCGTCTGCCGGGCGAGGTCAATCGCCTCGGGGAGGCGGGTGAGGCCTCCGGAGAGGAGGGTGATGTCGGCGGTCTCAATGGCCACATCCGCTCCCGACCCGACCGCGATCCCCACATCTGCTGCTGCCAGAGCGGGCGCGTCGTTGATGCCGTCACCGACAAAGGCGATGCGACGGCCCGCCTGATGGCGGCGGTGGATCTCGCGGAGCTTGTCGCCAGGGCTGCAGCCACCGGTGGCATCGTCGATGCCGACCGCGGAAGCGAGGTGGGCGGCGGCAGCCTGGCTGTCGCCGGAAAGGAGGGCAGGGCGGAGGCCACGATCCTGCAAACTGTCCACAACTCCGCTGGCCTCCGGCCGCGGCATGTCTTCCAGGGCAAACCAGGCAGCTGGCTGGCCATCGATCGCAGCCAGCACGAGCGTCGCTCCGCGCTGCCGAGCCGCGTCTGCCTCTGCTGGTTCGGCCAACGCCGCGAATTCTTCAATGAATGCCCGGCTACCGACCGCCACCTGCCGGCCTTCCACTTCGCCGCAGATGCCCCGGCCCACGGCTGCCTGCACATGCGTGGCTGCCGGAACCGCAAGCCCCCGCTCCGCCGCGGCGTGTTCAAAAGCGTTTGCAAGGGCGTGCTCGCTCGCCGCCTCCACGGCCGCCACCAGCCGGAGCACGGCGTCGGGCGAGTCTGCTGAGGCAGGGTCGTGCTGGCCAAGTCTGCCGCTGGCTGCCAGCTGCGGCTTCCCGAGCGTGAGGGTGCCGGTCTTGTCGAAGATCACGGTGTCGGCAACGGCCAGGGCCTGCATTGCGGCCGACGAGCGGGCCAGAATCCCCGAGCGGGCGCCACGGCCAACAGCCACCGTCATCGAGAGCGGCGTGGCCAGGCCGAGCCCACACGGGCAGGCGATCACCAGCACGCTCACCGCCGACACGATCCCCATCGAGAGCCCTTGCTCACCGCCAAACACGAGCCAGCCCACCAGCGTGATCAACGCTGCCAGCACCACCGCCGGCACCACACGCGCTGAGATGCGGTCGGCCAGCTGCTCAATCGGTGCCCGCGCCGCATGGGCCTCACGGACAAGCCTGGTGATTCTCGCCACCAGTGAGCCGGCACTGGCCACCTCCGCCCGCATCACAAACGCACCTGCACCGTTGAGCGATCCGCCCAGCACCCGGTCGCCTGTCTGCTTGGCCACGGGCACGGGTTCGCCGGTCAGCAGCGACTCATCACAGCCGCTCTCCCCTTCAACCACGCGGCCATCGACCGGCACCCGCTCGCCCGGCCTGACCCGCAGGAGGTCGCCCGCGCGGACTGCCGCCAAGGCCACCGTCTCGCTCTGGCTGCTGTCCGCGGGATTGAGCCGGACTGCCTCTGGTGGCGAGAGGTCGAGCAGGGCGCGGATGGCTGCGGTCGTGCCACGCCGGGCCCGGCTCTCGAGTAGCTGACCCGCCAGCACGAGCACGACGATCATCGCGGCGGACTCGAAAAATCGCCCCACCCCGCCATGGTGGCTGCGAAATGCCTCAGGAAACACTCCCGGTGCGACCGTGGCGACGACGCTGTAGCCCCAGGCGGTGAGCACACCGATCGTGATCAGCGAAAACATCGTGGGCCGACCGCGACGGATCGCTGTCAGGCCACCGCTGAGAATCGGCCAGCCGCCGTAGAAGACGACCAGACTGGCAAGCGCGAGCTCAAGCCATGCTGCCCATGACGCCTGCTCAAGAGCCGTCAGCCAGGGCTGCTCGCCGATTGGGAGCATCCTCGCCAGCATCGGCAGCATGCTGAGGAGAAACACGATGACCGCCGGCACCACCGACGCAGCCAGACGACGCTGAAAATCGTTCCCGTTCTGGTCGTCGCCTGCCCCGCCTACAGGCTCCAGCGGCATCCCGCAGATGGGGCAGCTGCCTGCGGTGGGGCTCGTCACCTCCGGGTGCATTGGGCACGTCCAGCCCAGGGCTCCTGCCTCGTGGCGGGCGCAGCAGGGAGCGGGTGCCGCCGAGCTGGAACTGTCTGCGGGCTCATGTGGCTCAGGCTGAATGACGGGAAGCTGCATCGGCGTTCACGAGCGGTGTGCGGG
>JAQCJP010000262.1 GCA_027592945.1 Planctomycetota bacterium
GGGCGGCCGCCGATCCGCATCCGCGGGTGCGGGTCGAGGCGGTGCGGACCGCGACCTTCCTCCGCGTGCCCGAGGCGATCGAGGCGTTGGCGATCGCGAACGAGTTTCCCAGCGACCGTTTCATGAACTACGTCAAAGCCGAGGCGGCCCGCGTGCTCGAGCCGGAATACCGGCGGGCTCGGGAAGCGGGCCAGCCGCTGGCCTTTACGACCAGGCCCGGGCTCGAGTTTTACTACGGCTCGCTGAGCAACGAGGAGCTCGCCGCCGAGCCCCGCTCGCCCGACGTGTTTCGGGCGATGCTCCTGCGAAGCGGCCTCGACGAGCGGCTGCGTCGCGAGGCGGTCGAGGGCCTGGCCAAGGCCGACGCCACGAGCGTCGTCAAGGTGGTGGCCGGGGCGCTTGCCGCCCTCGACGCCCGGCAGGGTGAGGTCGATTCGGCGACTGTCTTCGATCTGATCCGGTTGCTCCTGTCTCGGCCGGCTGGCGAGCTGACCGAACTGCGGGGCGACATGGAAACGCTCGCCGCCACGGCCAGGCGGCCGATCATGCGACGGATCGGCTACGTCGCCCTGATGACCATCGATGCGGCCGGCGGCGGAGGCGGCGATGCCAGCGAGCGGGCCTGGGCCCTGGCCAGCGGGGAGCCGAAGCGGCTGGTCGATCTGATCGAGGCCCTCCCGCTGGTGAGCGACCCGGCGGTGGCCGCGGGGCTCTATGACCGGATGCTTCCCCTCCTCCAGCCGCCGAGCGGCCAGCCGCCGGCCCGGCCCGGTGCTCCCGCCCGATACGTCCGGATCGAACTGCCGGGGCCGAGCCGCACGCTGACGCTTGCCGAGGTGGAGGTCTACGCCGACGGGCACAACGTCGCCCGCCAGGGCACGGCCAGCCAGATCAACACCTCGAACAACGGCGTCGCCGCCCGGGCCATCGACGGCAATGCCCACCCCGCCTTCGCCCGAGGCGGCCAGACCCATTGCCAGGAAAACATCGCCGACCCGTGGTGGGAGCTCGATCTCGGCCGTGAGTATCAGGTCGAGCGAATCGTGATCCACAACCGCAACGAGGCCAATCTCGGCGAGCGGCTGCGGGGCTTCAGCCTGATCACGCTCGATCCTGGCCGCCGCGAGACGTTCCGGCTCGACAGCCAGCCCGCCCCTGCGCCGGCGGCTGAGCTTCGGCTGGTCAGCGACGGCGACCGCACCGCTGTGGCGATTCGGAGGGCCGTGTTCGACGCGATCGTGGGCGTCAAGGGCAAGGAGACCGAGGCGTTCCTGGCCATCGCCCCGTTCATCAAGGACGGCGTCGACCGCGACGCCGGGATTCGTGCCCTGGCCCGCATTCCCCTCACCTCCTGGCCGGCCGACGGGGCGGGTGAGCTGGCTGACGCCGTGATCGCCTCGATCAAGGCGGCCACGCCGGAGGAGCGATCGAGCGACGCTGGGCTGGCTGCCTGGCAGTTTGCCGAAAACCTCACCCGGCTCCTGCCGGCGGCCGAGGGCGGGGCCCGCCGGGCGATCCTCGCCGATCTGGGCGTTCGCGTGGTGCGGATCGGCACGGTTTACGAGCGGATGGCCTACGACACCGAAACGATCGTCGTGCAGGCGGGCCGGCCGGTGCTATTCGTACTCGAAAATGCCGATGCGATGCCCCACAACTTCGTGGTGACTCAACCGGGCATGATGCAGGCGGTTGGCGAACTGGCCGAGTCACGGGCCCAGGATCCCGCCTTTGCCAAGGCGAGCTTCGTGCCGAAGTCTCCCGACATCCTCGCGGCCAGCACGCTGATGCAGCCGCAGACGACCCAGCGGGTGATGTTCGAGGCGCCGACCGAGCCGGGCGTCTACCCCTACGTCTGCACCTACCCCGGCCATTGGCGGCGGATGTTCGGGGCGATGTACGTCGTCGATGACTTGGAACGGTACCTGGCCGACCCGGCGGCCTACCTCGCCGCCCACCCCGTGGAGGTCAAAGACGAGCTGCTCCGGGATCGCCGCCCGCGGACGGAGTGGACCTTCGCCGACCTGGAGGGAAGCGTGGCGGCGATGGCCGCCGGCCGGTCGTTCGTGCACGGCCGGGAGCTGTTCCGCACCGCCTCCTGCGTCGCCTGCCACAAACTCGGCGACGAAGGCAACAACTTCGGCCCGGAACTCGCCAAGCTTTCCAAGGAGATGACCGCCCTCGAGATCACCCGGCACATCCTCGATCCCTCGCTCAAGATCGACGACCGGTATCGCTCCACGACGATCATCACCGATGCGGGCCGGGTGATCACCGGCCTGGTGGTCGAGGAGACACCCGCCGCCGTGGCGATCGTGGAAAACCCGGTCGCCAAGGCGGAGCCGATCCGGATTCCAAAGAGCGAGATCGACGAGCGGACGACGTCCCCCGTCTCGATCATGCCCAAGGGCCTCCTCGACACGCTCAATCGCGACGAGGTCCTCGACCTGATCGCCTACGTGGCGGCCCGCGGCGATGAATCAAGCTGCCTGTTCAGCCCCGAGCCCTGCCCCCATCACGCCGGCGGCGATGAAAAGGCCAGCCCGCATCCTGTTCCATAAAAGCCCACCGGGGCCGGGCGGTGACATGCTCGAATCCGGGGGATTTTGCTACAGGATGCTTGTTCGGCCGACAGGGTCTCTCTCGTGAGTCGCAAAGATTCCCCGGCTTCTGCGCGTGCCCCCGACCCAACCCCTCCCAGAGAAGCCCCCCGCGCGAGCCGGGGGGACGGCGGGCCGTTGGGCGGGGTTCACCTCGCGCAGGCTCGGGGTGAGCCCATGCCCTCTCACGGACGCGCGCTTCGGGCATCCATGCCCTCCGTTTGCTCGTGGGCAACCTCGCTTCGCCATCCTGGCTGCGCTCGGTTTCCCAACGCCGTTCGACTGGCACGGGTTCACCCCTCGCGAACCCACATTCCGTGTGTTGTGGCGCATAAAAGCCCCCCGGCGCGAGCCGGGGGGACGGCGGGCCGTTGGGCCTTCCCGCTGCCGATAGCCGCCACGCGTCCACCACCAACCCGCCCAATCCGCGTTCACGACGAGCTGACTCCGGAGATCCCCGAGACGGCGGCGGTGATACACTCCCGGATCGCGAAGAACAGGAGGCAGGCGCATGCTGATGCGATGGGGAACAGGGCTCGTCGGCCGGCGGGCGGTGCTGGCGGCGGGAGCCGGGCTGGTGATGATCGGCGGCCTGGGCTGCCTTGGCCGCCCGGCGCGGGCGGCCGATCCGGTCAAGGTGATGACCTTCAACATCAAGTTCGACGGCGACGGGCTCTTCAACGCCGCCCGGTCGTGGAGCTACTTCTTCGGGGCGGATCGGCGGGATCGCGTCACCGACGTGATCAATGCCTTCGGGCCTGATCTCTTGGGCGTCCAGGAGATGCTCGACAATCAGCGGGCCGACCTGCAGGGCAGCCTCTCCGGCTACGGCTACTACGGTCCCGGCCGCGACGGTGGGTCGAGCGGGGAGCGGTCCGGCATCTTCTACCGGACCGCCCGATTCAATCAGCTCGACCAGGGAGAGTTCTGGCTGAGCGACACGCCGGCGACCCCGGGCACCACGTTCACCGGCAACGGCGGTGACACGGGCAACCCCCGGATGGCCACCTGGCTGAAACTCCAGGACATCCAGACCGGCAGTGAGCTGTTTGTGATCAACACCCACTGGTCGCTCGACGGCGAGGCGCGGCGGCTCTCCGGTGAACTGATCCGCGGCCGGATCGACGCGCTCTCCGGCGGCTCCCCGGTGATCGCGATGGGTGATCTCAACGAGGTTCGTGCGGCTGCCGGTTACAACGCCCTGCTCGGCAGCGGTGCCGGCGGGCAGCGTCGGCTGGTCGACAGCTACGACCAGAGCGGGCAGCCCCAGGGCCGGACCTTCCACAACTGGGCCGGCGGCACCGACGGCAGCCGGATCGATCATGTGCTCCACAGCGAGGGAGACTTCGACGTGATCGGCGGCAGCATCATTCGGACGACGATCGGCGGCTACTATCCCTCCGACCACTATCCCGTCACCGTGACCCTCGAGCCGGTGCCCGAGCCCGGCACGCTCGCCCTGCTCGCCGGAGCGACCGCCACCGCCCTCGGCCTGGGCTGGCGGCGATGGCGGCGAGCCTGAT
>JAQCJP010000263.1 GCA_027592945.1 Planctomycetota bacterium
CCCGCCGGGGCGAGCAGTGGCGTGGAGGCGACGCGGACGATCTCGTAGAACCGCCGGGTCGCAGCGTTCTCGTTGAGCTGTTGCCATCGCTGCCGTTCGGCATCGATCACGCTACCCGCGTCGCCCGGGCCGGCCGCGGCCGCCAGCGGTGAGCCCCAGGAGCCGGCTGCGGCAAACCAGCCACTCCCCTCGCGGGCGTCCTGCTCGAGCCGCTCGCGCAGCGGCCCCGGCAGCGATCTGGCGGCCCAGGGTCTGCGGCGGAGAAAGGCCTCGGCCAGGGTGAAGTCGAGCCGGATGTTCCTTGGCAATAGTGTCGTCGGCGTCGCCAAGCGGGCCCGCCCGTCGGCAAAGACGAGTATCACCGGCAGCACCGCCGCCACCGCTGGCAGGATGTGGTTCGGATAGGCCTCCGCGGCCCAGTAGATCCTGGCCACCTCGGCAAATCGCTCGAACGACTCGACCTCCTCGAAGCGAGCCTCACCGAGCTGGCAGACCTCGACCGGCGGCCGGGTCAGGTCGACCGTGTCGTTGGCCAGATCGACCCAGAGATCACCGGCCTGGATCGCATTCTGAAAATAGACGCCCTTTTGAATCCCCCAGATGCCCTTGATGATCCCGCCGCGATCACGAAAGCGGGCGAGCGCCTGGAGAGCAGGCCGCGAGCTGTCGGCCGCCGGCCAAGACCGCAGCCGCGCGAGGCCCTGGTTGCGAATCGGCCGGCAGGCTCCAGCGGGATAGGTGGCCGGCAGCGGCCCCGGGGCAGCCGCTCTGAGGGTGGCGTCGATCTCTCGGCGGAGGTCGAGCAGGTCGGCCAGAAACGCCGGAGCCCCCCAAGGGAGCAGTTCGGCGACGAGCGAGGTCTGGCCAAGGCCGAGCGGTGAAACCGCCTCGGACGCCTCGAGTTCGGCAAGCGGGGCTGGCAGCATCGGCGGCGGTCTCCCGGCCCTTGCGTTTGCGGAGCCTCGATCACGATCTGCTCGCCGTTCCCCTGCCCTGCCGCGGCACTTCGGCCGCCGGAGCATCAGCGGCAGCGAGCCGGCCGGGAGTTCCCGTGACCGCGAGACTGGCGAGGGAGGCAAGCAAGACCATGATGAGGGGTCGGGGCATGGGAGGGGCATTTACGGAGGTGATTTCGGGGCGGGCTGGTTGATCAGGGCGGTCGCGGCCCGGAGCAAACGCTCGGCCAACAACTCGCCCGCGACATTATGACCTCCCGGAATCCGGATCGGCTATCGCCCGCGTGGCCACCCTTCGAAAGCTTGACGCCGCCTGTCAGCAATGTATACAACCGTATACTACTGCAAGCAGCCAGGATCAGTCGCCCAGCAAGCCGACGTTCACCTCGCCGCCCCGGCAGAGTAGGCTCGGAGACGTCGCAAGCACGTTTCCGGTTGTTTTCCTTCCCGGTGGCAAAGGGTCGGATGAAGCTCAACTCCTTCCGCGACAAAGACCGCACTCACCTGCGCGATTTTCTTTCCCTCGGCCTCGTCGACGCCTCGTGGCTTCCCCGGCTCGTCCCCGAACACGCCGCCCGGCTCCAGCAGCTCATCGACGACCCTGACGGCTGACATTCGCCTCGGCCGCCCAGCCGACAAAGACAGGTTGTCATACCTGGCTGATCTCCGTCGCCGGATGACCGATTACTGGCGGTGATTACTGGCGGTAGGAAGCCGAGCAGGCCGTTCACCCCCCGACCTGCTTCCGGGCAGAGGCTCAGGCTTCCGGTGACGCCCCGACGAACCGCCGCCCGGTCACGCCCGGCGGCGGTGTCCAGCGAGGATTCACGCCAGCCGGCAGCGGCTCCGCGCGGACAAAGATTTCCCGGGGCGGGCCCTGAAAATACAGCAGCAACGCAGGGCAGAGCCAGCATTCCATCGGCTGGCCGGCCACGTCGCCGGCGTACCAGTTGCCGCCGCCGCCTGGGTCGGCACGTTGCCAGGCGATGCGGGCGTCGTAGCCGTCGAACGCCGTGGCACCGAACGTCAGGGCAAAACCCTGCTCCGCGTTGGGGATCGCCTTGGCTCGGACAACCGCCGAGATCATCTCGGTCGCCCCGAGGACGAACGCCTCGCCTTGGAGCCCCGTTCGTTCATCGTCAAAGACCCAGGTACCGGCGTCGAGATAGGGATAGAGCGTGAGGGTGTTGTCAGTCATGGCAGCCTCGCATGGTGCGGTTGGTGAACCGAGCATCTCTCGGAGCATCTCTCTGATGTTCTCGTGACGCATTCTACGGATCGGTCCAGCGGCTATGACACGCTTCCGATGCGAGCATGTCTCCGGCGTATGACACACCTTCCCCTTGACAAGGGTGGCAGGACGCCTAGAATGAGGGGTGCATCTTTCTCGAGAAGGCTGTCCTGCATGGGCGGCCCGCCAACCTGCATCGCAAGGTGGTTACGGGAACCGGAAACGGGACTCGAGGATGTGCGTCGGAGCGATCCGGCGAAAACGGTCTGATTCCTCGCCCCAACCCCAGCCTGAAAGGAAAACCCTATGCCGCGTGGCCATCTCTCTGCTCGGTTCGACGACTCCAACCCCCGGCACCACCTCTGGCTCAACAACGGCACGTGGTGGGTGCATTACACGCTGAACTTCGATTTTCGCACCCGCCGGATCCGCCGGTCGCTGCGGACAAAGTCCCTGGCTGAGGCGATTCGGAAGCGGGACGCTCTGTTCACACAACTGGCAGCTGAGGGGGAGTGGGTGCCGGAGCGGAGCGAGGAGGACGGCATGTCGACCATGTCTGTCCGGCTGGTCGTTGCCGCCTAGCAGAGCTGCCCCCTTTTCGTCCTCCGCTGATCCCCATGAATGGAGAACATCATGAAACTGAAACTGGAAGGGTATCCCGATCGCGACAATGCCACCGTTGCGAACGTCGTCTGGGCTGTTCGCGAGATCGCCGCTGTAGATGGTCCAACCTACCTGATCGTCGAGTTGGGTGACGAGGCGTACGCCCAGGCCGGTGGCACACGCGGCCGCTATGTGATCGAGAGCCGGACGAACTTCGGCGAGGGGTTTCAGCACCTGCGGGTCTGCCACCCCCTGGCCGGTCGCGATGGGAAGTCCGTGGTGCACTACCGGCAGCGATGCGAGAGACATCGCCCTCGACGGTGTCCTTTGAACGTCAAGAAGTCCGAGGTCAGCACGTTTGCCGAAGTCGAGCAGGCGCTTGTGCACTTCGCCAGAACCGGCAAGCGGGACAGCCGCCTCCTCTGGCGGGACGTCACGGCTCAGTACATCAAAGACCGCAAGCGGCCCGCCGAAGACGATGACGAGGTCACGCAAATCTTCCCAGGCGGGTGACCGCCTCACGGCTTCCCGCCGTATCTCCGCCTGGGGCTTCTGGACACCGAACCGCTTTGTCTCCCGCTTGGCCGAGGTCTTCACTGACGAAAAGCCCCTTTCTCCCGGGCTGTTGGCATCAGGGACCAGGGTTGTCCCTCGGGAATGGTTCACTCCGCCCGTCCCCGAGGCCGCAAACCGTTCCACCCCGGAGCCACCCCAATGACGAATGCAGACAACGCAGACAACCCCGGCGACCTGATCCCCGACGACCAGCCCCGCTACCTTTCCGCCCGCAGCCTGAAGACCGCCCTGGAACTGGCCGCCCGCGATCGCTCTCTCGCCGACGATCTCGCCCTCGCCCGCCTTACGACCCCGCCCCTGAGAACCGTCAGCGACGAAGCCGTCTGGCTGGCCGCCCGGCAGCCGCCCCTCTGGGAATACCGGCTCTACTTTCAGGCCCTCGGCGACCTGATCAACCGCGAGACGAGAGCAGCCGACGGCGACTGGCATCCTCTGCCCCCGGACATCCCGGACTTTGAAGCCCGCGGGATGGCCGATCTCGACTGGATTCAGGAGCGGCAACAGGAATATCTCGAACTTGCCGAGTCGATCAATCAGCTCGTGAACTCCGAACTCCAGGCGGCCTTCGGGCGACCGGGTGAGCCAGGCGACGCTGCCCGGATCGTGGGCGTGGCCGTCGAGGTCGCCCGCGTCTATCGACGGTTTCTCGAGATTCGCTCCGAGGCCCGCCGCCGCCCGACCGCCCCGCTGTTGGCCGAGGTGATGCTCGAGTTTTCCCGGGTCTGTGATTCGAGCATCG
>JAQCJP010000264.1 GCA_027592945.1 Planctomycetota bacterium
CGGGCCGGCCGGCATCACCAAACCAGGGAACGGGGACCCCGTAGGGCACGGCATAAGGCACGGCGTAGGGGACCGCATAGGGCACCGGGTAGGGCGCGACGCTGCCAGAGAAGAAAGTCGCCCCGCCCCCGGCCGGGGTCGCCAGGAAGACGGTCTGCCGCTCAAACAGCGAACAGCTCCCCGCCCAGCCGCCAAAGCCGAAGCCGGGCCAGCCAAACCAGTAGCCGGGCCCGCCGCCGCACCAGCTCGGGCCGCGGAAACATCGCCGAGAAAGCCCGCAACCCCGCGACCAGCCGCCCCAGCCGCCGCAGTATCCCCCGCACTCCCGGCGGCTGACCGCAACGCTGTAGCCCGCCCCGAAGCCGGCGTTGCCGTAGGCGAAATCCCGGCAGATTCCCTGAGCCAAGGCCGGCGGGGCCCCCGCCAAGGCCGCGCCTGCGGCAGCCAGGATGATCGCTGTCGTGGTGAATCGTCGCCGCATCGCCGTTCCTCCGTGACCCTTTCGAGCCGGCCTCGCACCCCCTACCTCTAGCGGTTTTCTGAAAAAAAGTCGAGAAAAATCGCCTTTTTGGCAGCCGTCTGCCCGCCCGAGCCCACGGCCGGGGTGATTTTGGCTAACCTTTGGGTTTGTGAGCCTTTCATTTTCGCGGGGAAAGCGGTCGCACCGGGCAGGAGAACATGGATGGCAGGGGCGGTTGCCGAGGAACTCGACCTGGGATTGCCGCGGGCGATGGAGCGGCGGCTTCGCAAGCTCAAGACCCCGCAGCGGATCCAGAGTTTCATCAATCGGATCCCCTGGAACTACGAGTGGTACGGCCACACGGCCCGTTCGGTGGTGGGGGTTCTTGAACACCGCCTGGCCCACTGCGTCGAGGCGGCCTTCGTCGGGGCGGCGGCCCTGCACCTCGCCGGCCACCCCCCCCTGCTGATGGACATGGGGGCGGCCCCGGGCGACGTCGATCACGTCGTGGCCCTGTTTCGCCGGCGGGGCTTCTGGGGCTGCATCTCCAAGAGCAACGGCCCCCTGCTCCGCTACCGCGACCCGATCCATCGCACGCTGCGGGAACTGGCAATCTCGTTCTTCCCGCAGTACGTCAAGGGCCGCCGCAAGACCCTCCGCACCTACTCGGTGCCGGTCGATCTCCGGAAGTACGATCCGGCCCTCTGGGCGACCCACCCTGGCGACACCTGCCACGAGATGATCGACATCCTCACCTGGGCCCGCCACTTCCCGGTCGTGCCGGCCGAACTGGAGGATGACCTCCGGCCGATTGACGCGATCGAGGAAAAGGGCAGCCTACTCTACGAGTTTGAATGAGGCGGGGCGGCCTCGCTCCCCATCGAGGCCTGACCGAGCAGCTTCCGCAGGGCCGTCATCGCGATCTCGCCGAACTGCCGGGGCGGCACGCTCCAGAGACGAGGGTTCTGCAGTTCGACCGCCACGCCGCCGGTGTAGCCGATCTCGGCGAGCCGGCGGATGAGATCGTCCGCGGGTGAGGAACCTTCGCCCGGCAGGATCCGGTCGGCATCGCCCGCCATCTCGCGGGGCACGTCCATCAGATCGGAGAGCTGGACGTGGGCGAGGTTCTCGCGGGAGAGCAGCCAGAGGTCGAGCGGCTTGCTCGGGCCAACGGTCCAGTGATACCAGTCGAGGCAGAGCCCGAGGCTCGGGCTGCCGACGTCCTCGACCAGGGCCACCGCCGACTGCAGGTTGTTGGGGAAGCTTGCCCGGGCGTCGAACTCGAGGGCCAGCCGCACGCCCGCATCGGCCGCCCGTTTGGCCGCCTCGACGAGGCTCGCCGAGAGCCGGCCGAGATCCTGCGGGCCAAGCGGGCCGTGGGCATCGCCGGCCACCACGAGCACGGGAATGCCCAGCTCCTTGCAGAGGGCCAGCCGCTGCTCGAAGGTCTTCCAGTGCTCGGCCCGGGCCGCGCCCTGGCTGGTCAGCAGGCCGCCCTGAAAGCTCGCCGCCACCGGCGTGATCCCGTGCCCGGCCATCGCATCGCGAAGGGCGGCGGCCGGCCGCCCCTTGAGAAAGGCGTCGGCCTGGCCGAGCCAGAGGTCGATCGCCTCGACGTGCCCTGCCGCGTAGTCCTCGAGCACCGTCTCCAGGGGAGACTCGAGGCTCGAGACGGTCGCGATCGCGGGGATCATGAGAGCCGGTCCCGCAGCAGGTCGACCACCTCGTCGATCGCCACCCGCTCCTGCCCGAGCGAGTCGCGGTCGCGGAGCGTGACCGTCTGGTCGGCGAGCGTCTGGCTGTCGACGGTCAGGCACCAGGGCGTGCCGGCCTCGTCCTGACGGGCGTAGCGGCGGCCGACCGCCCCCTTCTCGTCGTACATGCAGGCCATGTGGGGCTTGAGCCGGCGGTAGAGGTCGACGGCGATCTCGGGCATCCCGTCCTTCTTGACCAGCGGCAGGATCGCCGCCTTGAGCGGGGCCAGCCGGGGGTGAAACTTCATCACGGTGCGGCTGCGGGCCTTGCCGTCGGCGTCGGGCACCTCGTCTTCGTGGTAGGCGTCGCAGAGAAACGCAAGGACCGCCCGGTCGGCCCCGGCCGAGGGCTCGATCACGTGGGGCACATACCGCTCCCGCGTGATGTCGTCGAAGTAGGAGAGGTCGCGGCCGCTGCCCTTGTGGCGGGGCTTGCCGTCGTTGCCCGTCTCGACGACCAGCTCGCCGTCCTGGCGGACGAGCTTGCCCTCCATGTGGCTGCGGAGGTCGAAGTCGCCCCGGTGAGCGATGCCCTCGAGCTCGCCAAACTCCCCCTCGGCAAGAAACGGGAAGGCGTATTCGATGTCGGCGGTGCCGACGGAATAGTGGGAGAGCTCGTCGGCGCCGTGCTCCCGCAGCTGGAGCCGCCCCTCGGTGAGGCCGAGGTTGAGGTACCACTTCCAGCGGCGGTCCCGCCAATAGCGATACCACTCGGGCGAGTCGGCCGGCCGGCAGAAGAACTCGATCTCCATCTGCTCGAACTCGCGGGACCGGAAGGTGAAGTTCCGCGGGGTGATCTCGTTGCGGAAGCTCTTGCCAATCTGGGCGATCCCGAAGGGCACGCGGACCCGCGAGGTGTCGAGCACGTTCTTGAAGTTGACGAAGATCCCCTGGGCCGTCTCCGGCCGGAGGAAGGCGCGGTCGTCGTCGCCGTCGCTGGCGAGGGCCCCGATCCGCGTCTGGAACATCAGGTTGAACTCGCGGGGCTCTGTGAGCGTGCCGGCGGCGGCGGCGTCGGGGCCGAGGACCTCCGCCAGGGCCACCCCGGCGGCGACGGCCGCTGGCAGCGGCGTCGCCTCGCCTTCCCAGGTGATCTCGGCGACCTGCTTGGCCCGCAACCCGAAGAACTTCTGGGCCCGGGCGGCGAGCTCGACGGCCAGGTCGTCGCCCGAGGCGTCTGTCGTCACGAAGGCCTTCTTGTCGCGGTGGGCCGCCCAGCGGCCGGTCAGATGGTCGTAGCGGTATCGCTTCTTCGACTCCCGGCAGTCGATCATCCAGTCGTGGAAGAGGTCGAAGTGGCCGGAACACTTCCAGACCTGCGGATGCATGATGATCGTGCAGTCGAGGCCGGCCATCTCGTAGGCGGATGGAGCCCCGGCGGGCGTCGCCAGCTCGTCGTGGCCGGCGACCATGTCGTGCCACCAGGCGTCCTTGAGGTTCCGCTTGAGGGCCACGCCCAGGGGCCCGTAGTCCCAGAAGCCGTTCAAGCCCCCGTAGATCTCGCTCGATTGAAAGATGAAGCCGCGTCGCTTGGCCAGCGACACGATCCGGTCCATGCGGGACTGGTCGGCAGGGGTGCTCATGGGGTGGGTCGGTCGCTCGCAGAGTCGGGGAAAGCCCCGAAGTTTACCGCCAGCGTGCGGGGTCTGCGAGGAGCTCGTCGCGGTGGTTGAGGCGGGGCACGACGGCCAGCGAGTCGATCGCCGCGGAGGCGGCCAGGTCGGCCTCCATGCCGAGGGCGAGGAGATTGGCGCCGCCGCGGCTGGTGCGGTAGGCCGTCGCGATCCGGTCCGGCAGGCTCTCGCGGCCGGTGGCGGCCAGGTCGCGAAAATGCCGGCGGGCGGCCCGGGCCGGCAGGTGGAGGATGTCGTGCACGGCGGCCGGGTCGCG
>JAQCJP010000265.1 GCA_027592945.1 Planctomycetota bacterium
TTTGCCCGGGAACTGGCTGTGCTCGACGCCGACCCCCGGATCGAGCGGCTGCATGTCGTGGGCCACAGCATGGGAGGCATCATCGGCCGGGTCGCCCTTGACCGCAGCCGCCCGGCGAAGCTCGGTCGGTTCGTGATGCTCGCCCCGCCGAACCGCGGCTCGTTCGTGGCCCGAGCGACCGCCGGCACGTTTGGCAAACTGCTCAAGCCCGTCGCCGAACTCTCCACCGCGGCCGACAGCCTCGTCAACACCCTGCCGATGCCCTCTGGGGTGGACGTGGGCGTGATTGCCGCGGCCCACGACGCGCTCGTCTCGGAAGAGAGCACGCATCCCGACGGTCCCCATGCCCACGTGACCCTGCCCACCTGGCATACCGGCCTGCTCTTCCGCCCGGAAACGGCCCACCTCGTGGCAGAGTTCCTCGCGACGGGCGAGTTCCCGGTCGTCCCGGGGACTGTCCCCGCAGGGGACTGTTCCCCTTCATCGCGACCATGAACACCGCCCCCCGCCCGCTCGGCTCATCACCTGTCTCCGTCGATCCGCTCGGCCTCGGCTGCTGGCCGCTGGCCGGCATGACCCGGGCCGGCGTCACCCGCGAGGCGGCCGTGGCGACGGTGCGGGCGGCGGTGGATACCGGGATCAGCCACCTCGACACGGCCTACTGCTACGGCCAGCACGGCGAGAGCGAGCAGGCGATCCGGGCGGCCCTGGCCGAGATCGGTCCGGCAGCCCGGGAGGGCGTCGTGATCGCGGGCAAGTGCGGCATCCACTGGGAGGCAGACGCATCCCGCGACCCGCCCCGCCGCCAGGCGGTGGACGGCCGGCCGGAGCGGATTCGGGCTGAGGTCGATGAGAGCCTCGCCCGGCTGGGCACCGACCGGTTGGACCTGCTCTACCTCCACGCCCCGGATCCTGAGGTCCCGATCGAGGAATCGGCGGGGGCGTTGCGGCGGCTGCTCGAGGCCGGCAAGGCCCGGGCCATCGGTCTCTCCAATGCGAGCCGCGACCAGCTCGAGCGGTTTACTGCCGAGTGCCCGCTGGCCGCCTGCCAGATGCACTTCAACATGCTCCAGCAAGACATCGAGCGGGAAATCCTTCCCTGGTGCATCGCCCAGGGCGTGGCGATGGTCGTCTACTGGCCCTTGATGAAGGGCCTGCTGGCGGGCCGGATGCACCGCGGCCAGACGTTCCCGACCAGCGACAGCCGCCACAAGTACCCGATGTTTCAGGGGGAGGAGTTCGCCAGGAATCTCGACTTCGTCGACGCCCTCCGCACGATCGCCGCGGGGCTAGCCTCCCGCGCCGAAGCCGCCGGGGCGGGCCGCGAGCCCGTACGCCTGCCCGACCTCGTGCTGGCCTGGACGGCCGAGCAGCCCGGGATCACGAGCGTCCTGTTCGGGGCAACAAGTCCGGAGCAGGTGGCCGAGAACGCCCGGGCCCTGGCCTGTGATCTCGACGACGAAGCTCGTCGCCAGATTCAGGCTGCCATCCTCGCCCGCGGACCCGTCGCTGGCCGGCGGGCGGTCTGAGGCCGAGGAGATCAGCCAGCCAGCGGCTATCCGACGGCGACCGGCTGCGGCTGAAATTGAGCCGCCCCGACGTAGGCCTGGCGGGCCTCGAGGCAGACGCGGCGAAAGGACTCCGGCCGGCTCACACCGGGCAGCCGGAGCGTCTCGATCTGGCCGCGGCGAAAGATGAGGTCGCCGGCGGCATACCACTCCTGGCCAGGGCTGACCTCGACCTCGACGGAGTCAAACCCATCGAGCGAGACAAACTGGACGACCTTTGGGTTGATCCCCTGCTCGACCCGCACCCGTCGATTGGTGAGCCGATACCGCTTGATCGCCCAGGGCAGCCGGAGCGACAGATACAGCACGAGCCCGATCGGGATCGTGGCCAAGAGGGCCAGCCGCCCGATCGAGACCGGTCCAAAGCCCTCCCGGATCCGATAGAGCCGCCCGAGCGCCTTGCCGAGCCCGGTCGAACCCACGCTCGGCCAGACCGTCATAATCGTCGTTTCGGCAGGTGCGTCCATTGGTTGTGAGAGATCGTGGGTGCTTGTGGTCTGACGAGAGGCAAACTCGAGCCATTGCTGGCAACAGCTCGCTGCAAGGCAAAATGATACTGGAATAGGAGCGAAACGCTAGCGGCTATTCGCTCGGGCTCACGGCACCAGAGCGGGCTCGGCTGAGCGGCATGTCACCCGCACGACCGCAGTATTCGCCCGCGTACGCACCGTTTGCCATCCGTCTGCCTCGGCTGGAGCAGCTTTCTCGCCGGCCAGGCCAACTTCTTCCAGCATGGTGCTGACAGCCGATCCTGGAACCGCCAGGCGACGGAAATTCGCCGAGCGACAGCATGGCGGCTGACGGGCATCAAAACCGACCACGCGGCCCGCTCCGTCGAAAAGGATGCCGCCCGGAGAGCCGCGTGGTTCGACCAGTTCATAGACAAGGTCACCGGGTTGACCGGCAGCAGGAACTGCGAGAACGAACCCCCGTCCATTGCCTCCAACCCGCTCCTCATGCCCAGCATCCTCTTGATCGCTCGGCGTCACGACCAGAACCTCTGATCGCTTCCCGACCTCCGCCGACGCCAACGACATCGCATCGGCGACGAGCCCCGGGCATCGAAGCAGAAATGTTCTCTGATCATCAGTAGAGGCCGCAATCGTCGCAGGAAGACTCGAGCCGTCTCGGGTTTCAACCGTGAACGCGGCCTGTTCATCAAAACAACCTGATTGATCGACAACGGCCACCATTTCCTGCCCTACGACGACTCCTGCCATCACCAGATGGCCTCCATGCGACCCAAACATCTCCAACAGCCCGCCACCGGCCAGTGGTTCTCCCGCGGCTGTCAGCATCGTAAGGCCCACCAGTCCTTCCGGCTGTGCAACCCCGCGACCACGCGTCAGTTCCGAATACAACTCGGCAAAGCCCTCGATCCGCTTTGCCGGCAAGCGACTCGCCGGGTTCGCGGACAATCGAATGATCGCGGCCAGATTGCCCACCAGCGGCTGAACATCGGGCAGCCGGGTTGCGGCTTGACGGAAGCCCGCCAACGCCTGCGTCAGACGGCGACGCTGCAGTTCACAGATCGCGAGATTGTGGTACGCCGGACCATTCTCAGGCTCCCGCGAAATCACCTCCTCAAAGGCCTCGGCGGCAGTTTCGTAGTGAGGCCTGGGGCCGTTCGCATAGGCCATACCCAGCAAGAACTCGGCCTTCCCGCTGGTTTCATCGAGGCGACTTGCTTCGCGGAGTTCCTGCTCTGCGAGCCGGGCATTCCCTAGACGCAGCATCGCGATCGCCTGATCGATGTGCTTCTCCGCCTCACCTGCAGACCGTGTTGCATCGTCTGACGAGATCCAGCGACCTCCCCGGCGAACTTCACCACCTGCCGCTCGCTCCTGGAACTCTCCCGCCAACGTTTCAACAGCCGCGCGGGTTGCTGGAGGCACGTCATCGCCAGCGAGGTAAAGCTGGCACAGCCCGTAGGCGTCCGCGGCGCGACGGCAGCAGGCCAAGTCCTCGACGAGTTCGGCCGGCAGGTCGGACTTTTCGTCTGGCGTTGGGGCAGCCTCGCCGTTTACCCGCCCGCCATGACGGACCACCGACTGAAGGCTCTCCTCCGAAAAACACTCCACGGGCAGCGTTACGAGTTGGCCACCCGTGACCCGCAGCACAACCTTTCCGGGCGGCCCTGGCTCGTGCGATATCAGTTCGCCGCTGATTTCCCAAACCGGCTCCGCCGCGGGTGCAACCTGACCGACGCCGAGCAGAACGAGCGAAACGGCAACCCATCTCATCCGGCACGCCTCCTTGAGCCGCGTCTCCGACCCGCGGCACGTCACCTCGCCCGCGACTCGCATCTCGCCGGCGCATCCCAGTCGTTTCATACCATCCCAGGCGTGAGCGTATCAGTGTATCGGCTTTTTTAGCACCGCCTTTTTCGAGCACCGCCGGCCGCCGGCCGAGCGTTTTCAGCGGGCACAACTGCCCCGGCAGATGCCGCTTCAGGCATAAAAAAAACCCGGCGGGGCTCGGCGGCCCCGCCGGGTCTCATGATCCCG
>JAQCJP010000266.1 GCA_027592945.1 Planctomycetota bacterium
CGCCCCCGTCGGCAGCCGCTGGCTTCTCGCCAGGAGCCGGCGAGGAACTGGCGGTCGGCCCGTCTGCCGCCACGGCCGAAGCCGAAATCAGCAGGAGCCCGAGGCTGCCGGCGATCCAGGGAAGCGTCTGCCCTCGGCCTGATGCGTGAACCAGGTTCATTGATTTCCTCCCGGCTGGCTGCCACCCGCGAGCGGCTTGCGGATCATGGTCATATTCACTGGCGGCACGTGCTCGCTGCCGACATGGGTGGGCAGGGATCGCCAGGCACAGCGGTCCTTGCCGTCGTATGTGTAGATGTTGAGCGAGGTCGACTGGCTGCCGTTGATCATCACGGCCCGGGCCTGGGCCACCCAGGAGCGTCCGTCGCGGGTCCATGTGGCCTCGCCATGGCTGCCATCCGAGCCGAAGACCCACGAGCGGATCGTCTCGGTGAGTGGATCCCAGCCAATCCGCTGCGTGATCGTCAGCGGCGGCGCGTCGGGCGAATGGGTGATCGTCATTACCCGGTTGAGAAAGGTCTTGGACGGATTCCAGCGGGTCGAGACCTCGATCACGGGGCGGCCTTCGGCTCCGGGCCCGGCCGAATCCTCGACCACGACCCAGTCGCCCACCATCCACTCGAGATCGGCGAGCGCCTCGACCCCACTGACTTCGCCCCCGCGGGCCTCCCGCAGCGCGGCAAGCTTCCAGGTGCCCTCGTGCTTGACCCAGGTGGCCGAAAAACGGCCGGTCAGGGGCTGGCCGGCATCCGGCGTCACCTCGACCGTGCCGTCCTCGATCGCCACTTCGTCTGAGAGAAAGCGGAGGCTCGTCTCGTGGATCTCAAACTGCGGCCGGCCCGAATCGCCGGCGGGAGCCTTCTCGACCGACACCGCGTCGCGGCCGACCATCCGATTGCCCATCGCATCGACGATGTCGCCATCGGGCGTCCAGAGGGCCGCGAGCTTCTCGGTGTCGCCCTGATCGAGTGCTGCCAGATAGGCCTTGGCCGCGGCCCGAATCGCTGCCTCGTCGGCAGCTCGCGGCGACGGAGCAGCGTCGGCGGCGGCCAGCGTCGGCAGGACGGCCGAGCAGGCTCCGCAGACCAGCAAGAGGGTGGCCGCCAGGCGGCTGCAGCCCGGGGATGACAACGGGCGGGAAACGAAAGACATGCGTGCACTCCCCCAAGGGGCTGAGGACGAAAAATCGGTGGAGGATGAGAACGAGCGGGTCGGCGAGGACGCGTCCTCATGGCCACCATCTCGAGCCCCAAGTGTACCCCCCGCGGTGCCGCCGGGGAAGAAACAGGCCGCCAGTCGCGTGTCTCCGGGCTGGATTCTCCGGTCGCCAGCTTCTGGTACTGTGCAAAGCATGCGACCTCCCGATCCCGTCTCCCTGCTGGCCGATCTCGTACGGCGGCCGAGCGTCAACCCAATGGGTCGCGATCTGTCGGGGCCGGAGTACCTCGAAGGGCGGGTTAGTGACTATCTCGGTCAACGGCTCACGGCGGCGGGAATCACCTGGGTGCGGCAGCATGTCGCCCCGGGCCGTGACAACATCCTGGCTCGCCTCGAGGCGACGGTCGCCGATGCCCCGCTTCTGCTCTGGGATGCCCATCAGGACACGGTGCCGGCCGAGGGGATGACGATCGAGCCATTTACGCCTCGCATCCGTGACGGCCGGCTCTCCGGTCGAGGCAGCTGCGACGTCAAGGGAGGGCTGGCGGCGATGCTCGCGGCCCTCGAGCGGCTGGCGGTCGCCGACGTGCGACGTGCCACCGTCGTCCTGGTGGCGACGGTCAACGAAGAGTTCGGCTTCTCGGGGGCCCTCGCGGTGACGAGCCTCTGGGACGCCGCTGCTGAAAGGGATACCGCAGCCGTTGAGCTGCTGGACCGGCGGCCAGACCTGGCCATCGTGGCCGAGCCGACCGGCCTCGATCTGGTCGTCACCCACAAGGGCTCACTCAAGTGGCGAATCCGGGTTCACGGCCGCGCCTGCCATGGGGCCTTCCCCGAGCAGGGCGACAATGCTCTCTACACCGCCGGGCGAGTGGCCCTGGCCATCGAGGACCTCGCCCGGGAGCTGGGGGTTCGCCGCTCGGATCATCCTTGCGGCCCCCCCACGCTCAGCCTCGGCACGCTCCACGGCGGCAGCGGCGTCAATCTTGTTCCCGACCTGGCGATCCTCGAGGTCGAACGGCGGATTCTCCCCGAGGAGTCGGCAGCCGAGGCCCGTCAGGAGGTGATCGACCGGATCGCCGCGGCATGTCCCGGGGCTCGGATCGAGCACGACGAACCGTTCAACGATGCCTACGGCCTGGCCGACGGCACTGCTGAGCCTGCTGCGGCTGCCTGGGTCGAGGCGGTTGCCCGGGCCGCCATGGTCGCCGGGGGAGGCCGCCGCACCGCCGCCCGCTACGGCACCAATGCCGGCGTCTATGCCGCGGCGGGCGTGCCGAGCATCGTGTTTGGCCCCGGCTCGATCGAGCAGGCCCACACGGCCGACGAGTGGATCGATCTGGCCCAACTGCTCGCCGCGACCGACATCCTTGCCGCGACGGTAGCCGGCCCCGTGTGATCTCGGTGGCAGGGCTGGTACAACAGTCGCCGAATCGGCCCGACCGTCGGCGGCCGACGGCCAGCATCATTCCCGAGGCGGAGAGGAGAATCCCACGACAATGGCAGGCAGGATCGCCGTGACGGGCCCCGTCGTCGAGCTCGACGGCGACGAGATGACGCGGATCATCTGGCAGTTCATCAAGGACAGGCTGATCCTGCCCTACCTCGAGATCGACCTCCGCTACTACGACCTCTCGGTCCAAAACCGGGACGCCACCGACGACCAGGTGACGATCGACGCGGCCGAGGCGATCAAGGCCTGCGGCGTCGGCGTGAAGTGCGCCACGATCACACCCGACGAAGCCCGGGTGGAGGAGTTCGGCCTCAAGAAGATGTGGCGGAGCCCCAACGGCACGATCCGCAACATCCTCGGCGGCGTGATCTTCCGCGAGCCGATCATCATCTCCAACATTCCCCGCCTGGTGCCGGGCTGGACCAAGCCGATCGTGGTCGGCCGCCATGCCTTCGGCGACCAGTACCGGGCCACCGACGTCAAGATCCCCGGCCCGGGCTCGCTGACCCTCACCTACGCGCCGGCCGACGGCTCGGCCCCGATGGAGATGCAGGTCTACGACTTCCCGTCTCCCGGTGTCGCGCTCGCGATGTACAACCGCGACGACTCGATCCGCGACTTCGCTCGGGCGAGCTTTCGCTACGGCCTGGCCCGCGACTACCCGGTCTATCTTTCGACCAAGAACACGATCCTCAAGCAGTACGACGGCCGCTTCAAGGATCTCTTTCAGGAGGTCTTCGACGCCGAGTTCAAGGAGGCGTTCACCGCCCGGGGCCTGACCTACGAGCACCGCCTGATTGACGACATGGTCGCCTGCGCGATGAAGTGGGAGGGGGGCTATGTCTGGGCCTGCAAGAACTACGACGGCGACGTCCAGAGCGACATCGTCGCCCAGGGCTTCGGCTCGCTCGGCCTGATGACGAGCGTCCTGATGACACCCGACGGCAAGACGGTCGAGGCCGAGGCCGCCCACGGCACGGTGACCCGGCACTACCGCCAGCACCAGCAGGGCAAGCCGACGAGCACCAACCCGATCGCCTCGATCTTCGCCTGGACCCGCGGCCTGATGCACCGCGGCAAACTCGACGACACGCCCGACGTCAGCCGCTTCGCCGAGACGCTCGAGCGGGTCTGCATCGAGACGGTCGAGGCGGGCAAGATGACCAAGGATCTGGCCCTGCTGATCGGCAAGGACCAGCCCTACCTTCACACCCAGGACTTCCTGGCCGCCCTCGACGAGGGCCTCGCCGCGGCGATGTGACGGGGCATCCGCCCGCAGGCTCGGGGCGGGCCCGTGCCATCTCGCTGGACGCTCGGGACGAGTTTCCCCCACGCAGGATCGGGGCGGGCCCGTGCCATCTCGCTGGACGCTCGCTGCAGGCATCCTGCCCTCCGCTCGCTCGTGGGAAACCGAGCTTCGCCATCCTGGCTGCGCTCGGTTTCCCAACGC
>JAQCJP010000023.1 GCA_027592945.1 Planctomycetota bacterium
TCTGGCCGTGGCCGCGCTCGCATCGGGACTGCGGGCGGTGAGCTTCTCGAGGAGGGCGACCTCGCGAGGCTTCCAGCGGGCGGCGGCCGGGCCAGTCTGACGGTCGCGGCGGGTGAGCGACGCGGCGGTGGCGGCTGCGGCCTGTCCGGACGCTGCAATAGCGGCAGCCGCTCCTGGGTCGGCCCGGGCGGACGGCTGGGCGGGAGAGACCTCGAGCTGCCGCTCGGGCGATGCCGCCGAATCCGGCAGGCTGGCGGTCTCGCGGGGCCGCGTGACGGTGACGGCCGGCGGGGAGGGTGTCACCACCGGCGGGGGCTCCATCGGGCGATCCTGCCTCCGGGCGACGGCCGGTTGCTCCGGCGACCGCGGGCGATCAGCTGCCTCGAGCCGGGGGGCCGCCACCGGAAGCACGAGCGGTCGCTCGTGGGCCGGCTGCCGAGATGAGTCCGAGCGGGAGCGACGGAGTTCGAAATCGGCGGCCGGTCGTCGCGGTTTCTTTGGGGCGCGAGCCTCCGGGCCTGCGGGCCGGTCGCTGGCAATCTCGAGACGGGAGACCGTCAGGCCTGTGAACAGCAGCGTGTGGAGGATGAGGCTCGCCGCGGCGGCACCAACCAGTCGCCGTCGGGAAGTCCCGCCCCGGGCTGCCGCCTCGTCGGTCATGGTCGTGGCCTTCATTCCTCGCCGGCCGACTGCACCTGGTAATCGTCGATCCCCGCCTCCACGCAGGCGTCCATCGCCGCGACGACATGCTTGTGGGCGGTTTCCTCGTCGGCCCGCACGATCACTGTCTGCCGGGTCGGGTTGTCGGCAGCCGACTGCACCAGCAGGTCACGAAGTTCCTCGAGCCGCACGGGGCGGGCACCGGCGTAGTAGTTGCCGTTGCGATCGATGTTGATGACAAACTCGCGGGGCCGGCTGGTGAGCGGCGTGGCGGCCGAGGCCTGGGGCAGCACGACGTCGAGAGAGCGATCGTCTTCGTCGAGTTTGCTCGCCACGAGAAAGAAGATCATCAGCAGGAAGACGATGTCGATCATGGGCGTCATCTCGAGCCCCTTGCCGAGCCGGCCCTTGTCGATCTTCACGCTCACGGCCTGGCCTCCGCGGGATGCCGGACGGCGGGGCGAGCGGCGGGCGGCGGAGGCGTGGCAGCCAACTGGGCCGGCGTGACCCGTCCTTTGCCTTCGAAGCGTTCGAGGTGGGGGAGCACGCCGTCGACCACGTCGTCGACTTCGCGGAAGCCCTTGAGAATCCGACCCTCGAGGTAGTGGGCGATCATCGCGGCCGGAATCGCCACGCAGAGGCCGGCAAAGGTCGTGATCAGGGCGACGTAGATGCCCTGGGCGAGTTCCGCGGCCCGGTTCGCCCCCGCTTCGAGGTTGGCCGTGGTGTAGAAGGCGATGATCATGCCCTGCACGGTGCCCAAGAGGCCCAGCAGCGGGGTGACGGAGACGGCCAGGCTGAGCGGCCGGATATTGGCATAGAGCTGCGAGGCCTCCCGCTCCTTCTCGACTTCGACGGCCCGCTCGATCTCGGGCAGCGGACGGCCGATTTTCTCGAGCGTTGCCTGCACAACCCGGCCGGCCACCGAGGGATGGTCGCTGCAGAGCCGGTAGGCAAGCCGGGGGTCGAAGCGGCCCGCTTCGAGTTCCGCCAGTTCCCGAGCCAGTTCCGGCGGCACAAATCGCCGCCGTCGCAGGGCCACCAGCCGCTCGATGCCAAAGGTCACAACCACCAGTGACATCGCGACGATCGGCCACATCAGCAGACCGCCAGCCAGGAACAACTGCCAGAGGGTCGAAACGCGATCGAGGGCCGTCATGATGAGGCTCCTGGGGCAGCCGGCCGGGCCGACTCGCGGCGGTCGAGGGCCGCCAGCCGCTTGCGGGCCGCCGCGGCGTGCTCGCAGTCGGGATACCGTTCGACCAGTTCGGCGTAGAGCGTGCGAGCCTGCTGGGGCTGGCCGAGCACCTCGAAGCAGCGGGCTGCCTCGAAGGTGGCCTGGGCCTGCCAGGGATGAAACGCCGGCGGCGGACTGTCGCCGAAGCCATAGGCTGCCTTGAAGAAGGCTTTGATCGCGTCCTTGTGTCGCTTCTGCTCGAAGAGCACTTCGCCTTCCATCATCCGGGCCCGCGCTGCCAGTTCCGTCGGCGGGCCGGCGGCCGCCTCGTCGAGGCGGCCGAGATTGTGGAGCGCCCAGCCGGCGGCGTAGCGGGCTTCCGGACCGCGGGGCGAATCGGGACGCACGGCGAGGCAGCGGGTGGCGATCTCCAGGCTCTCCTGCCAGGCATCCCGGGCGGCGGCCGCCTCGGCGGCCCGCAGAAACGCCAGATCGCGGAGGGTGTCGGTCGAGATGGCAGCCGGATCGGCGAGGGCCCTGTGTAAAGCCCGGGAAGCCTCGCCCATCCTGCCGAGCGAGACGAGGGCGTCGCCGAGCATCACGGCGGCGTCGGGGGCCAGCGGACCTCCGGGCGCGGCCTGTAGTTGGGCGGCAAAGGCCTCGGCAGCTGCCGCGTCGTCATCCCGCATCACGTGAGTCCAGCCGAGCTTGTGGCGAGCCTGCTCGACCAGCGAGGCAAGTTCGGGGGAGTCGCCGGCGGCGGCAATCGTCTTGCGGTAGGCCTCGGCGGCCGTGGGCCAGTTTTCGGCGGCCCACTGCCGCTCACCGATCTCGAGCCAGGCGTCGGCGGCGTAGGTGCTCTTCGGGAACCGTCGCACCAGGTCGGCGAACACCGCTGTGGCGTCATCAGGTCGGCCCGCGTTGGCCAGCGCCAGGCCCAGTTCGAACGTCGCCCGATCGGCGGCCGGAAAGTCTGGCGTCTCCGCGAGGAGCTTCTGAAACGTGGCCGCGGCCTGGGCATGCTTCTCCTGGCCGGCCAGGCAGAGTCCTTGGATATAACGTGCTTCGGCGATCGCGGCCTGGTCGAGTTTCTGCCGCAGGCGGGCGTCTTCGAGAAATCGCCGGCAGTCGGCCAGGCCACCGGCAGGGTCGCCGGTGCGCTGCCGGGCATCGGCTCTCGCGAGAAGCCCGGAGGCCATCGCCGTGGTCCCCGCGTGCTTCTCGATCAGGTCGGTCCAGGTCATGATCGCCTCGTCGAGCCGGCCGGCTGCTTCGTGGCACCAGCCGATGTCGAGGGCGGCCCAGGGAGCATGCCTGCCGGCGGGCTTGGCGGCGATCGAGTTCCGAAAGGCGGCGATGGCTGACTCCTGGCGGCCGGCCTGCTGCCGCAGCTGGCCGAGGCGATACCAGGCCAGGTCGGCGTTCTGGCCGGCGGGAAACTCACGGAGCAGCCGCTCGGCGGCGGCCAGCGACGCTTCGGCATTGCCCGCCTCGTCCAGGGCCCGAACCTCGAGGAGGAGCGCCTCGTCTCGGCGGCTCCAGCGGGGATGACGCGTGCCGAGAGTCGCCAGGAGCCGGGCCGCCTCGGCCGGTTTGTCGAGTTCGACCAAGGCGGTCGCGTCGAGAAACAATGCCTCGGCCTGCCGGTCGCCGGTGAGGCCTGGGGCCGCGGCGGCCAGGGCGGTGTGGGCCTGCTGCCACGTGCCGGCAGCCGCCCAGGCGGCCCCCTGGCGAAGCAGCCAGTCGGGCTTCTTAACGGCGTCGGGATGCGACTCGATCAGCTCGGTATAGGCGGCGGCCGCTTCGGCGGGCCGCTCTTGGGCAAGCAATGCCTCGGCCAGGATCGCCCGCACGTCGGCGAGGGCCGCGGGCGAGGCCGTTGCGGCGTGTCTGGCGAGGAAGGTCTCGGCTTGTTTGGCCGCCTCGGCCGGCTTGCCAGTCTGCAGGCAGGCCAGGGCCGCCATCGACCGGGCTGGGCCGGCTGACGGTGTTGCCGGGTATCGCTCGGCAACTGTCTGAAAGGCCGCAATCGCCTCGGCCTGGCGGTCGGGCAAGGCCCAGAGGGCATCAGCTCGATCGAGGGCAAGGATCGCCAGGGCGTCAGGTTCGGCGGTGGGGTCGTCGCCCGCGGTAGCCATGGCCTGATCGGTGACAGCCAGCGCCGCCTCGGGACGTTTGGTATCGAGTTCGAGCCGTGCCAGCCGATGAGCGGCGTCGAGCCCGTTTCGCCCGCCCGCCTTGGCCGCGGTGGCCAGCCAGGTGCGGGCCTTCTCATCGAGGCCTGCCTCGGCAAAGGCCCGACCGGCCATCAGGGCAGCCCGGGACGTCCGCGGGCCGGGCTTTCCAGCGGCAAGTTTGGCAAAGGCCTCGGCGGCGGCGGGCCATTGCTCGAGCGTCCAGCGGGCGTTGGCGAGTCGCTCGAGGGCGTCGGCCGCCCGCGGGCCGCCGGCCGCAGCGACAGCAGCCACGATCGGCTCGACCTCGGCCGGCTTGTCGAGAGCCGTGGCGATATCGGCCCGCCAGAGGGCGACATCCTCGGCCAAGGCATGGCTTCCGTATTCGGCTGCGAACCGGGCCAGGATCGCGGCAGCCTGGGGATACTGCTTTTCTTCGGCCAGGCCGACCCCCAACGCATAGAGCACGTCGGGAGTCTGCGCGGCCTCGGGGTACGCCTCTAGAAACTTCCGCCAGGCGGCGATCGCCTCCTGGCGACGGCCTGCCTGCCAGCGCGCCTCCGCGGCGAGACTGGCCGCGGAGGTCGCCTGCGGATGGGCGGGGCTTGCCGCAACGAATGCCTCAAGCGCCGCGGCCGCCGCTGAAAACGCCGCTGGCTGCTTGGCCTTTCGGGCTTCCCGAAAGAGGCCGCGACCAAGTTCGAGGCGGGCGAGTGCCAGCGTGTCGGTGTCGGCCCGGCTTTTGATCACGTCGCGAAGCGTCTGCTCGGCAGTTGGCCAGTCATCCTGTTTGAGCTGGCAGATGGCCAGGTAGTAGCGACCCTTGAGAGCCAGCGGGTCGGCAGGGTGAGCCGCCAGCAACGCGTTCCACTCGTCACCGGCGAGTTCCCAGGCCTCGCGGTTTTGCAGGGCCGCGGCGGAGGCGTAGGCCGCCTTGGCCGCGTCGCTCGACTCGGCTGCCGCGGTCACCGCTGCCAGGAGGCACGTCACGGCCAGCACAATGCCGGCTCGAAGGCCCACGGCGGGAGCGGGGGAGGGGGGCATGAGACGAGTCGGCGGAAGGGTTGGCGACGGGTGGTAGCCACGATTTTACCTGCCACGACCGCCGGATCAGGCAAGAAAGTCCCAGAAGACCTGGAGCCAGGGCTGCGTCCAGGGATTCCAGGTGGGGAAACTTGCCGTCATGACGCTGGCGGCCAGGAGGACCGCGGCCAGCAGGCGGCGGCGGGGGGTGGTGGCCAGGGCGTCGGCGGCGGGGAGCATTGCCCAGAGCCATAACGGTGCAAACCAGATGGCCCAGCGGAAGCCGGTCGCCATTCCGCCGTAGTTGCGGTCTTCGAGCGGTCGGGCGATGTAGAAGGCCAGGCAGATGACGGTACAGGCCAGGATGGCCGCGGCGATCGCCCGGCTGCCGGTGAGGGCGGGATCGCCCGGGGCGATGGGCTTTCGAAGCAGCATCGCCAGGCCGGCGAGACTCAGCAGCCAGACGGGCGTCAGCGAGAAGATGCCGTGGTGGCCGACGAGGACGTGGAAGGCGTAGGCCGCCCGTGAAGGCTCGCCCTGGTCGATCTCACTCTTGGGCGTCGTCGGCTTCCAGTAGCTGTCGATCACGTGGTCGCCGCGGCGAAACTGGTAGTCGTACCAGCCGCCCTCGACGTGCCGCTGGGCATAAGCCGGCTGAAGCGTGCCGTGGGCCAGGTAGTTGGTGCCGACCGCTGCGGCGGCAACGACCGCGAGACCCGGGGCTGCGGCTCGCAGCGTCAGGGCGGGTGACTTCCAGCCGAGCAGCGCGAGCAGGCAGAGGGCAAACGAGATGGCGGGCAGTTCGCAGGCGGCCATCAAGGCTGCGGCGGTGCCGGCGATGAGAAACCAGCGAGGCCGCCGCTCACCGTCGACGACGATCCGGAGGGCGGCATCGAGAGCCAGCATCGCGGCGCAGGCGGCCGGCCAGTGATTGGTGAAGGCGACGGCATAGCTCGTCACAAGCGTGCCGAAGGCTGCGGCAGCCACCACGAAGAGCCTGCCGAAGTCGGTGCTCCCATAGCGTTCGACGATGCCTGCCAGGATCAGCAGATAGCCGACAAACGGCAGCACGTTCCAGGTGAAGAGGAGAATCCGGCCGAGTTCATAGGGATGGCTGCCCAGGGTCCAACCGGTCAGGCGGTTGAGCAGCCAGTATTCGCCCGCCATCAGCGTGGCCAGGAGCGGCGGCTTGCTCGAGTAGAGATGGCCGTCGTCGGGGCCGGGGGCGGGGTTGCCCCGGCCGTCGTGCTTGACCATGTCGATCGTGTCCCAGTTGGGCTGCACGACGATCTCGTCGATCGCGTAGGTGCCGTGCTCGACGAGGGCCCGCACCGTGCACCAGCGGCTCCGGTCGTTGCCGCTCAAGAAGGGTCGCTGCAGGGTGCGCAGGTGCGGCTCGCTGTCGCCGGCCGCGTGGTCGGCCTCGGCGTTGAGCCGCTGCTCGAGCCGGACGAGATCGACGGAGTTGACCGCCAGGAGCCGGCCGGTGATCCCACCCGCCGCCACGGCGATGAGAACCAGATAGACGCCGCACCGGAGGGCGGCCCGTGGATCGTCAGCCAGAGCGGGCGGAGGCGTCATACAAACGGGCGGGAGACTGCTTTTAGGCCGACGCAAACAATCACTCCGGTTATAGTTGGCGGAGCCGATCAAGCCAACCACGGCTTCCCGTCTCCCCCCCGTCGGACCCGTCATGCTCTCGTTCGTCATTCCGTTCATGGACGAGGAGCCGACGCTTGCCGACCTCTGCCGGCGGATCGCCGATGCGGTCGATCCCCTTGGCGAGCCCTTCGAGGTGATCTTCGTCGACGACGGCTCGCGGGACGAAGGCGCCGCTCGGGTTGCCGAACTGGCGGCGGTCTTTCCAGGGCAGGTCCGGCTGATCGAGCTGCGGGGCAACTTCGGCAAGAGCGCGGCCCTGGCGGCCGGCTTCGAGCATGCCGCGGGGGATGTCGTGTTCACGCTCGATGCCGACCTCCAAGACGACCCGAAGGAGATACCCCGCTTTCTCGAGGCGCTCGCGGGCGGTCTGGATGTGGTCAGCGGCTACAAGAAGACCCGCCACGACCCTTGGCACAAGGTGCTCCCCTCGCGGGTCTTCAACTGGCTCGTTCGGCGGCTGACCGGGGTGCCGCTGCACGACATCAACTGCGGCTTCAAGTGCTACCGGGCCGAGGTGCTCCAGGACGTGACGGTCTACGGCGAACTCCACCGCTTCATTCCGGCCCTGGCCGCCTGGAATCGCTACCGCGTGGGTGAGATCGCCGTCGAGCACCATCCGCGAAGGTTCGGCGTCTCCAAGTACGGCGTGGGCCGATTCTTCCGCGGGCTGATGGATCTGTTTACCGTCACCTTTCTGCTGAGGTACGACCGCAAGCCGCTCCACTTCTTCGGCTGGCTGGGGGGGCTGTTCTTTCTGACCGGCCTGTTGATCTGCGGCTACCTGACGGTGGTCTGGTTTGGTGGGGAATCGATTGGCGGCCGGCCGCTGCTGACTCTCGGCGTCTTGCTGCTGGTGATCGGCGTCCAGATCCTGGCGACGGGGCTGCTCGCGGAACTGATCGTGCATGTCAATCGCGACGGCCGGCCCTACCGGATCCGGCGGATGGTCGGCTTCGACGCTGACCGCCTGACGCAACCAGGACCGTAGCCGCTTGCAGGGAGGTTGCCGGCAGCCCGAGGCGCCGCGGGGTATGCTCCGCACCGGTCCCCCGTGACAGAATGCCCGCCGTCCGATGCCGCGCCCTCTCCGTCGCCTGCTGCTCGCGACCAGCCTTTTGTGGGCTGCGGCCACTTCACCGGCAGCGGCCGACCTGCCGCCGCATCCCCGGCTGTTCCTCACGCCGGCGGCGGTGGCTGCGATCGAGCGGCGAGCCGCTGCCGATCCGCTCCTGAAGAACATCCGGCAGGCGGTGCTCGCCAAGGCGGAGCGGCTGCGGAAGGATCGGACCGTCGAATACCGGATTCCGGACGGCAAGCGGCTGCTGCGGGAGTCTCGGCGGGCCATCGACACGATCACGCATACGGCGATGGCCTGGCGGATCACCCGGCGGCAGGCCGATTTCGACCGCTGTGTCGCCGAACTCGACGCCGCCTGCGAACTGCCCGACTGGAATCCCGCCCACTTTCTCGACACCGCCGAGATGGCCACGGCGGTGGCCCTGGGGCTCGACTGGCTCTGGGACGACCTGGACCAGCCGCGGCGGCAGCGGTATCGCGAGGCCCTTCTGACCAAGGCGATCGAGCCCTGGGAGCAGGGGGTCGCCGAAAACATCTGGTGGGCCACGGTTCGGAACAACTGGACACAGGTCTGTGCCGGCGGGATCGCGACGGCGGCGGCGGTGATGGCCGAGACGCCCGAAGATCTGGCCGCCGGGCCGTTCGGCCGTTGCCTCGACACGCTCGCTCGCTGCGGACGGTTCTACGAGCCCGACGGCGGCTACCCGGAGGGCCCCGGCTATGCCGATTACGGGACCGCCTACCACGTGCTCGGGCTGGCGGCCGCCGAGGCGATGGGGCGTCCAATCGAGGTGCCGGCAGTGCTCGCCGTCAACAACCGCTTCATGGCACATCTCTTCGGGCCGACCGGCTGGTCGTTCAACTTCGCCGACGGGCCAGTTCGCAGGCCGGTCTCGATTCCGGCCCGCGGCTGGCTCGCGGCCCGGCCGGCCGATCCCGCCATCCAGGCGGTGATCCGTCGGCGGCTCGCCGGGATCGCCGCTTCCGGCAGCAACGACCGGTTTTTCCCGCTGCATCTGCTCTGGCTGCCCGGCGAGCCGGCTGCCCCCGGGCAGTTGCCGCTGGCGGCCGCCTATCGTGGCGAGCAGCCGCTGGTGCTGTTCCGCACCGCCTGGGACGATCCGGAGGCGACGTTCGTGGCGGCCAAGGGGGGCACGCCCGCCGCGAGCCACGGCCACATGGACGTCGGCAGCTTCGTGCTCGATGCGCTGGGCCAGCGGTGGGTGCACGATCTCGGCAGCGACGACTACAACCTGCCGGGCTACTTTGATTTCCGCGGGGGACGCTGGCGGTATTACCGGCTCAATGCCCGGTCGCACTGCGTGCCGCTGCTGGCCGGGCATCAGCAGGCGGCCGACGCGGCCTGCTGCCCGCTGATCGACATCGACCTCGGCGGAGAGCCTCGCGGCATCTTCGACCTGACGGCAGCCTACACCTTCAAGGGCATCCCGGCGGCCGGGAGGATGACCCGCGAGGTCCGGCTCGACCCGATCAGCAGCGTGGTGACGATCAGGGACCGGATCGCGGCGGCCGACGGTCCCGTCCGCTGGCAGGCGATGATCAACGCCACCGCGACGCTCGACGGGTCGCGAGCGACGCTCCGGCTGGCCGAGGCGGAGATGGCTGTCGCCGTCGAGCCGGCGACGGCCGCCTGGAAGCTCGAACCGGCCACGCCGCCGAGCGACCAGGAACGGCCGAACGCGGGCTTTCAGCTGCTCGTCGCCGAGGTTCCGCCTCAGCCCGATCTCGAGATCGTCGTGCGGTTCACGCCCGTCCGCGAGCCTTAGCGCGGAGGCTGAGTCGCGTGCGGCTTCGCCCCGTGAAGCCGACGGACCTCCTCGCCGATGATCGCGAGGCCCTCGCGGATGGTCTCGGGTGGCATCGTGAAGGTCAGCCGGATGCACTCGTGAGGATGCGGCCAGTCGGGAGCGTCGAGCCCGTAGAAGAAGTGATGCCCCGGCACCACGAGCACGCCCCGGGCCTTGAGCCGCTCGTAGAGCTGCTGGGTGGTCGCCGGCAGGCCGGGAAACCAGACCCAGAAGAAGAAGGCGCCCTCGCTGAGATGCACCGCGTAGTCGAAGCGGTCGCCGAAGGCCTCCTCGACCCAGCCGCGGGCCAGCCGCGAGCGTTCCTCGTAGAACGGTCGGATCACCGTCTCGGAGAGCCGCAGGATCTCACCGCTGGCCACCAGTGGCAGCACGATTTCCTGGCCGATATTCGGATTGGCCAGCCCGATCACCGAGCCCATTTCGGCGACCGCGGCCACGACCTCCGGCGGTCCCACCACGATGCCCGTTCGCGTGCCGGGCAGTCCGAGCTTGGAGAGGCTGAGCGTGAGGATCACGTGGTCGCCCCAGAGCGGCTCGGCCGGTGTGAAGATCGCTCCGGGAAAGGGAGCCCCGTAGGCGTTGTCAATGATCAGCGGGATTCCGTGCTGGCGGGCCAGGGCTGAGAGGCGGGCCAGCTCGTCATCGGTCAGCACGTTGCCGGTCGGATTGGTCGGCCGGGAGACGCAGATCGCCGCCGTCTCGGCCGTCACCTCGAGGGCCTCGAAGTCGACGTGATATTTGAAGTCGTGCCTGCCGATCCGCTCGATCCGCGGAGGCACCGCCCGAAAGACCGCGTTGTCGAGGCCCTGGCTGGCGTAGCCGATGTATTCCGGCACCAACGGCAGGAGAATCTCCCGGCGGCTGCCGTCGGCCATCCGTCCGGCCAGCAGGTTGAAGAGCATGAAGAACGCGGTCTGCCCGCCAACGGTGACGGCGACGTGCTCGGGCGTGACGTCCCAGCCGAAGCTCGATCGGAGGAGGCCTGCCACGGCTTCCACGAAGCGGGGATTGCCCCGGGGCGGGTCGTAGTGGCCAAGCATCCGCTCCATCGCGCCGGGCTCGGCGAGAATCTCCTCCAGCCGCCGCCGCCAGACGGCCTCCACGGCCGGGATGCTCGCCGGCTGCCCTCCGCCCAGCATTTTGACGTCGCCGCCGGCGGCCAGGGCCTGGCCGAGGTCTTTCATCAGCGTGCCGATGCCGGTGCCGGCGGCGAAGCGTTGGCCGAGGGCGGAGAAGCGAGGGATCATGCGGCCGCGAAGGGAGGGCGTGGGCAGACGTCACCAGAGCGTAGAGGCGGTCTCACGATGACTGCAACCGTGACGGCCAGACCGGGATGAGAAGGCGGACTTGTCGAGCAGCCGAAAAGTGGCCCGGCCGACAACGGCGAGACACGCCACGCGGCTTCTGAAGGTGCCGGCCTGCCGCCGGCCCGCTCGACTGACTGCCGGCGGGCCTGCTGCCTATCCTTCCGATGAATCGGAACGGCCTCGGGAGCGGAGCCGCTCCGGACCCCGACCACGAGCCAGATATGGAGCAGGACACCACACACCTCGAGTCGAGGGGCACGATTCTCGTCACGGGGGCGACCGGCTACGTCGGTGGCAGGCTCGTGCCGGCACTGCTCGAGGCGGGCTGCCGGGTTCGCTGCTTCGTCAGGGAGCCCCCGGCCGGCCGTTGGAGATCGGCGGGGCCGACATCCTGTCCTACCGGGACTTGATGCAGCTGATGGCCCGGGAACGTGACCTCCCGCGGCGGGTCATCGTGCCGGTGCCGATGCTGACGCCGCTGTTGAGCTCGCTCAGAAACCGCGCGGCCCGCGGCGCCGGTTGAACCGCTTGTTAGCCGCCTACTTGTTAGCTGCCTAGTTGGTCAGCGCCAGCGTCGCGCTCGGTGTTGGGCTGCTGTTTCGTCATCAGTTCAACACTGATCTCGATCATTGCCTGCTTGAGAGCCGCGCTTTCGATCGTCGTTTCAGTTTCCATCGTGATCGGGCCATTGTCGTGCGCAGCTTGGGAATCATTCCGGGCGTCCGAATTGCCATCGGTGGATTGATTGGTGGTCGGGTTAGGCGTGTTAGCAGGCATGTTCGAGTTGCCACAACCGGCGAGGACCACAATCAGCATCGCAGTTGATACGTAGATTGAGCAACGGTTCATTTGGAACCACAATTGGCGCCGTGGTGTGATTGAGAGGCGCATAACGGTGGCGATCAATGGCTCGCGGCCACATGATTATCCACGCTGCTGGGCTTCATCGCGGTGCTGCTCGATCGCTTGGTTCGCCGCGGTGGGGCCGAGCTATTCGGCAAGAAATTTATCATATTGGTCGTGGTCACCGATCCAATACCAGAAGAACGTGTCGCCTTCGAAGACGGCGAGGGCTCGATAGCCGGCGGAAGCGCGCGATACGCGGACCAGAAGTCAGTCGTTGTCGATGACTTCGCCAAGCGGCTTTGTCCTTCCCTCGGCGATATCGCGGCGTACGCGATCGAGGATCCGCTGCATCCGACCGCCCGGCTGGGAATCCCGGGCGATCTCCTCATCCCACGCATCAACCTGGCCGAGTTCGAAGTCGGCAAGCCAAGTCAGAAGTTCCTCCCGCTCGCTCAGCGGAAGCGACTTCACTTGCTCGGCGATTTGCTCCACCCGGGACATCATAATGAGATTATCGCATAGACTGCTCTGTGGCGGCAATCCAAGGCATCACCGGGGAATTGCCGCGGTTGGGCGAACCAGTGATTGCACGGACCAAGGTAGCCGACTCTGGCTGCTGGATAATCCTTGGCGGCGTCTTGGAGATGGCGTTGATACGTCGCTGGGGGGCTTCCGCTTCTGGCCCTGAGCCGCCGCTGGCCACCGGTCAATACGCCGCATTATTTGCCGGATAACCTCCGTGGATCACCGTCGCCGCGTCGGCGACGGACTCAGTCGAGGGTGCCGTCGGGAGGAAGCAGCGATTCCTTGCCGCGACGGGTTGCCGTGACCGGGAGGCTGCCGGCCACGGGAACGGCCCGCTCGCCGGCGACGATCTCGGCGGTGAGGGCGAGGGTGAGCGAATCGCCGACGTCGGCCAGGCCGCCGGTGGCCAGGAGGGCGTCGAGGTAGGGCTTGACCGCGCCGCGGAGGGTCTTGTCGGTGGCGGGCCGCGAGGTGTCGCCGACGAAGTTTCTCAGGTCGCCTCCGGCGATCACGTAGCGACCGCGGCTGCCGTCGAAGAAGGGATTGGTGAAGGAGAAGGTGGCGGCCGTCACGCCGCGGGCCTCGTCGCGAAGCCTGAGCTGGAGCACCGCCTTGCTCGGCGGAATGAAGGAGTCGGGCACGGCGATCTCGATCGCGTCGCAGCTGGCGTCGTAGAACTCATCGACGCGGGCGACCTCCGTCGGCGAGCCGCTCGACCGGCCGGTCGAGAAGAAGAGGTCGAAGTCGCAGCCGGCGATGAAGGCCGGACCGCCGCCCGCCCGGCCGGCCCGCGGGATCACCGGCACCAGCAGCCGGCCGCTGACGCCGTAGGGGGTCGCCAGGTGGATCGGGACTGTCTCGCGGCTGTTGCAGTCGATGCCGCAGCAGTCGGGAGCCACGGCGAGGCTTGCCCGGGGGGCCGGCAGCGGCTCGGCGGCCGAGGCGAGCAGCAGGCGGCTCCGGCCGAGGCAGGCGGATGTGCCCGCGGAGCAGCCCTCGGCCGCGGGAATCGTCTGGACCCCGCCAGGGATGTCGACGCGGATCACGTCGCGGCCAATCAGCGTGAAGGGGAGTCGGCGGCCGCCGGCGATGACCTCCGTGTCGTGGATGCTGGCCCCCTTGCCGACGAGGAAGAGCGAGGTCGTGCCGGCCGGGTCGATGCCGGGGGCTCCATACCAGCCGAGCAGCTCGGGCGCGAGGTCGCTGATCCCGGTGTTGAACAGTTCGAAGCCGCCGGCGGTGTTCTCATAGGGGACCAGGGCCGTCAGGTTCTGCACCGGCAGGCGACGGGCGAGCCGGTCGACTGCCCGTTGCAGCTGGGCTGCAGCAAGCGGAGCCGAGGCATCCCGGCAGCCCGGGCAGCAATCGCCCTGCTGACGGATCGCGGCGACCGCCCGCGTCAGCCGGACCGACTCGCGGACGTCGGGCACGACCGCCCGGGGATGGACCAGCGAGAACCAGCGGGACTGGACGTCGAATCGCACGTGGGGCACGAACGACGGCATCACCACGATCGCCGAACACTCCCGCATCCCCGGCTCGAGCTGCCGTTGGGCGAGGTCGCCGTCGGTCGTGGGGCCGCCGCGGAGGGTCTCGGCCCAGGTGGCCAGCGTGCCGCGGGTCGGCGGCGACTGGACGCGGGGATGAAACCGCCAGCCGAAGGTGTCGTCGCCGTGGGAGAAGCCGACGATCGTGCGGTTGAGCGAGACGGTCGCCAGATCGGTCTCCAATCGCCGGGTGTAGCGGGTCAGGGCCTGGGCGTTGAGCCGGCCGCTGGCGGCGGCCAGGGCCATCGCGATCTGGAGCTCGCGGCGGCGGGAGTACGACTCATCGACGTTCTGCTCCTCGATCGCCGGATCGAGGGCGAAGACCCGGATCGGCCAGCGGGTGCGGACGTAGTCGGCGAAGGCGGCCCGGGCCTCGGGGCTCGGGTCGGGGCCGTAGAAGGAGCCGGCGTATTCGACGGCCGGCGCCGGGAGGCCCAGCGACGTGGCCGACTCGCGGACATCTTCCCGGAGCCGCTGGTCGAGCAGCGCGCTTTCGACGAGGATTCCCCAGGCGAGCACGGCGGTCGTCGTCTGACAGACCGGCACCGCCGGCTGGGGCTGGCCGCAGCAGAGGTCGGCGTCGGCAAGGGCTTCGGAGTCAGCCGAGCCATCGGGAGCCGGCAGCAGCCAGTGGCCGCCGCTCGTGCCGGGCTGGCTGGCGGCGACGCTCGTGAAGAACCGGCAGCGGACGCCCCCCAGTTGGGCCGCGTCGCGGCTACGGACGAGGCCGGCGAGATTCCAGCCGGGGAGTTCCTGCCAGAGATGGCGGTGGGCGGGGCTGGCGAGGAACTCGAAGGCGGCGGTGAGTTCGCTCTTGAGGTGGCCCTGGACGCTCATGTAGGTGATGCACGGGCGGTTGGCCGGATCGTGTTCGAGAGCCGCGCGGGTGTCGCGGATCAGGATCGCGATCTGGCGGATGCCGCTGACGTCGGCCAGTTGCGAGAAGGGAATCGGCAGCCGGGCCCGCCGGGTCTGGACGGCCGGCACCGACGTGGGGGCGACGGCGGGCAGGCGGGCCGAGAGGGCCTGCATGGCCGCCATGATCCCCTGGCGGCGGTCGGCATCTGGGGTGGCGGCGGCCTCCGGGGTGGTCGGGTCGCCGAGGATCGTGGCAGTCCAGGCGAGACACTCGGAATCGTTGACAGCCCAGGTCAGCGCCGGGGCGATCGTGTCGACCAGGTCGTTGATGACGAGGTTGCGGAAGGTGGTCGGAAGCAGATCCTCGCCCAGGATCGGCTCGGCGATGAACGTGATCTCCGCGCCGTGTCCCTTGCGGGTCAGGTCGCCGGGGATGATCGAGACGGGGATCCGCACGAGGTTGAGCGAGTAGCCGGGCGAGTCGGCGGAGTCGTCGCCCTCGTTGATCCGGCGCAGTTGATTGAGGTGGTTGAGGTAGCGGGAGAGCTGATCCAGATGGAGCGTCGGCTCGAGCGAGAGCGGTCCGCTGCCGAAGGAAACTCCCTCGGGGCTGGCCGGCAGCGCGAAGGGGGCGGAGCGGGCGATCACGCCGGAACCGGCCCGCGAGATATCTTCATTGGTCGAGGGAATCAGGCCCTCGACCCGGGCGACGGCGGTGCTCGAGGTGTTGGCGGCGGGCACGGGCACCTGCTCGCCGCGGCGGCGATTGCCGGAGGCCGACTGGAGCGCCATCGCCATGCCGAGAAAGGCCTGGTCGCTGCGGCGAAGAGCGGCGCTGGCCCGGCTCTCGAAGCGGTCAAGCTGGGCCCGCATCTGCTGCTCGTATTCAGCCCGGTGCCGCGTCAGCCGGTTCTGGCCCCAGACGTCGGGCGACTTTGCGACGATCGAGCCGTAGTGGTCGATGTGGTGCTCGAGCCAGAGGACCTCGCCGGTCAGGATGTCGAGGCAGGAGTCCTCGGGAAGGGGAGGAGCCTCGCGGTGGGCGGCCCGGAAGGGCGCGGCCAGTCCCCGGAGCAGCTTGGGAAACTCGGCCGCTGCCGGAATTGCCGTCAGGCTCGCAAGCAGTCCGACAAGCAGGCCAACGAGTTGTGCGACGGGCAGAGCGAGAGCCGACCGACGAACGCGACGAGCGGAAACTCGATCCAGGCCGGGGCCGATTCGACCGGCCGGGGCCGTGAGAGGTGGCATGATGGGTGCTCGCAGAGGGGCCCTGGCTGAGGGGGGCATTCCCCGAATGCGTTTCTGACGTCGGCCCCTGCCAGTCGGTACGTTGAGGCGAACCTGTGCCATTCGGAAGGTCGGCGGTATCCTCCGCAGATTGCCAGCCGACGCTTTTCCGCCCTGGGAACCCATTGGATGCGAATCGAATCAGGACTCGCTGCCGCCTTTGCCCGCGTGGCCATCGCCAACGTATCGCGGCCGTTTCCCCACAAGCTCGATCATGTGCTCGAGGGGCCCGAGCCGGAGGCCGCCGATCACGTCGCCCGGCACCCGGTCTTCTGCGGCGCCTTCGACTGGCATTCGGCCGTCCATATGCACTGGCTTCTCGTCCGGCTGCTACGGCTCTTTCCCGATGGCGAGATGGCGGCGGCTCTCCGCGAGACGCTCGCGGCCCGGCTCACTGAGGAGGGCATGGCAGCCGAGCGAGCCGCCCTGGCCCGGCCGGTTGCAAAGAGCTTTGAGCGGCCCTACGGCTGGGCCTGGCTCTTGGAACTGCGGGCGGAACTCGAGCGGCTCAAGGAGCCGGAACCAGCCGCGGCAGGCTGGGCGGCCGCGGTCGATCCGCTGGCCAGCGACCTGGCGGGGCGGCTGGCAGAGTTTGTGCGGGCGGCGGGCTATCCGATTCGGGCCGGCACCCATGCCAATACCGCCTTCGCCTGCCTGTTGGCCCTCGACTATGCCCGCGCATGCCACGATCAGGAACTGGCCACGAGCGTCGCCCACGCGGCGAGCCGCTGGTACGGGGGCGATCGCGATGCCCGGCCCGACTTCGAGCCCTCGCTGACCGACTTCCTCTCGCCGCTGCTCTCGGAGGCGGCGCTGATGGCTGGCGTGCTGCCCGAGGAGTCGTTTGCCGCCTGGTTTGATGGCCTCTTGCCCGAGGGGATCGGCTCGCTGGCCGAGCCGGTGGTCGTGAGCGACCGAGAGGATCCGCAGGTGGTGCATCTCGACGGGCTGGGGCTCTCGCGGGCCTGGTGCCTGCGGCGGATCGCCGCTGCCCTGCCGGCGGGGCATCCCCGGATGGCCGACCTGCGGGCGGCCGCCGAAAACAACCTCGAGCCGGCCCTCCCGCACGCGATCGGCGGTGATTATGTCGGCGATCACTGGCTGGCCTCGTTTGCGGCACTGGCCCTCGGCGAGGTGCCATAGGCAGCGGGCTCATACACTCAGAGGCATGATCGAAGGCGTGTCGCATCCCGAGCCGGTTGGAGAGGGTGCGATTGTCGTGCGGATCGAGGGGGAGGCTGCCGCGGAGGTGCTCAGCCGGGTGCGGGCGGTCGCCACGGTGATCGAGGCTGCGGCGATTGCCGGCGTGACCGACGTGGTGGGCTCGCCCGGCCGGGTGAGCGTGGCCTACGATCCGCTGGCGGTCGAGGATCTTGGTGCGGTCATGGCGGCGATCGCCGCTGCGGCTGGGGCCGCCGAGGTGACGAGCGGCAGCGGCTCGGAGTTGCATGAGATCCCGGTGGCGTACGACGGCGAGGACCTCGAGGAGGTCTGCAGCAGCCACGGGCTTCCCCGCGAGCGGTTGATCGCCGCCCACACCGAGCCCGAGTATGTGGTGGAGGCAATCGGTTTCCTGCCGGGGTTCGGCTATCTCGCCGGGCTACCAGAGGCGGTTGCGACCCCACGCCGGGCGACCCCGCGGCGGCTGGTGCCTGCCGGCGCGGTCGGGATCGGCGGCGGGCAGACCGGCGTTTATCCGTTTGCCAGCCCCGGTGGCTGGAACCTGATCGGCCGCTCGTCGGCGACGCTCTTTGACGCCCGCCGGCCGCGGCCGGCGGTGCTGGCTGTGGGAGATCGGGTGCGATTCGTGGAGGCCGATGGCGAAGCGGTTGTCGCGGCGGAGCATTCTCCGCCGCCGGCTGGCGCCGGTGGACCGGCCGCGATCACCGTGGTCGAGCCGGGGCTGTTTACAACAGTTCAGGATCTCGGCCGGCCCGGCCATCGGAATGCGGGGGTGCCACTCTCCGGCGCGGCCGATCGCGTGTCGCTGCGGCTGGCGAACCTGCTCGTCGGCAACCCCGAGGGAGCGGCGGGCATCGAGTGCACGCTGGTGGGGCCAAGGCTGCGATTCGAATGCGAGGCGATCGTGGCGCTGGTGGGCGGCGAGTTTCCGGGACTGCCGGCGGGCGTGGCGACGCGGCTGGCCGCCGGCACGGAACTCGCCATCGGGCATGCGACCGCCGGTTGTCGGGGGTATCTGGCGGTGGCCGGTGGAATCGAGGTCGAGCCGGTGCTTGGCAGCCGCAGCACGCTGGTGGCGGCGGGCCTGGGGGGCTTTGGCGGCCGGCCGTTGCGGGCTAGCGATCGGTTGGGCGTGGGCGATCGGGCTGGCCGTGCAGCCCGGCCGCCTGTCCGAGGCGTTGCGGAGGTTCTGCGTGTGATGCGATTCGGTGAGCGGCCGCAGGTCTTGCGGGTCATTCCCGGCGAGCAGGCCGAGGCCTGTTGCGGTTCAGCCTGGGGCCGGACGTTCCGGGCGAGCAGCCGCTCCAACCGGATGGGGGTGCGGCTCGAGGGCGCGCCTCTGCCGGGAGCCGGTGAGTTTGCGGGGATGGCGAGCGTGGCGGTGTTTCCCGGGACGGTGCAGCTTCCTCCCGACGGGCAGCCGATCGTGCTCTTGGCCGACGCGCAGACGATCGGCGGCTATCCCGTGCTCGGCCAGGTGATCGCGGCCGATTTGCCACGGGCGGCCCAGCTGCGGCCGGGCGAGCCGGTGTGCTTCGAGCCGGTGACGCTGGCGGAGGCCCGGGCGGCGGTCCGACAGCAAGAAGATGCGGTGGCCGATCTCCGGGAGACGCTGCGATGAGCGGGCTGGATCGCCTGTCGGTCGATCTCAACTGCGATCTCGGCGAGGGGTCAGCGTACGATCCGGCACTGATGCCACTAGCGACGTCGGTGAACATCGCCTGCGGCGGACATGCCGGCGATGCGGCGACGATGGCCGCGGCGGCGGGCCTGGCCCGGGAGCATGGCGTGGCGATCGGGGCCCACCCGGGCCATCCTGATCGCGAGCACTTCGGCCGGCGGGAACTGGCGATGACGCCCCGGGAGGCCGCGCGGCTCGTCGTCGACCAGATACAACGGCTTGCGTCCGTGATCGGCGAGCCCCCGCGGCACGTCAAACTCCACGGCGGCCTTTATCATCAGGTGGGCCGCGACGACCAACTTGCCGAGGCGGTGGTCGACGCGGTCACCGGGCGGTGGCCGGAGATGATGCTCTTCGCGCTCGCCGGCAGCCGGCTCGCCGCCGTCGCCCGGAGCCGGGGCGCGGCGGTGGCCGCGGAGGCCTTCGTCGATCGGGCCTATGCCGCTGATGGCAGGCTGCTGCCACGGTCGCAGCCGGGGGCGGTGCTCGGCGACGCGGCCGCGGCGGCCGACCGGGTGGTCAGGCTCGTGCGGGAGGGCGTCGTCGAGGCGGCCGACGGCACGTTGCTCGCGATCCGGGCCCAGACGCTCTGCATCCACGGCGACGGCCCGGATCCGGTGGCCCTCGCCCGGGCCGTGCGGGAGGCACTTGCCGCCGCCGGCATCGCGGTGCAGGCGGCAGGCGGTTGAGCCCACGAAAACGGCGGCTGGGGCGGGGGTATTTGGCTCGCGGTTGGTGGGGGCCGGGATGGCCCAATGGCCCGCCGTCCCCCCGGCTCGCGCCGGGGGGCTTTTATGGGTGGAGGTGGCGGGGATAAGCGGCCGAGTGGATAATCCCCTCCAACGGTGCATTGGAGTTGTGAGGGGAATCGATCGTGTCAAAGCGTTGTCTTCGCGAGTGCGGCCGGAACCCGATTCAATGCTTCGTGCCTCCCTACATGGTCGAGGCGATGGCCCGCTGCGAGGATCCCGCGATTCGCGACGGGGCGCTCGTGGCGCTCGCCCACTGCGCGGCGGTGCGGGCGGTGCGGGCCTTCGCGGGCCAGATGCCGGCGATGATGGTGATGCCCTCGCCGGCCCGCCGGAAGTACCGGCTCGTCTACGACGCTCGCGGCAAGGATGCCCTGCCTGGCCGGCTCGTTCGCGGCGAGGGAGATGCGAAGGTCAGGGATACGGCTGTCAATGAGGCCTACGATCATTCCGGCGACACCTTCGACTTCTTCCACGCGGTCTTCGGCCGCAACTCGCTCGACGATGCCGGGATGTCGCTGATCTCGAGCGTCCACGTCGGCGAGGCCGACGGCCGTGACCGCTACCAGCCGATGAACAACGCCTTCTGGGATGGCTCGCAGATGGCCTACGGCGACGGTGACGGCAAGGTGTTTCGCGGGTTCACCACGTCGCTTGACGTCGTCGCTCACGAACTGACTCACGGCGTGCAGGCCTTCACGAGCAACCTCGTCTACCGCGGCCAGTCGGGCGCCTTGAACGAGCACTTTGCCGATGTCTTCGGTGTGCTCGTTCGCCAATGGCGGCGGAAGGAGCCGGCCGAGGAGGCGTCCTGGCTGGTGGGCCGGGAGGTGCTTGTGCCGGCGGAGACGAGGCGGGGCATCCGCGACATGGAGCACCCGGGCACCGCCTACCGCGACGATCCCATACTCGGCAGCGACCCGCAGCCCGACCACATGAAGCGGCTCTACACCGGCCCGGCCGATTCCGGCGGCGTGCACATCAACTCGGGGATCCCCAACCGGGCCTTCGTGCTTGCGGCCCGGTCGCTCGGCGGCCACGCCTGGGAGGTGCCTGCGGCGATCTGGTACGAGGCGATGCTCCAGCTCTCGCGGACGAGCCGGTTCGAGGATCTCGCCCGGATCACCGTTCAGATCGCCGGCGACCGGTTTGGGGCCGCGGCCCGCAAGACGGTCAAAGCAGCCTGGAAGAAGGTCGGACTGTAGGGCGGGGCAGGGGGTGGCGGCTGGCTCTTCCGCAGGTTGCAGACCCGCGGCCACGGTGGGACCCTGCGGCCACGGTGAGGGGGGTGCGGAGCGTCTTCTGTGGGGGCGGGCTTGTAGCCTGCCCATTCCGCAGGTTGCAAACCTGCGGCCACGGGCCGGAATCGTAGTCCGGCCAGAAGGGGCGGGCTGGGCTAGCCGGAGGAGGGCTCGTGGAGAATCGGCTTGACCGTGGCAATATGAAACAGCGGGCAGATGCGAAACTCGGCGGCAAAGCCGTCATCCTCAATGTCGATTCCGACAAGCAGATCGTTCCTGAGGAGTAATGCCACCTCAGGGTGGCGGACCTCATAGGACTCCCAACTCGACATGATCACACGAAAAGGCTTGAAGGGCCGAGCATTCAATAGATGACGAAAGTTCTCGGTTGTCATTCGATTGACTCCTCAAGCACAGATTCAGAAAGTGGACAGAAGTTCATTCCTTCGTCAAGGCCCGGCTGGTCGCCCGCGAAACGTGACCACCACCGGCTCGGCCTGGCTCGGCGGCGGGAGCGGCACGAGGATGAAGGTGTCGGTGATGACTGGCCGCCACTGCTCCCCGGTGACGAGTTCCATGTCCGCCAGCCGCTGCGGCAGGAACTGCACGATCGGACGGCCGCCCCGCTGGGAGCCGTTGGTGTTGACCGGCGCGAACGACCGTGGCCCGTCCCGGGGCATGACCGTGAGCGTGAAGACGCCGTCTTTTTCGGTGAGCGTCTGGTCGAACTGCAGCGGGCCCGGAGCCATTCGGGCCTCCCAGGCCGGGTCGCCGTAGAAGGCGAGGACGTCGCGGTCGAAGGCGAGGCCCTTTTCGTCACGCGGGGCGGCGTTGGTTTCGAGCCGGTGGACAAGCGCCTGGCCGTTGGCATGGAAGGCCTCGCAGAGCGTGAACCGGCCCGGCTGTTCGACGAAGTAGTCGAGGAGGCCCCAGCCGGCATAGCCGAACCAGGTCGGCACGGTGTAGCCGGCCATCTGACAGACGCCGGCTGAGTTCATGAAGGCCAGGGCGAGGGCGTCGGGGCCGTCGATGTGGCCGGCGAGGCAGTTGCCCACCGGCAGCCAGACCTTGGGGTTTGCCGACTCGATCGGAATCTTCCGGCCGCCAGTGTCCAGCCCCCAGAGCTTGCCCGCGCCCGAGCGGAACGAGCCGTTCTTGTAGCGGAAGCCGATCTGCCAGTCGCGTTCGGTGGCGTGGCCGCTGGTTACGAACAGATCGGTCAGCCCGTCGGAGAGCCGGGCTGCCAAGGCGGCGGTCGTGTCATCCGGGCCGTCGACTTGCTCCGTTTCGCCGCCGGCCTCTTTGCGGACCATCCGGTTCTGCTCGAGCTCGCAATACCACTCCCCCTCCACGACGCGATCCATCGCCAGTTCGGTGCCGGCGGTGACCCGCCGGATCTCCAGGGGCTCGGCCGTCTTGGCGATGGCCAGGGCGTTGGCGGCATCGAAGCCGGTCAGGATGCCCCAGAGGGTGTCAGTGTAGGGGTCGTCGTCGAGCCGGCGGGTAAGCCGGTGGACCCGGGCGACAAACTCGCGGCCGGCCTCCTCCGGCCGGGCGACGAAGCAGGTGTGTCGCGGGAACAACTCGGCCAGCGGTTCGATGGCTTCCTCTGGAGATTTCTGCCAGGTGATCACGACCGGCCCGCGATCGGCATGCTTGGCTTCGAGGGCGGCGACGACCGCCCGCCAGGCTGGCTCGGCACGGGTGGCCTCCGAGACCACGATCGCGTAGCCCGGGGCGGGCTCGGCTGCGGTGGCCGGCAGCGCCGCCGCAATCAGGCAGGCGGCAGGCAGCATTATGTGGCGGATCATGCAAAGGCCTCCTTGAGCATCGCCAGGCTTTTCGGAACCGCCTCGGCCGGATCGTCCTTGCCCTCGAACTCCAGCGACACCCAGCCCTGGTAGCCGACCTCCCGAAGGATTTCGGCGACCCGGGAATAGTCGATCTCGAGCGTGTACCACTTGCCGCCGCCGTAGTAGGTCTTGGCCTGGACGAGGCAGGCGTCGGGGGCGATCTGCTCCATCTGCGGATACATGTCGTCGAGGAAGTTGCCGGTGTCGAGGGTGGTCTTCAGCCAGGGGGAGTCGATCGCGTTGACGATCCGCATCACGCCGGCGGCCGTCCGGCCCAGGCCCCAGTGGTTCTCCAGGCCGAGCACGACACCGCACTCCTCGGCCCGCGGCAGGCACTTTTCCAGCGACTCGATCACCCAGCCGAAGCCCTCCTCGTCGGTGTGACCCGGCAGCCGGGGCTCGATGCCGCGGTTGGCCATCAACTCGTCGAAGTTCTTGGAGGTTCCCCAGCGGCCGGTGTTGACCCGCATGGTCGGGATGCCCAGCCGGGAGGCGAGGTCGATCGAGTGGAGGGTCTTGTCGATGTTTTCCTGACGGACGGCCGGATCAGGGGAGACGAAGCCCTGATGGGTCGAGAAGCCGCAGAGGGCCAGGCCCAGGGAGTGGGCCTGCCGCTTGAGCTTTTGGAGCCGGCCGTTCGACTCCTCCCCCATCATCTGGACCTGGAGAATCTCGACGCCGTCGAAGCCCATCCGGGCGGCCTCGTCGATGCATCGTTCGATCGGGGCCGGCTCGGCTCGGAACTGCCAGAAGGAATAGGTGGAGACGCCGAACCGCACCGGTCGCAGCGGCCGCGGGGCCGGCTCGGCGGCCGAGCCCGTCAGGGGGAGGGCGGCCGTGGCGGCTGCAGCGGCGAGAAGATCCCGCCGGGACAGCCGGGCTGGGCCGGCAGTGGGAAGGGGCATAAGGGATGCTCCGCGTATACTCAAACTGCCATTTCGATGGCACCCATGAACCGATGAGTCTACTCGCCGGAGCGATCCCGCGGGGATGCCGCGAGGGAGCACCGCGATGAACGTCGAACGCGTCAAGTACGTCATCTGGGCCGCTGACATGGAGCGGGCGGCCCGCTTCTACTGCGAGCTTTTCGGGGGCCGAATCCTCCGGCAGAACTCCGCGATCACCGAGGTCGGCGTGCTCGATGCCGTGATCGGAATCCACTCGGGCGGCGAGGGCAAGCGAACCTGGACAGGGCTGAGCTTTCAGGTGGCCGACGTCGTGGCCGGGGCGGCGGAGGTCGTGGCGGCTGGCGGCCAGCTCACGCACGAGCCGCAGCCGGAG